>CANIBN010000084.1 GCA_947465505.1 Acidimicrobiales bacterium | reverse complement strand
CGCCCTGGAGACCCTGAATGCCGGTGTCACCCTTCGCGCCCGTTGCGCCAACTGCCGCTGACGCCGTAGTGGAGAAATAGCCATACACATCGATGGCGACGTACATCTTCTGTTCGACCCACAGGGCGAGACGACCAAGGGAGTCGACCGGCACGATGAGGCCGACGATGTTGCGCAACGTGTGCGTGTAGTACGAGGCGCGAGTTGGGCGAGCACCCACGCCGTCCCACACCGTCATCGCCGAGATGTCTCGTGCCGGGAAATAACCAGCGAGCGTGATGAGCACGGCCGACACGGAACCGTCGGCAGGCACTCCACCGAGACCGCCCACCGTGACGATGGTGGTCGACTTGGCGGGCCGCTTGCCTTTCGGCGTCGCTCCGTTTGCCACGAAGACGTCGTTGCGGGTGTCGATAGCGACGAACGGCGCAACGGGGACGAACGTACTTGCAACTCCAGGAACAGCGTGCGCCGCAGGCGCACCAAAGCTCGCTCCAAGCGTCACGATTGCAGCAGTCAGTGCTGCAATCACCACGCCAAGGCGCATTGTGGATTTCCCACCCAAACTCATGATTCCTCCTGCATTCGGAGTCAGGGTACGGACAACAGGCCACGGTGTCCACACTTTTCTTACTCTGAGCGTGCACTGCACCGCCCGACGTAGGGATACACGGTATTCGAAGTATCAAGACTTGCTCAAGCCTTGACCCCGTACGGAGTCTGCGGAACCCCCCGGATGTCACATCTCGGCACGGGCCCGTCGTTCAGTGGTATGCACCGTTCTACACACGCGCCCAGGAGGACCCGAGTGGCCACAACCGATCCCGCTACCAGCGACTTTGCCGCAGCGGCCTATGCCTGGATCGATTCGACGAAGGCCCGCGAGTTCGCCGAGGGGCTCCTCGCCGGCAAGCGGGTCAAGGTTCCCGAGGACGAGATCCTCGCCGACGTCCGGAGCCGGATCTGGGAGCGAGTGCAACGCCCGCACGAACTGCTGGACCCGGCCAGGGCCGGCTCATACTGTCGAGCGGTAGCCCGGAACCTCGTCAGCGACCTGCTGCGCGGATATCGGGATGAGGAGCTCGACGAGCGGGTGTACTACCGCAAGGGGGCGCCACCCGTTCCCCTGAACGACCTCCAGCCCGGTGCCGCCGCCGATCGCCCAGGCGCTCGGGCTGGCGAGGGAATCGACGACCTGCGCACGTGGTTCGAGACATCGGGTCAGGAACCGTGGGTGGTGTCGGGTGCCCTCACCTACGTGACCATCGGGTCGGACCCGAACTGCGACTACAGCGCCGCACCCAAGCCCCGCGCCGGTGCAGCCGAAGTGCGCGCACTGCTCTGGCCGTCGCTCTGGTACGCCGGCAAGCGCCGGGGTCTGTTCCCCACGGGCGGGCGGCAGCTGGCCGCACAGCGCCAGGCCCTCAAGCGCACTGGTGACTGCATTCTCGACGTCGTGCGTCGAGCTACCGCCGCGTCGCTGGCGGGAGGTGCACGATGAATCCCCCGATCTTTGACCAACGACTGGTTGCTTCCGTCGACGAGGACGGCAACCGCTCGTGCACAGCGTCCACGCCCGGCCCGGCCGGTGTTGCCGAACTGAACCTCGGCAACGGTGCCGTGATCACCGTCGACTATGTGGAGCCCGATCAACTCGTCTCTATCGAGTTCGCCCCGTCCACGAGACGGTCGGTAATCACCGCGCTCATCGGCACCGGGCAGGCATCGGAACTGCTCACCCTTCACTACTCGCCCGACATCACTGCGCGCCGGCTCGGTGTGCCGCTCGAGGACGACATGCCGTCGCTGCGCGCCATGCGCGGCTCGAACTATGCGGCCCGGCAACTCGGACAACTCGCACTGCTGAACACCGTGTCGCGCGACGACCGCTCGCCGTACCTCACACGCGCAGTGGCCTCGCTGGAGCTTGCGCACACCATCGCCGGTGGCGACCTCGATCACGTTCCTGGACTGCGGCGCATGCTGCAGCCCGCAGTACGCGCGACGGCCGACCTGTTCATCGTGGCGCAGCCAGATCTTGGCGACTTCGTGGAACGGGATCCGCAGCTGGCGCGCAGGGTGGCGCAGCTCTGCCGAGAGGTTGCTCCGAACAACCGCACGCTGGCGTCTGTTGCGCGCTTCATCAACGATCGCATCGTCGAACGCGATAACGATGACGGCCTCGCTGGCTGGCACAACATGGGTGTCGCGAGGCAGGCGATGATTCGGCACAGCCTCGCCCTCGAACCCATGGACGAGGTCGACCGATTTGAACTGCTGGCCCCACCGATGTATTCGGTGTACAGCGCTCCGGCGCCGCGCTACCTACGGAAGGTTGCCGACTACCAGGTCGAACTACTCGGCGGCGGCCGGCTGTTCGTGCACTTCCACCGACCCGCAGCGGGTGCATGGGTTCGGGTGATCCACGCACGCACACTCGTGCTGCTGGCGCTCGCACCGGTTCGGTCGTACGACGGAGACCAGACGGCTGAGGCCATCGTGCCCACGAGCCTCGCTGCCGACGACCTCAAGATCGAGATCACCGACACACCGCTTCCCGTGTCCGCCTCTGCGCTCGCGCGTGCGCAGCAGGCCATCCGTCTCGCAAGGAACGCAGCCGACCTCTCGATCACAGGTGCCGCCAGCGCGGCAGGCGAGCTCTGGAGGGCGAGTGCAGCGATCTGGAGCGAGATCGGCGACGACACGAGAGCGAGGCTCGCCGAGCGGCAGGGCTGGGGCAAGCTGAGCAATCGCCGCGACGTCACGCTCGCCGATCGGGTGGCGGCGTCGGAACGTCGGGCGAACCGCTGACCCGCGAGAGCAGATCACGCGTTCGGGGTGTCGTTGCGTTCACTCCGGTATGACAGCACTCACCCCGAACGCAAACCTCCCGACCAACACGAACCTCAACACCGGAAACACGGTGCGCGGCGCAGGCCTGAACTTGCACCCCGCAGCCGAGCCCCTCGGCGAGAACCTCAACCCGGCAGGTATGTGGCGCAGCATCTGCTGGGCTGCCGACCGTGTCGCACTGAGCGGAGACCTCGACACCCGGTCCATGCAGCGTGCCCTCGAGCAGTTGCAGGCCTGGGTGGATGCCGGCATCACCGACATCATCGACGTGCGCGGCGAGTGCGACGACAGGCGGTTCGTCGAACAGTACGCACCGCACATCCGTTACCACTGGTTCGGCACACACGATGCGGGCTACGAGCAGCCCGATGCGTGGTTTGAGCAGGGCGTGCAGGCGGCACGCGAGGCCCTGGCAGACCCCACCCGCAAGGTGATGGTGCACTGCCACATGGGTGTGAACCGCGGGCCCTCGATGGGATTCGCGATCCTCGTGTCCCACGGCCACGACCCCATCGAAGTGCTCGAGGCCATCCGCGCGGCACGGCCGATCGCAGGGATCATCTACGCAGAGCACGCACTCGACTGGTGGCACCGCACGCAGGGCACCCCGGAAACGATTGCCCACAGCGAGCGGCGCAGGGTGCGCAACTGGCTCACCGACCGGTACGTCGACGTGTCGTGGGTGGTCAGCCGCATCCGGCGGGCGTCCTGACTGTCACATCTCGACGGTCCCCCGTCATCACTGCACAACTGATCAACCGATCACCCCTCCCATCCATTCATCAATCCATTCCGTTCACCCTCCAGAAGGAGCTCCCACCCACCATGCTCAACATCCTTGAGCTCGCATCCGTTGGCCACCCCGTCACCCGTATGGGCGTGTCCCTGTTCCCCGTCTACATCCGTCAGCACGGCCAGGTGATCACCACCGGTCCGTCCGTCGGCGTCCACATCACCGAGCGTCCCGACGCAGAGGTGCCCACCCTCCAGGTGTTCAACCCCACCCACAACCCGGTCCTGCTCGTCGAGGGCGAGACCGTTACCGGTGGCCGGCAGAGCCGCACGTTGAACGTCAGCGTGCTCGTGCCGGCCGGCGCAACCATTGACATCCCTGTGTCCTGCGTGGAGCAGGGTCGTTGGAGCGGTGGCCGAGAGTTCGGCCGTGGGCGCATGCTCGCATCACGTCGAGTGCGTCGTGCCAAGGAGGAGGGCGTGCTCAACAGCATCCGTCACTCGGGGACGAAGTTCTCCGACCAGGGCGAGGTGTGGCACGTCATCAACAACGAGCTGCAGCGCTCGGCGTTGCTCAACCCAACGTCATCACTCATCGAGGCCGACAGCATGTTCGACCGCGACGATGCCATCGGTGCAGCGGCAGGCGAACTGATCGGTATGGGCCCGCTCCCGGGTCAGTGCGGCGTCATCGTCAGTCACGGTCGCCGTGTGGTGGCTGCCGACGTGTTCGCAAACGCAGACATGTTTGCCTGCCAGTGGGAGGCCATCGTGCGATCGGCCCTCTTCGACGCGCCCGATGAGGTGCGTGGAACCCCGTCGGCCACCAAGGCCCTGCAGTTCCTGCGTCGGTTTGCCGACGGCAAGAGCGAACTGGCACCCGGGGTGGGCCTCGGCCGCGAGCACCACGTGTCGGGCAAGCGTGTGGTGGGCCAGGCCCTGGTGTGGGACGACGTGCTCGTGCACGCAAGCGCATTCACGGTGGCCGCATGACCGCAGTACTCAACAGCGTCTTCTACAACGACCAGTACACCGCCTGCGAGCATGCGTTCGACACCACGCGCAAGTCGGCGCTGATCGCAGCGAGTCTCCTCGAGCGCCGTGTCAGGTCCGTGAACATCGCGGACCCGGCCGGCTCGAAGAAGGAGACCGAGGCACTGCTCCGGCGGCTTCACGAGCGTGAGTACCTCCATGCCGTGAAGACGGGCGACAACCTCCCCCTCGCGCAGTCCCAGGGCTTCACCTGGGACGAGGGCGTGTACACCATGGCACTGGCGCACAACACGGGGCTCGTGGCGGCAACCGATGCGGTGCTGCTGGGTGGCGACCACTGGGCGGGCACCCTGTCGTCGGGCCTCCACCATGCGTCGCGCTCGTCGGGCAGCGGGTACTGCACCTTCAACGGTCTGGCCGTTGCGGCGCAGCGTGCCCGCGACCATGGGGCGGAGCGCATCTTGGTGCTCGACCTCGATGCGCACTGCGGCGGGGGAACCTACGAGATGACCCGTCACCTCGGCGTGGTGCAGATCGACGTGTCGACGTCGTCGTTCGACTGGTGGAAGCCGGACACCGACGATGCCGACTCCGATCTCGATTTCGCCTCGCCGGAGCAGTACCTGCCGAGGGTGCAGCGGGCCCTCCAGCGCGCCACGCGCCTCGGCCCGTGGGACTTCGTTCTCTACAACGCGGGTATGGACCCGTTCAACACCGGCGTGCGCGCTGGCATGCTGCGCTGGCGTGAACGGCTGGTGGCCGAATGGGCCGCACGCCAGGGCGTGCCGATCGTGGTGACCATCGCCGGCGGCTACACCTGGGGCGACGTGACGATGGAGCAGCTCGTGGGGCTGCACCGCAGCACCTTCGAGGAGTTCGCGGCAGCGGCCTGACCCACCTTCCCGGATCTCGGTCGATTTTCTGTGACCCCCTCACAGAAATTCGACCGAGATCTCGAGCGTTTCGGTGTGCTCGACGTGCTCGGGGTGCTCGGTGTGCTCAGGAGGTCCGGCGCGGCCAGGTCTCCACGCGATCGTCGCCACAGGCGAGCAGGTACACCTGATCGGCGTCGATCTCGAAGATGGCGTCCTGGTTAGCCCGGTTCCCCATGGCGCGAGCGAACTCCCTATCGATCTTCCACGCAATGATGCTCGGCTCGACATGCTCCCCATCGGCGCTTCGACCGACACCCAACACGTAGCGGCCGCCGTTACTGATGACGTCCTCGGCGACCTTCTGGTTGACGTACTCGTGCCGCTCGTCGCCGAGCGACACACCTTGCGGGTTCCAGCCGGTGATCACCCACACCGGGCCGGGGAACGGCCACGGTTCCACGCCGGCCTCACCGGTGATGGCGACGGGTGATTCCGGAACGAGTTCGGCCTCGACCACGGTGGACCGATAGTGCTGCCAACGTTCGACAGCGGGATCGCTCAGTGGCTCTCCCCCGAAGAAGGCGGCGAGCGCTGGTGTGATGTCGGTGGCGACCTGAACGATGCGCTTCACGGCAGCAGCGAGTTCGACGGGATCGAGAGCCTCGGCCAGCAGATCGATTCGTGTGACGATCTGTCCGACACCCTCTTCGGTGACCTCGTGGAACAGCGGTGCGTAGCTGAGGTGTTGATTGAGGTCGTTGAGTTCTTTCAGTAGTTCGTGCGACGACTCCACGCCACGCAGAACCACCGTGAACACCTGTAGCCACGTGGGATTCTCGAGGGCGTCGAACCGGCCGAACACCGGCACCTCCTGGCGCGACAGCGGGAAGAGACCCTGCTCGCCGAGTGTTGCGGCAACTGCGTCGAATGTCTCGCGGATGACACTGCGAACGTGATCCTGATTTCGCTTCGCACGTGAGTGCAGCGGCATGATGATGCCGTCCACATCGGTGCCGGAAACATGGATAGGCCCATCGGCACTCGCCGTGACGACGAAGTCGAGCAGGAAGTCCCGTGTCTCGGCCTCGCGGTCGTTGAGCGGGATCTCGAGCAGCTCGATGGCATCGAGGAAACCCTTCATGAGCTGTGCATCCATCAGCACCCACACGTTCTCACCCGTGGTGACTGCTTCGACGTACGACTCGCTCACACCCACGGGAGGATGCAGGGCGCGAGCGCCAATCTGGCCGTTGTTGATGGAGAACTGATAGATCGACGGGTCGAGTTCGTCGTCCTCGTCAGCGCCCTTCACTCGGGGCATGGTGGCGAGCGCCCAGGCGTAGCGGAGGTCGTTGATATTGGCCCTCGCCGTTGCGTACACGGAGGCGGGTACGAACATCTCGTTGATATCGGGAGCTTCCCCGAGCAGTTCGTCGAAGGCGAGCGACCCACCGGCGCCGGTGAGGTGCACCTTCACGTCGCCGTCCTGCGTGGTGTACCGCTCGAGCACCGTGTCACCGTCTCGTACTGCACAGATGGACGCATAGGCCGTGATGATGGGTGACAGGCTCACCGAATAGGTCCCCTTGTCGGCACCGCCTCGATAGCGGATGGCGCGATAGCTGTCGGATGCCTGCCAAGTTCGACGCTCACCATCGGACGAGAGATGGATGCGCCCAAGCGGGCTGCGCTCGTCGTCGGACAGGATGTTGCGCAACTTGTTCACCCGCTCCCACTCCTCGTAGGGGATCTCTGCCCGGAAGCCGGTGTCGACGATTTCGCTGTTCATCAATGAACTCCTCCTTGTCCGCATAGTTCAACAAAGGGGTGTCACGAATTAGTGCGTCAATCAGCGATTTTCCGAAACTTTCTTTTTGCGTATGACTAAGGGGTTATCCGGTCGTGACAACATGAGGTACATGTCCGATCGACTCGCAGGCAAACGAATCCTCATCACCAGTGCCGACACCTTCATGGGGCCGGACATCACCCAGTTCTTCCGCACCGAGGGTGCCGACGTGATCGCCGACGAGAGCCCGTTGCTCGGAGCCGATGACGCAAGCGCGCTGATCGAGCGGTGCGGTCATCTCGACGCTGTCGTTGCGAACTTCGAGTACCCCGCATACAAGGCGAAGACCGTCGACATCGAGGACAGCGAATGGCATGCCGGCTTCGATCACATGGTGCATCCACTCATGCGCATCGTGCGCTCAGTGGCGCCGCAGATGATCGCCCGGCGCAGTGGATCCATCGTGGTCACCGGGTCGTCGTCGCCGCTGCGTCGCATGTCGCCGCAGACCGTTGCGTACGTAACGGCGCGTGCTGCGCAACTGGCGTTCGTGCGCTCTGCAGGTCACGACCTCGCGCGTCACAACGTGCGCCTCAACGCCATCGCGCAGAACTACGTGGCGAACCCCGCCTACTACCCGCCCGAGACGCTTGCGAATCCGAAGTTCCAGGAGCGTCTGCCGCTCGAGGTGCCGGCCGGCCGCATCGGCAAGCCCGAGGAGAGCGGAGAGTTGGCGCTGTTCCTTGCGTCAGAGTCGTCGTCGTTCATCTTCGGCCAGGTGGTCAGTCACGACGGCGGCTGGAGCTAACCCCCATTGTTCTCGGTCCCCAAAACGCTCGTTTCGTGCACGTTCGAGACCGAGAACCAAACACCCCCGTTGTTCTCGGTCCCCAAAACGCTCGTTTCGTGCATTTTCGAGACCGAGAACGTGAGGGGGGCGGGGCCGAAAATGCCGAACGCCGGCGTATCCCGAAAGACACGCCGGCGAACGACCAACGGAGGAACGTTGAGACTCAGTAGGTGGGAAGCACCTTGCGCTCCTGGAGCTTGCGCAGCCAGTAGCAGAAGTTCTCTTCGGTGTCAGCAACACCACAGAAGCCGGCCTTCTTGATCTTCACGGTGCTCACGAACGCCGGCGGCGGCGTGTCGGTTGCGCCGTAGGCGAAGCAGAAGTCGGCGTAGTGGTGGCTCTCGCCCACGAGCTCGCTCATCTTGATCTTGCGCAGGCCGTACTTCTCGACGATGCGGTCCCATACGTCAGCGTTGGCCGGCAGGAACTCGGCGAGGCTGGTGGGGTTGTCGGGACCGACCTCCACACCGAGCACCTCGGCCATTGCGGGCCACATGTCACGCCACATGAATACCTCGCCGTTGGTGAGGTTGAACGTCTCGCCCTTGGCGTTCTCCGCCTCGGCTCCCCAGAAGAGTGCGTCGGCGACGAGGTTCGTGTCGACGGCCTCCCACACCCAGCTTGCGCCACCGGGGAAGCTGAACGGACGACCGAGTTCCTTGCAGATGGCTGCATAGGCACCGATGATCGGGGGGAGGTTCATCACCACGCCGTGGTTCGGTCCGACGATGAGCTGCGGGCGCCAGATGCTGAACGCCCAGCCGTCCTTCGCCGACTTGGCCTTCAGGTAGTCCTCCTGCAGCCAGTAGAAGTTCTTGTGGTTGTCGCGGGGCTGACGCTCACGGCCCGGCACACGCATCGGCTTGAGGTGCACGCCGTAGGCCTTGGTGCCCTGCAGCAGGCTCACGTGCTTGAGACCCTTGGCTGCTGCGGTGAGCGGCTCGAGGAGGTTCTGAAGCATCTGGAGGTTGGTGTCCATCTGGCGCTGCTCGCTCCAGCCCGGCACGAGACCGGGAAGCTCGAACACTGCGGTGTAGATGACGTGGGTGACGTTGCCCAAACCCTTGGCGGCTTCCTGGCACGCTGCAGGGTCCTGCAGGTCGAGTGCAAGGTGGGTGAAGGGACGGGTGGAGTCCACTTCGGGCTTGCGACGGGAAGCCGCAATGACGTCCCATCCTTCGTTCAGAAACTTCTCGACGGCGGCGGCGCCGACGAGTCCGCTTGCACCGGCAATAAGCACGGTTCCGGCCATGGTGATCCCCTTTGGACTAACGGGTGTGGACTAACGGGTGTGGACTAACGGGTGAATAGATGAGGTGTGGGTGGTTCGACGAATCGAACCCTCTGTTGTAGAGGGGCCGTCCCCCACGAACGGCTCCTCTGTGCCCGCCGGTTACCCGAACGGCGACCGAACGCTCGCTCGGTAGCGGGCACTTCTAGTTTGCTCGGCGTGTTCTTGGAGTGTCAAGAGCGTCAGCGTTGTTGCCGCTCAGAGCCGTCGTTGGTTCCGAGCGTGCCGCGACGTGATGCGCTCCGACTCGGCGCGGCTCAGACGCCGGGCTTCAGCGTGTAGTGCACGAACGTCGGTGCGGCAGCGAGAGCGCCGGCGAGTTCTGCACTCGGGGTCTGCGTACCGCGCCACGCCATGTACTTGCCCTGGCTGGCGCGCTCATCCCACTTCTCCCAGAGGATGATGGTGTCGGGATCGTCCTCATCGATGTAGGTCTCGACGAGCTGGCAGCCGGCGTAGGCGCGGGTGTCGGGCAGCGATGCTGCGAGTGCGTCGAGGATGACCTGACCCTTGCCGGGCTGTGCCTTGAGCGTGACGATGACGGTATGCATGACTTCCCCCTGTGATGCCGGTGGCCGTCCCCCAGACAGCGCGAACAACCGGATGCAGAGACCCTAGTGTGCCGTGCCTTGTCGCGGCGAGGGGCGCGCGTTCTGCCGCATGGCCGCGTTGCGAGCTACGGACTCCTCCAGTAGTTTTCGAATCAATCTTCCCCGCCTTCCTGGATGCTTGTCGTCCCGGAATGGCGGGGTTTTCTTTTGTCCGGGGGTCTGAGTGGTTCAACGGGTCGTTGTCTTCATCGACTACCAAAACGTGTACCAGCGAGCCCGCGATGCGGGCGCTTGAGGGGAACCCCGTGGGAGACTGAGCGGCGTCGAGCAGCGAACAGACCCCAGGAGGAACGCGTGCCCAGCAATGTGATGCCGCCGAACTTCTTCGACGAGATCCGCAGCAACCACCGTCGGTCCATCTTCCTGATGATCACGACGTTCCTCATCCTCTACGCGTTCATCAACCTCATCGCAGCGGCAGCCGGCGGCTACAGCCACACCGGCAACTGCGACACATACGGTGCGTGCACACGCCACTGGTACTGGAACCCGGTCACGCTCATCGTCACCGGTGTGCTGGTGGGCGGCTACCTCTGGATCGCCTACCTGTCGTCCGCGAAGGCTGCGCTCGCCATTACGAAGTCGGTGCCGGCCACCGGGCCGGAGTACGCGCAGCTGCGCAACCTCGTCGAGGGTGTGTCCATCGCTGCAGGTATCCCCGTGCCGGCGGTGTACGTCATCAACGACCCTGCACCGAACGCCTTCGCCACGGGCCTCAAGCCATCGCGCGCCTCGGTCACCGTTACCACGGGTCTGCTCGCGAAGATGTCGCGGGCAGAGCTCGAGGGCGTCCTCGCACACGAAGTAGCGCACATCCGCAACCGCGACACGTCGTTCATGACCCTCGTGGTGCTCACCGTTGGTGCGGTGATGGTGCTGTCGACGATCCTCGTGCGCATTGGCATCTACGCCTCGTACTTCATGGGCGGCGGCGGGCATCGACGCAGCCGGGACGACAACAACGCCGGTGCGGCCATTGCGCTTGCGTTCCTTGCGCTCGGACTCATCGGGTTCGTGCTTGCGGTGCCGATTGCGACGCTGCTGAAGGCGGCGCTGTCCCGCAAGCGCGAGACGATGGCCGACGCGACAGCCGTGGAGCTCACGCGCAATCCGTCGGGCATCCGTGCGGCACTCGAGAAGCTCGAGGCCGACTCCACCGTGGTGCGAGCGATGTCCACATCGACAGCGCATCTGTGGATCGAGTCTCCGCTGGAGCGCAAGCAGGGGAGCGGTTTCGTGGGCAGTGTCGGTCGACTGTTCGACTCGCACCCGCCGCTTGCGCTGCGTATCGCGAAGCTGCGCGAGTACGAAGGGTTGAACCCCAACGAGCGCGGCCCCGTGGACAACGGACCCGGGCTCATGGGCAACAGCCCGCAGTTCCGCTCAACCCCCACTCCGCCACCACCGCCGCTCCCTCCGCCTGCGCCGCGGTGACGCCCTACACTGCGGGCGTGGCAGACCTGCTCGCACTCTCGGCACACCTCCCGGAAATCACGCTTGCCGCGGGCGACGTGGTGGTTCACGAGGGCGACACCGGCGGCAGCGTGTGGGTGCTCGTTGACGGT
>CANIBN010000083.1 GCA_947465505.1 Acidimicrobiales bacterium | reverse complement strand
TGTTCCCGACGCTTCGCCTCGAACAGTTCTGAGTCGATCCATCGACTCGTGAAGATCGCTCCCTGAATCGGCTCTACCCCCACGTGATTCCACGCCCCGATGGCACACTGGTACCAATGACGGACGTGACTTCCCGCCGAGCACTGCTCCTCGGAGCGATATCCGCGGGTTCAGGTCTGCTCGCTGCCTGCTCACCGCGACGCAGTGTTCGGCGCCCTGCTCCCAGCAGCACGACGCCCAAGGCGACAACTGAGACAGCGACGACGCCTGCCCCAACCACCGCTGTCGCTCCCACAACGACCGAGTCAGGCTTCAGCAAGTCGTTCAATCCCGCCACGACGTACATCACGCCGAACGATCGCTTCTACCGAATCGAGACCACCCCGGACATTCCGCAGATCGATGCAACCACGTGGTCCCTCACGATCGATGGTCTCGTGGATCGGCCCCTGACGCTCTCGTACGCCGACCTTCTTGCGAGGGAGCAGGTCGAGCGCACCATCACGCTTTCGTGCGTCTCGAACGACGTCGGTGGACGGCTGGTGGGAAACGCTGTCTGGGAGGGTGTGCTACTCGCCGACCTCCTCCGTGAGGCTGGCGTACAACAGGGTGCAGAGCAGGTGTTCACCACGAGCGTCGACGGATGGACCTGCGGATTCCCCGTGACCGCGGCGCTCGACGGCCGGGACGCGATGCTTGCGCTGCGGATGAACGGCGAGCCTCTCCATCCCAACCATGGCTATCCAGTACGCCTCGTCGTGCCCGGCCTCTATGGCTACGTCTCGGCCACCAAGTGGCTGTCCTCGATCAAGCTCGCCACCTGGGCCGACGAGGGTTATTGGATCCGTTTCGGTTGGAGCCGGGAGGCTCCGGTTAAGACGCAGTGCCGGATCGACCTTCCTCGCGCCGGGGCAGACCTCGACGCAGGCCCGACGTTCATCGCAGGGGTTGCATGGGCCCCTCACACAGGCGTCGCCAAGGTGGAGGTGCGGATCGACGACGGACCGTGGGTGGAGGCTGAACTCGGCGACGAGGACATCGATGATGCCTGGCGGCTCTGGAGGCTGCCTTGGACCGCTACCCCCGGATCGCACCTGCTGTGTGCCCGGACGACGGACAAGTTGGGTGTAACCCAGACCGAGGAACCGTCGCCTCCCGAGCCCGATGGCGCCGCAGGGTATCCGTATCGAGGCGTCACCGTTCTGGCGTAGTGGCTACCTGCGCTTGAGCCGCAGCCCTCGGGACCACAGCGCGAGCGCAGCGAGGAACACCACGAGCGCCGCAATTCCGAGAACCGCACCGGCGCCGGTGATGATGAGGGCGAGGAACACGAGTCCAGCACCCAGCCAGCAGGCCCAACCCGACCACGTCAGAAATCGAACACCGAGAACGACCCGCGGGTTCGTGGACGGTACGAAGTTCATCCCGGCCCGCACCATGCGAAGCCGTCGCAGACGACGGCGGGCGACAAGAGCAGCAGCGAAAGCAACCCCCGCCAGCACGGCCCAGGCGAGCAGCACACGCGGGGATGGTCCGTTGTTGTTGCAATCCGGGTTGTTCGCGAAGTTGTCCTCACACGAACTGTGGTTCATCCCCGAGGTGAGCGACCAGAACAGCAGGATCACGGTGCCGACTGCGGCAATCAGCGCGCCCGTCGACGACAGACGCTCTGCAGGTGACTGCTGACCCTTGGCCGCCACAGCCACCTACTGACCCGGGCGATAGACGCCAAAGACCTCGCGGAGTGCGTCGCTTACTTCGCCCAGGGTTGCCCCGACGCGCAGCGCCTCCTTCATGGGGTACAGCACGTTGTCCGTACCGCGTGCCGCAGTCTTGAGGTCCTCAAGACGAGCAGCAAGGGCCGCGTGGTCGCGGTTCGCCTTGTACTCCTTCAGGCGGGAAACCTGACCCTTCTCGAGCGCAGGATCGATCGCCTGGAGATCCGGCTCGACCTCTTCGGACGCCGTGAACTTGTTGACGCCGACGATGACGCGTTCGTCGTCGTCGATCGACTTGGCGTACTCGTAGGCAGCGAGTTCGATCTCGTCCTGCTGATACCCGGCCTCGATCGCCGCAACCGCGCCGCCCATCTCGTCGATCTTGGCGATGTACTCCCAGGCAAGCCGTTCGATCTCGTCGGTGAGTGACTCCACGAGGTACGAGCCCGCAAGCGGGTCGGGGGTGTCGGCGAGGCCGCTCTCGTAGCCGATGATCTGCTGCGTACGCAATGCGATCTGTGCCGAACGCTGCGTGGGCAGTGCGAGCGCCTCATCGAAGCCGTTCGTGTGCAATGACTGCGTACCGCCCATGACGGCCGCCATGGACTGAATGGCTACACGGACGATGTTGTTCTCGGGCTGCTGGGCCGTCAGGGTGGAGCCGCCGGTCTGCGTGTGGAAACGCAGCAACTTCGACGCCTCCTTCTTGGCCCCGAACCGCTCGGTCATGAGGCGGTACCAGATTCGGCGGGATGCACGGAACTTCGCTACTTCCTCGAAGAAGTGGTTGTGGGCGTTCCAGAAGAACGACAGACGTGGAGCGAAGTCGTCGACACCGAGACCGGCCGCAACAGCAGCATCGACATACGCGATGCCATTCGCAATAGTGAATGCGATTTCCTGCGCCGCAGTAGAGCCAGCCTCACGGATGTGGTAACCCGAGATCGAGATGGTGTTCCACTTCGGGACGTGCTTCGAGCAGTACTCGAAGATGTCGGTGATGACACGCATGCTCGGCCGCGGCGGGTACACGTACGTGCCGCGGGCGATGTATTCCTTGAGCAGGTCGTTCTGAATGGTGCCGCTGATTGCCGATGCGGGTACGCCCTGCTCCTCTGCCACCAGTTCGTACATGAGCAGCAGAACCGCGGCTGTCGAGTTGATGGTCATCGAGGTGGTGACCTTGTCCAGCGGAAGATCCTTCAGCAGGAGGCGCATGTCTGCCAGCGAGTCGATGGCCACACCCACCTTGCCCACCTCGCCCTCCGAGCGGGGGTGGTCCGAGTCGTAGCCCATCTGTGTGGGCAGGTCGAACGCACACGACAAACCCGTCTGGCCGGCGTTGAGGAGGAACTTGAAGCGCTCGTTCGTGGCCTCGGCAGTGCCGAACCCCGCGTACTGGCGCATCGTCCAGAGCTTCCCGCGGTACATCGTGGGGTACACGCCTCGGGTGTACGGAGGTTGTCCGGGGAGACCGAGTTGCGTAGCCGGATCCCAGCCCACAAGGTCCTCTGCCGTGTACACGGCTTTGATCTCGATACCCGAATCGGTGCGCTTCACGTCTTCTGCCACCCCGACAGCGTACTCAGGGGGCCGAAGGTCCCTACCAGCCAAACCCTGAGGCCCTAGGGCCTCTCCCGGACCATCCGTACGGTGAGGGTATGAATACACGTGCCCGGATCGGAACCGCCGCGCTCGCATTGACCGCCCTCGTGAGCATGGCGGCCTGCAGTAGCGACACCACCGATGCCATCCCGACTACTGGCCCACCGACGACTGCGGGGACGACCGTGGCCCCAACCACGACCGCCCCTCCGCCGGTGGACATCGTGGCGACGGCACTGACCGCGAACAGCCTGTTCACCGAACTGGCCGGACTTGTTGTGGATGCCGGCCTCGTCGAGACGCTCCGCACACCCGGGCCGTTCACCGTGTTCGCCCCGATCGATGCGGCATTTGCGAAGCTGCCGATCGACACGCTGCACGCCGTCCAGGCTGATGCCAAGCTGCTCGCCACAGTGCTCACCTATCACGTCGCCGCCGGCACCTACACGGTGGCTGATCTGCTGAAGATCGCTGACGGGACGGGCACGCTCGACACCGTCGCCGGGATCCCGCTGAAGATCACACGGGATGGAGACCAACCGCTCATCAACGGGTTCAAGATTGCGGTCGCAGACATCCCTGCCAGCAACGGTGTCATCCACGCCATGGGAGACGTGCTCGTCCCTCCGAGCTGACCCAACGACGTTCCCGAACGGGGCAGCAACTCCCCGTTGCAGGTCCACGATGAACGAGATCCACACTCCCAGCGTCAGAATGGGGGCGTGGATCTTGTTCGTTTGCTGGACCTCGCGTCGCACGGTCCCGACACCTTCGTCGGGTCGGGCCCCCAGTACCACTGGGGTGGGCTCTACGGCGGCCAGATCGTGGCCCAGACCGCTCGAGCGGCCGCCAACACCATCGACGGGCTCGGTGGCCCGGACGGCTTCGCCATCAACTCCCTACGCGCGTACTTCATCCGTCCCGGCGACACCTCGCAACCGATCCAATTCGAGGTCGAACGGCTGAGGACTGGCCGAGGGTTCGCCACACGACGGGTGTTGGCACGCCAAGCAGACGGGGCGATCTTGAACCTCGAGGCATCGTTCCAACGGCCTCAGGACGGCCCGAACATCGACAGTGCAGTGATGCCAACCGTGCCTGGACCCGACGACGTCGAGACGAACAATTGGACCCCGTTGTTCGAGCGCAAGCCCTTGATGCAGGCTCAGATGCCCAACGACGGACGGCAGGGAGCGCACCGGGAGATGTACTGGATGCGTTCCAACGCGTCACTCGGCGACGATCAGGTGAATCACTGCTGCGCGGCTGCCTACATGAGTGACGATCTCCCCTGCGATGCCGCCGCACGGGCACATCCCGGTGCGGGCGGCAACCTCCCCACCGATCACCCACAGTGGTTCGAGGAGTTCAAGAAGGGGTGGTTCTCCGCCAGCCTCGACCATGCGATGTGGTTCCACCGTCCGATGCAGGCAGACCAATGGCAGCTCTACGACTGCAGTTGCGTCACCTACGCAGGGGGGCGGGGACTGACGGTGGGGCACATCTATGCGTTGGACGGCACCCACGTCTGTACGTTCACCCAAGAGGTCATCATCCGCGCCGTGCGGGCCTAGGAAACGCTTAGTCTCGCGGTCATGACCACGACCGAGCGTCCCGACGCATTCGCCACTGCTGCCATGGGCAAGGGGGCCCTGAACATCGGCCCGCCCACGTTCAACAACGTCGAGGACGAGCGCAACTACCGCAAGGCCAAGCTTGCCGGTGCGCTGCGGATCTTTGGACGTCTCGGATTCGGCGAGGGGGTTGCCGGGCACATCACCGTTCGCGACCCGGAGTTCCCCGACCAGTTCTGGGTGAACCCGTTCGGCGTCAGCTTCCGTCTCATGCGCGTCAGCGACCTGCTGCTCGTGAACCACGAGGGCGAGATCCTGCACGGCGACGCCCCGCTCAACCGGGCCGCATTCAACATCCACTCGGCAATCCATCAAGCCCGGCCCGACGTGGTGGCCGCCGCACATGCTCATTCGGTCTACGGCAAGGCATGGGCCTCGCTCGGCCGGAAGCTCGACCCCATCACGCAGGATGCCTGCGTGTTCTACGAGGACCACGACGTCATCGGCGTTCAGGGTGGTGCCGTGGTATTCAGCGCCGACGCCGGCAAGGAACTCGCCGCAAACTTCCCGGTCGGCAAGGCGGCCATCCACCAGAACCACGGCCTCTTCACGGTTGGTGACACTGTGGATGCCGCCGCGTTCTGGTTCATCACCATGGAACGCTCCTGCCAGGCGCAGTTGCTCGCCGAGGCTGCCGGCACACCGCAACTCATCTCCCACGAGAACGCTGTCTACACGCGGGAACAGACTGCGTTCCCGCTGGCCGGATGGTTCAGCTTCCAGCCGCTCTGGCAAGAGATCTGCAAGAGCGACCCCGACCTTTTTGACTGAAGCACATCCCACCCGCAGCGAGCAGCCAGTGCGGCGTCGGTTGTCGCCCGAGCCGCTCTTCCTCATTGGCGCCATCTCCCAGTACTGCGGGGCTTCCATCGCTCACACGCTGTTCAGGGATGCGCCTGCAGCGGCCATCGGATGGCTGCGCGTACTCGGCGCGGTGATCGTGCTGGTTCCCGTCAGCGCGCGGCGCTGGAGGGGTTGGCCCGCCCGTAACTACGGCGTTGCGGCGCTGTTCGGCTGCATCACCGTTGGGATGAACCTCACGTTCTACGTAGCGATCGATCATCTGCCGCTCGGCAGTGGAGTCGCGATCGAGTTCATTGGACCGATCACCGTTGCAGCGATTGCAACGAGAACACCACGAAATGCCGGAGCGTTGGTCCTCGCGACCTCGGGAGTGCTCCTCCTCTCGGGAACTGAGATCGGTGACGACGCGTTCGGACTCCTCTTCATCTTCCTCGCAGCGGCGCTGTGGGCGGGCTACATCGTGCTCGGAGCAAGGCTCGCCCGGCGCATCCAGGGAACGAGCGCGTTGGCACTCGGGCTTGCCGTGGGTCTCGTACTGTCGAGCCCGATCGGTTTCACCAACGCGAACCGACTGTTTGGATCGCCGCACGTGCTGCTGCTCGGACTCGTCGTGGGGGTGCTCTCGTCGGCCATCCCGTACGGCATCGACCAAACCGTGCTGCGCAACATCTCCGTGCGCCGTTTCGCCGTACTTCAGGCACTCCTACCCGTCGTCGCCACGGCAATTGGGTTCGTGGCGCTCGACCAGAGGCCGTCACTGATCGAGTACTTCGGAATCCTGCTGGTGGTCAGCGGCGTTGCGGCCCAGGACCGCAGTTAGCCCCAACCGTTCTCGGTCCCCAAACAGCAGAAAACCTGCACGATCGGTACCGAGAACGAAGGTGCCGGTCCGTTCTCGGTCCCCAAACAGCAGAAAACCTGCACGATCGGTACCGAGAACGAAGGGAGTTAGTGCGACATCCAGGGGGCGCAGAGGCCGTCGAGTTCGCGCACCTGGATCTTGTCCCGGTTCTCCCAAGTGACCGCATTGGTCGGGTCGGGGCGCAACTTGAACGTCCGGAACGACATCTCCAGCGTGTCGATCGCGAGGATCCGTCCCGACAGCGAGTCGCCCAGACCGAGGATGAGCTTGATGGTCTCCAGCGCCTGGATGGAACCGATGATGCCGGGCAGCACACCGAGCACGCCGGCCTCGGCGCACGACGGGGCAAGCTCGGCCGGCGGCGGCTCGGGAACCATGTCGCGATACGTCGGCCCGCTCTTCGGGTCGAACACGCTGACCATGCCCTCGAAACGGAAGATCGAGCCGTGCACCACGGGGATACCGAGCTTCACGCTCGCGTCGTTCAGCAGGTAGCGGCTGGGGAAGTTGTCGGCGCCGTCGACGATGACGTCGTAGCCCGGGAGGATGTCCATGATGTTGTCGGCCGACAGGCGCGTGTCGTAGGTAACGACGTTCACGTCCGGGTTGAGCATCGTGAGTGTCTTCTTTGCCGAGTCGACCTTGCGATCACCGACACGATCGATGTTGTGCAGGATCTGGCGCTGCAGGTTCGAGGCGTCTACCTCGTCCATGTCGACGATGCCGATCGTGCCGACACCTGCGGCGGCGAGATAGAGCGCTGCGGGCGAGCCGAGGCCACCTGCTCCGAGCATGAGCACCTTGGCGCCGAGCAACTTGGCCTGACCGTCAACGCCCACCTCGGGCAGCAGCAGGTGTCGCATGTAGCGATGCTTCTGATCGGCGCTCAGGGCCACGGGGGTGCGCCATGCACGACCCTCGTCCTTCCAGCGGCCGAATCCTCCCGCCATCGACACCACGTTGGTGTAGCCGAGCTCAGCGAGAGTCTTGGCCGCGAAGGCCGAACGGACGCCACCAGCGCAATAGACGACAACCGGGGCCGACTTGTCGAGCAACTTGCCCTCAACCTGTCCCTCGAGGTGTCCGCGGGGAATGTGCACCACGTTGGGGAGCGCGCCCTGCTCGTACTCGTCGGGCTCGCGCACGTCGAGCACTACGGTGCCGCCGCCAGCAATCTGGGTCTCGGCCTCGGCCGGGGTGACCTCGGTGATCTGTGCCTTGGCGGCAGAGAGCAGGTCTCGGAAGGTAGCCATATCGAAAGCCTACTGCCGAGGTCGGGATTCCGCAGCGGGCCGTGACAGTCAGCGAGCGACGGAGAGGATCACCGGGAGGGTTTCGCTGATTCCGGCATCGACGATCTCATCAGCGAGATGGTCCATCTCCGTACTGCCCAGGTTCACGATGACGATTCGGGCCCCGTTTCGACGCGCCTCGGGCACCACCTGGTTCACCGGGCCGACCGCAAGGGTGGTGCCGATAGCGATGAGGAGATCGCATTCCTTGGCTACCTGAAACGCCCGGTCGATCACCTCAGGAATGAGGCTCTGGCCGAAGGAGATCGTGTCGCTCTTCAGGATGCCCCGCAAACCGTTTGTGCGGCAGCGGAGACACTCGGGGTCTGCCTCACCCGCCCGCACCCGCACGAGCGTGTCGGCCATCGGCAGACGCTCCTGACAGTTCCAGCACCGCGAGTAGTGCATCGTGCCGTGCACCTCGATCACCTGGGCATCGTCGAGTCCGGCCAATTGGTGCAGACCGTCGACGTTCTGCGTGATGACTGCGTGCAGTTGACCCCGTTCGTGCAGTTCCACGATGGCTCGGTGACCGGCGGTCGGCCGTGCCTCCCAGGCCGCCGAACCGAGCCGTGACTGCCAGGCCAACTCGCGCACCTCGGGGTCATTGAGGTAGTAGTTGATGTTGGCCATCCGCTCGGCCTTCGGATTCTTGGTCCACAGACCGTTGGGCCCGCGGAAGTCGGGGATGCCTGCGTCGGTGGAGATCCCGGCCCCGGTGAGCACCACAATCCGACTGGACGCAGCCACCATGTCCTGCACACGCTCGATCACACCGCGCTCGGTTTCCACATCGACCCTTTCCGCACCGGCCTTTCCGTGCACCTCAGTAGAGCATGACGCACAACGCGCGTCACACCATCACGTTGTGAGCCACATCGTGATGCACGTCACGAGGAGATGCCATGACCGTTTCCAACCTGCTCTGCCGGGAGAGCACCCTGATCGTCCTGCCCTGGCCAGATCGAGAAGCAGACCAACAGGGTCACGACGTACGCGGACGCTACGTCGAACTGTTCGTCCTGCCGATCCTCGGGCCTACCGCCACGTGGCTACTGCGGCGACTGGTTGATGGCCTCGAGGCGTTCCCAGACGGCTACGAACTCGATCTGGCAGAGACCGCTGGAGCGCTCGGGCTCATCCATCTCCCGGAGCGACCGGGACCGTTCGCAAAGGCACTCGACCGCACGGTGATGTTCGGCTACACACGTCCCATGCCATACGGCCTTGCGGTGCGGACGCACCTGCAGTCGCTCGCCGCGAAGCAGATCAGTCGTCTACCGGCCCACCTGCGCTCGATGCATGCCGAATGGTCCCCGGCTCGACCCGTTACGGGCGGGCGAACGACGTGACAACGTCGATGAGCGTGCGCGTGCCGAACGCCGTGGCGCCACGGGACAGCCAAACGTCGTCGCTGTCGGAGTTCATGGTGCCCGCAATGTCGAGGTGCGCCCACGGCACCTTGCCCACGAACTCCTGCAGGAACAACGCGGCAGTGATGACACCACCGTACGGACCGCCAACGTTCTTCATGTCGGCAACCGACGAGTCGAGAAGACGCCGGTAGTCACGGTGCAGCGGCAACTGCCAGAGCAGTTCGTCGACGTGATCGCCGGAGTTGATGATCTGCTGCACCCACTTCTGGTCGTTGCCGAGGATGCCTGCAATGCGGGTGCCGAGTGCCGACATCACGGCACCCGTGAGGGTGGCGATGTCGATCATGGCGTCGGGTTTGTCCTCCACCGCAAGGCTCAGCCCGTCGGCGAGCACCAGGCGACCCTCAGCGTCGGTGTTGTGGATCTCTGCGGTCTTGCCGTTGCGGAACGTGAGCACATCACCCAGCTTGAACGCGCTGCCGGACGGAAGGTTGTCCGTGCAGCACAGATAGCCGGTGACCTGGGTCTTGCAGCGCAGAGCCTTCAGAGTGGACATCGTTGCCAGCACGGCGGCTGCGCCACTCATGTCCATCTTCATCATGACGTGCATGCCGTCGGAGGGCTTCAGCGAGATACCGCCCGAGTCGTACATCACACCCTTGCCCACCAGAGCGACGTGACCTGACGGGTTGCTGGGGCGGTAGACGAGCTTCACGAGTCGAGGCGGCTCGACAGAACCCTGGTTGACACCGAGGATGCCGCCACAGCCCATCCGCTCGAGTTCTTCCTTGCCAAAGACCTCGATCTCGAGCCCGTTCGTGGCAGCGATTTCCTCTGCACGCTCCGCCATGTGTCGCGCAGTGAGGTAGGCGGGCGGCGTGTTGGCCAGATCGCGGGCCACGGTCACGGCCTCCGCGATCACCGACCCGCGCCGGGCACCTGCAGTGATTGCCGCCTCGCTCGACGCTCCCGCCACCAACACGACATGCGAGAGGCCGCCCTTGGGCTTGTCGCTCTTGTGATTCGTGAACCGGTAGGAGGCGAGGATGAAGCCCTCAACAATCGCCTGGGCCGCGGCCCGGTTTGAGGCGCCCTCGACATCGGCGAGCGTCGTGGCAAGTGAGGTGTGCTTTGCGGCCGCCCTAGCGAGCGCTGCGGCAGCATTTCGTAGTGTCCTTGGATTCCGTTCCTTGCGAGATCCGATCCCAACGGCGATGAGCGTCGGACCAGTGGCGGCGGGAACGACCAGTGTCTGTCCGGCCCGGCCGTCGAAGCCCAAGTCGGTCAGTCGGGCGCGGCTCAGCCCGAGCGAGCGCGGGACCGGTCCCTCGCTCGCAACCGGAATACCGACTGCACCCACATCACGGGGTACCGAACGAGCGATGTCGATCGTGAGGGTCATGACAGCTCCTTGGTGATGATGGAGGTTCCCTCCTGCCAGCGGGCCATGGTCCACAGCAGGTCGGAGAGACGATTCAGGTACGGAACGACGAGCGATGGATCCGCAGCCGCAGAGAGCGCCTTGCGCTCGGCACGCCGGATCACGGTTCGTCCGAGGTCGAGCCACGCTGCGACCCGGTTTCCACCCGGCAGCACAAACTCCGTGGGCGGCGTGAAGCGGGTGTCGAGTTCATCGATGAACGACTCGAGCCGGTCCACCATGTCCAGGCTCACACACGACTGACCCGGGACGAGCTTCTGGCGGTTCTCGGGCAGCGTCGCCAGTTCGGCCATGAGTACATAGAGGTCGCGCATGATCGGGACCAGGAACCCGAGGAACTCCTCAGCACCTGGTCCGCCCGAGGCAATGGCCTCGGCCCGGGCAAGGCCCAACACCGCCTGTGCCTCGTCGACGGTTCCGTACGCGGCGGGAAGTTCGCTGTCCTTTCGGACGCGACCTCCATAGAACAGCCCCGTCGTGCCGTCGTCGCCAGTCTTGGTGTAGATCCGCTCACGGCCCATGCCCGGGCGAGGCTACTGGCGTTGAGGGACCCGTCGGGTCATCGGCGCAGGGAGCAGCGGCGATAGCGTGGAACTGAGTGAGCCGCCAGCCGTATCTCGATGCAGTCCGTGAACGGGTTGTGGTGTTCGACGGTGCGTTCGGCACGTACGTGCAGGGACTCGATCTCACCGCGGACGACTTCGGCGGGGCCCAACTCGAGGGCTGCAACGAAATGCTCGCCCTCACCCGGCCCGACGTTATCGCCGGCATGCACAATGCCTTTTACGAGGTTGGGGTAGACGCTGTCGAGACGGCGACCTTCGGTTCGTTCTCCCTGGTGCTCAACGAGTACGGGATCGCTGATCAGGCGTACGAAC
>CANIBN010000082.1 GCA_947465505.1 Acidimicrobiales bacterium | reverse complement strand
CTCGGTGGCGGCCACGACGAGCGCGAGCAGACGCTCAACCAGATGCTCGCCGAGATGGACGGCTTCGAGACCTCCGAGGGAATCGTGATCCTCGCCGCGACAAACCGTCCCGACATTCTCGACCCCGCATTGCTGCGTCCCGGACGTTTCGACCGCCAGATCGTGGTACCGCTTCCCGAGTTCGAGGAACGTCTGGCAATTCTGAAGGTGCATTCGCGAGACAAGCGAATGGGCCCCGACGTTGACCTTCCTGTCATGGCGAAGGGCACGCCGGGAATGAGCGGCGCCGATCTCGCCAACCTCGTGAACGAAGCGGCACTTCAGGCAGTTCGTCGTGGATCCAAGCAGATCGAGCGAATCGACTTCGAGTCGGCCCGAGACCGCATCATGATGGGTGCCCGTCGGGAGTCGCTCATCCTTTCAGCAGAGGAACGACGCACCACCGCCTACCACGAAGGCGGACACGCCGTCCTCGCCGCCGTGCTGCCCAACGGCGACCCGTTGCACAAGGTGACCATCCTCCCCCGGGGCATGGCTCTGGGTGTCACACAGACCCTTCCCGAGGAACGCCATTCCTTCTCGAAGGAATACATCGAGGACCGGATCTGCATGGCACTCGGCGGGCGTGTTGCCGAACAACTCATCTTCAGCCAGCAAACCACCGGAGCAGCCAACGACCTCGAAGTGGTCACCGGTCTCGCTCGTCGAATGGTTCGTGAATGGGGAATGAGCGAGCGTGTTGGCCCGATGGCCTGGCACGGCCAGCAGCAGGTGTTCCTCGGAGAGGACCTCATGACCGGCGGTCGCGAGTACTCCGACACCACCGCTCGCCTCATGGATGAGGAGATCCAGCGGATCCTGACCGAGCAAGAGACGCGCGCAACCAAGATGCTCGCTCAGCACCGGGCCGGACTCGACCTCGTTGCGGCCGCGCTGCTCGAGAAGGAGACCATCGACGGGACCGACGTGGCCCACCTGATTCAGCAGGGACTCGGGGAACCGGGTCGCTCCCCTGCCGAGGGTGGCGCTGGGGTAACTGCGGGCGACTGACACTGCGGCTGCCGCCCGCAGTTCTCATCCGAAGATCGCTACTCCTGCGGCACCGCAGGCTGTTGCTCTCGTTCGCACACGTGGTCCGGACGAGCGCCAGGATCCCGCGCATCGGCTACTGCTGCCCAGAGATCAGTAGCGCTCACCGGCCCGAGGAACGAGGTGTGCACAACGCCCATGGCGTCGGCCACCACAAGGCACGGCACACCGTCGATGCGGTACTTGTCGTGGAGCGCCCGACGCTCGGTGTACTCGACGTCATCAACAACGACGAACGCGCTGCGGAGCACCGACGCCTTGGTAACCACGTTTGCGCAGGTTTGACACGAAGCCGAGGAGAAGACCGCAACGAGCCACGGCACGTCGGGCGAGGCAAAGTCCCGACGGTCGAGCTGTGTTGGGACATGGTGACCCGACTGGGTGGGTGCATCCATACCCGCCGTGCGACGACGCAGCACCAGGGCGACGAGCGCAGCGAGAACAACAACCGCAGCGGCAATAACAACCCGACCGACCATGACCTAATCCTTGCTCAGATCTCTGGGACGGCCAGCACCGACGTACGTCCCTTGATGTTGTTCCCGCGTCCCGGGCGCCGTAGCACCACGGTGCTCACCGTAGATTCGATGAGCAGTGGCCTGCCGACGAGTCCGGAGTTGGTGAGGTCGAGGTCGACGAAACCACCCACGAAGTCATCTGCGGCGGACAAGGGCACATTCTGCAAGCCGGGTACGGGTTGCAGACCTCCCGGGCCCAGCGCAAACACCGAGAAGGTACCTGCTGCCCCGGTGAGGTTGCTGATGACCAGCGACGCCACACTCACTTCCTGCAGCGGCGTGGGGACCCACCATCGGGAACTCGAGACCCGTGCGCCTTGGCTCACGACGCTTACCGCTCCCCCGCCGGAGCCTCGTGTGATGACCTGCTCGGCGATGATGGGTACGTCACCAGAATCGACAATCAGTGTGTGCCGACCTGGCGGTATCCCCGGGATGGCGTCGATGTCTAACTTCTCGACTGCGCCCTCGCCGACGTCGACGGTCTGCACGGCCACGAACTCGTCGGAGCCTTCGACGCTCGTGTACACCTGCACGGTCACGGTCGCAGGTACGTCGGACGGGTTGAGCAGCGTGAGGGACTCTGAAGAGTTCTGGCTCTTCTCTCCGTCCACGAAATACCAATGAACATCAGGGGAAGGCGCCCCCAGCGACATGGAATAACCATTGCGCCCGAGACCGCCGTAGTAGTTCTGGGCACGAGCAACCACGACGCGCTCCGGGGTCGAGTGCACCTCGACGGCAACCAGTTGCTCGTCCCGCAGGCCAAACTGCTCGAGATCGACCTTGAGCACCGAGCGACCGGCAATGGTCTGGTTCTGCAACTTGGATGGGGTGCGAACACCGTCCTGGGTGATAATCGACACCGTCACGTTGGTGTAGTCCGGGAACGGATTGGTGACGACAAGGTCGTACCCCGCTCCGAGCGTGAGACCGTCCGCGAAGTACCAGCTGTTCGATGGGGCGTTGGAACACGGAGAGAAGGCGCGTCCGTTGGGATGACGCACGCGTTGCTCAACGAGTCCGAGTCCACCATCAAGTTCGACCAACGCTGCGAGGTAGTCACCCTTGGATAGTTTCTCCAGCGCATAACTGCCCGAGTCCCGGGCAGCGACCTGAATCTCCTCGACAACTACCTTGCGTGTGGTCGAGAACACCGTGATACGGCCCCGCATGGGCACCGAAGTTGGGTTCGTCACGACGACGTCGCCGCCTCGCTGGGGAGTCGCCGGAATCCCCGCACAGAACCAGCTCGAATTGATGCCCGTACTCGTGGGAGCAAACGGCATCCCCGGAGGGGGCAGTTCCGAGAAGGTGCTGGCACCAGGGTGTTGGGACTCGGTCCCGAACACGATCAGGCCAGCGACTGCCAGCGCTAGCACCGAGACGATCAGTAGGCGGCGATTTCTCACGTGGTCACCCCATCGGGGGCATCAAGGCGAATGACCGGCGTAGCGGGGTCGAGTCGTCGCTGCCGTCGTTGAACGAGCCACCTGCGCCAACCCCGGAATCGGGACGTCGCAATGAGAACGAGCACCCACAGGACTACTTGTACCGCTATCGCCAGGTGCCGGCTCACGGACGTGTCGTAGCGAAGCCACACTTCGCCGCCGTCGGGCAGGTCGTATGCAACCGACCAACCGAACGCGGAGCGGGGTGCCACCGTCTTGCCGTTGACCGTGAGCGACCACCGCTGGTCCTTGCCGACCGAATCGTGGAGCGAGCCCGGAGTACTGGCAGAGATGCTGTCCGTAGCCGAACCCGGCGGTGATTGGCCGATCATCACCGGAATGACCTCGGAGAAGTTGGCGCGCACAAGAGCGGCCGGTCCTGCCGTCTGGCTCGCCATCTGCGTTCCGCCGACGAGGAGTGCACGGAGTGGCAACGCAGCGGTGTTCTCGAAGACGATCGCTTGGTCACTGACATAGGTTGACCGTTTGAGGTCTACCTGATCGGAGAAGGCGTCCTCGAGTCCCCGGGGTGCGGCGAGCGGACGACTGCGCGGCGACTGCAATCCGTCGATGAGCGGCACCACCACGTAGCGGATGCCGAGCGGGGCGAGGAGGTGGCCACCGCGCAGCGTCGAATTCGACCGGATCGCATCGAGTGCCTCCACGATGAGTGCGTCGCCCGCTCCGTCGCGCGGTGCCCAGGAGTCGAGAATGTCGAGGGGGCCATCGTCGGCGATGGCGTATGAGACTCCGTCTCGGTACGGGCGGCCCGGTAGCGGGAGGAGCCGCGAGTCGCCAAGGTAGAGAACGCGGAAATCGCCGCTCTGCGGATTGGCCGGAAGCGCGCCGAGCGTGCCCGCGAGTTCGGCTCCCGGCGCCTGCCACTGGCCACTGCCCATACCGGCGATGAACGGAACGACGGCAACAGCGAGCGACAGGATCGGGGCGAGCCCCACGGGCTGTCGCCAACCGATTCGCCCGCCCTTTACGTCGTCGTCAAATGCGGCAACTGCTCCTGCGGCAGCCAGCGCAAGTCCCAGAGCGGCAGGGACGAGCAGCACGCCTGTCTCGGGGAGTGTCGAGCCGGAATCGGCGAGGAGTGCCAGAGCACCGAAAACGAGGAACAGTCCGGCGCTGCGCGCCATCCAAGTCAGACGCCAGCCTTGTGCAAGCAGCACCCCGGCGACCAAGGGCACGAGCAACGCCAGCGACAGCGGTCCGAGCGGTACGTGTCCGATCTCGAAGCGTGCAATGCGAGCGAGCCCGAGCGAGCCGACGTGCTCACCGTTGCCCATCAGATCTCGCCAACCCCCACGTTCGAGAAAGCGAAAACTCCAGGGTAGGTGCAGGGCAAACGCGACAATCGCTGCGATCGCCGCACTGCCCACCGCGGCAAGGGACGCAAGCGTTCCACGGGCACCCAGCGTTGCGAGGGCGAACGCCAGCGCAGCAACGAGAACCAGCAGGGGGAAGATGGGAACGAACGCCGCAACGACTGCTTCAAGGAGTGCCAGGGCTGCGGCAAGACGAATCTGTCGTCCGATTCCAACGACTGCAACGGCATCGGTGATCTCGACTCCTTCAGAGTCCGACACACTGGATGCCGCCTGAATACCCGACGCACGGCGAAGCAATTCCAACGCCCACGGGAACGCGCCGTACACGGCCAACGGTGCCCAACGGCCAGCAGCGATCGCCGCGTACGGCAAGGGGTTCACGACGTAGGCCACCAGCGCAGCGACTCGGCTGCGCGTGCTGCGGAACACCGCAGCGAAGTGAAACACGCCGACAAAGCCGGCCACGATCGGACCGAGGACGAGCAGCATCCGCAGGAGACCGGGATGTCCGAACGACAGCGTGTTGGCAACACCGAGGAGCGCTACCCCGGTTGGCGCGGCCTCGGTACGGCCCAATCCCGAGGGCCACCAACCAGAGGCATAGGTGTGGAACAAGTGCATCGGGCTCGACGGAATCGGGAGGAACGTTCCCACGTTCGGCATTCGCCGTCCGAGGATCGTTCGACTGCCGATAAGGAAGACCACTGCGATGCCTACCCAAGCCCCGACGGCGAGTTTGCCCGCGCTGCGGAGTGACCGCCTCGCGACGCGGGTGCGGTCACGTACCTCTTCGGTCTGGTGTCGCCGTCGAAGCAACTGTCCGAGTAGGAGCGACCCCCGGGCTTGGAGCGGAGAGATCTCGTGATCGGGCACGCTCCGCAGCCGCTGAACCACCCGACGGCGGCGGAGAATCGACCCAAGCCGGGCGAACGCAGCCCCTGAAGCACGCAAGGTTGCGAGACCCGATGCCCCTGCACCAGAGAACAGCCCGGCGACGGTGGCGACGATCCCGACTAACGGGGCGAGCACAAGGGTGAAGGTTGCTCGCCAAGGCCCGCTGAGTGCGAGGGCGGTGAGCAATCCATGCCGGGCCGCAAGCTGGGCACCGCCATGGTCCTCGCGCCGCGTGGGCAGCGCAGCGCGGTGTCTCGCCGTTGCACCTGGGACCACCATGACGCGCGCACCACTGAGGTGCGCCCGCCAGCAGAGGTCGAGGCCATCCCCGTGGTACTCAATCGACGGGTCAAACCCACCGAGTGCGCGAAACAGATCCGCGCGAACGAGCAAGCACGCAGTTGAGAGGCAGAACACGTCGCGAACGGAATCGTGCTGCTCCTGATCAGAATCCCCGCGCTCGGCTACCCCGCTGGCGAAGCCAAACCGGTCGACCCGGAGACCAACGCTCTGGATGCGGCGCTGATCGTTCCACTCGAGGATCTTGGGGCCAACGACGCCGGCATTTGATCGGTACAACTCGTTGACGAGTTGCGACACTGCATCGGGTGCAAGCGCGACGTCGTCGTGCAGGAAACAGAAAAAGCCTTGGTCACCCTCAACGAGACGTGTGACCTCATTGGCCGCAGCGCCGAACCCGGGGTTCAGCGGAAGCGGCCGAACGTGAGCGTCGGGAAGGCTGCCTCGAACATGCTCCTCCAACGCCCCATCACTGCCAGTGAGCAGAAACAGCAGCCGCAGATTCGGGTAGTCCTGTGCTGCGAGGGCCGCAAGGACCTCGTCGAACCAAGGGCCGGGATCGTGGACCACCATGACGGCCACGACCGGCGGAGCGGAGGCGCTCGACACGAGCTCAGGGTCGTCCACGGTACGACGACGTTAGCCGCCGTACCCCCGCGCACCCCGTCACCTCAGCGCTCGCCGAGCGGCCCAAACGGTACGCTCAGGGCAGTGAATCAACCGTGCAACCTCCGGGATCTCGCCGACCCCGAGCGACTGACAGCGCTGGCTAAGGATGCTGCGCTGGTGGCACTCGGTTTTGCCGTCCTTGGCTTCCAGAAGGCGCAGGTGCTCCGCAGGGAGATCGAGCGCTCCCTGGCCCACCGCACTCACTGAGCGCCACGCCCGAACGCTACGATCAAGCGGCTTGTCCGGTGCTGCTTCCCACCCCGATGCGTCCTCGACGCCTGCGCAACCGGACTCGGTGACCACTCGGCGTTCCCTTGGTGAACGCCTGCCGCTGCCCGAGGGAACCCTTTCGGTAGGAATTGGGCTGCTCATCGGTGGGCTCTGCAGCTTTGCCTTCTTCCGCGTGGGGAAAGTCGCCTTGGGCAGCGAGGAAGCGTTCAAGCCCGTTACCGGGCTCTGGTTCGCTACCTTCGCGCTTGCTCCCGGATTCTTCCTTCCACTCGAACAGGAACTGGGAAGGGCGCTGGCCGCCAGACGTGCACAGGGTCTCGGCGGCCGCCCGGTCGTTCGACGGGTCCTCGAACTGGGTGCAGCGCTGACGTTGCTGGTCGTTGTCGGTCTGATCGCTGCGGCACCCTGGCTGAGAACGGAATACTTCCGTGGCAGTTGGGCAATGGTGATCTCGCTCGTACTCGCAATCGTTGCTTACGCCCCAACCCATCTCGCTCGCGGCATCTGTGCCGGTACCGGCCGATTCGGCTCCTACGGCATCGTGCTTGGAGCGGACGGGGTCATGCGTGTGCTGATCTGTCTCGTGCTTGCTGCGTTCAGTGTGAAGGCAGTCGGCGCCTACGGCCTCGGCGTTGCGCTCGCGCCACTCGTGGGCGTCATGGTGGTCGGCTGGAGGCGACAACTCTCCACCGAACCCGGGCCAGACACGTCGTGGGCGGAGGTGACACCAAACCTTGGGTGGCTCCTCCTTGGTTCGGTCATGGCGGCAATGCTGGTCAACGCAGCACCGTTGGCGCTCTCGCTTCTTGCCGATAAGAGTCAGGACGCGATCGTCACGCGTTTCGGGTACGGCGTCATCCTCGCCCGTGTCCCGCTCTTCCTGTTCCAAGCCATTCAAGCGGCGCTGCTGCCACGCCTGTCCCGCCTTGCCGCCCGAGGGGAGATGCTGGAGTTCCGACGCGGCTTCCTTCGGCTGCTGACAATCGTGACCTGCGTCGGCCTCGCCGGTACCGGTGCGGCGTACGTGGTAGGACCGTTCCTCGTGCGACGTCTCTACGACGCAACGCTCACGAACCGGACGCTCACCGTGCTTGCGCTCGGCAGCGTGTTCTACATGGTTGCGCTCGCGGCAGCACAGGCAGTCATCGCTCTTCGGGGACACTCCTTGGTGGCCCTCGGCTGGACGGTTGGCGTTGCGGTGTTCGTCGTCGTGACCATATTCGGCGGCCACGAGGCCTTCCGGCGCGTGGAGCTCGGCACCCTCACGGGTTCTGCCGCAGCGATGGTGAGTTTCCTCATCGCCCTGCGATCAAGGTTGCGGGCTGGCGCAACGCCAGACGCCGACTCGCTGTTTGAGGCCGTGACCGACCTACCCGTAGAGGGTTAGCGCAAACCGGCCTTCGCCGCCTCGAGCCTCAGGTCGTTCTCCACCATCAACTTCACGAGCGTGGGAAAGTCGACCTCGGGCTCCCAACCGAGCTTGTCGCGAGCCTTGGTCGCGTCGCCGATGAGGAGATCCACCTCGGCGGGTCGGTAGAACTTTGGATCCTGTTGGACATAGTCCTGCCAGTTCTCAATACCCACCTCGGCGAATGCCCGCTCGACGAACTCGGCGACGCTGTGGGTCTCGCCCGTTGCGACGACATAGTCATCGGGCTCATCCTGCTGCAGCATGAGCCACATTGCCTTCACATAATCGCCTGCGTAACCCCAGTCGCGCTTGGAGTCGAGGGTGCCCATGACGAGCGAGTCCTGCAGACCGAGTTTGATGCGTGCCGCTGCCTGAGAGACCTTGCGGGTGACGAACTCAAGGCCACGGCGCGGCCCCTCGTGGTTGAACAGGATGCCCGAGCAGGCAAACATGTTGTAGCTCTCGCGGTAGTTCACCGTGATGTCGTGCCCAAACACCTTGGCACAGCCGTAGGGCGAACGAGGATGGAACGGCGTGCGCTCCGTCTGAGGGGTCTCACGCACCTTGCCGAACATCTCCGAGGACGAAGCCTGGTAGAAGCGGATCGGGTTGCCAGAGTGGCCGCCGACGATGCGGACCGCGTCGAGCATCCGGAGCACGCCGAGGCCCGTGACGTTGGCGGTGAGTTCGGCCTGCGTGAACGACATGGCCACAAATGACACCGCTCCGAGGTTGTACACCTCGTCGGGCTGTGTCGAGTCAACCGCCTTGATGAGCGACGGGAGGTCGGTGAGGTCGCCCGACACAAGTTCGACGTAGGGGAAGTCTCGCTGGATGAGTTCGGCCTTCGGGTTCGCCTGTCCCTTGACCACGCCAACGATGTCGTAACCCTTGGTGTGCAGGAACTCCGCAAGGTGCTGGCCGTCCTGCCCGGTGATACCGGTGATGAGTGCTCGGGGCATGAAACGGCTCCAGGAGATACGGGACGGCGTGGGACACTGAATATTACGGGACCGGGCAGTAGGTTGGCGGCTTGTGGTCGTAGTTCTCGCCGGCGGAGTAGGTGCAGCACGAATGCTGCGCGGCCTGAGCGCCGCAACCGATCCGGCTTCCATCACGGCGATCGTCAACACCGCCGACGACACGGTGATGCACGGCCTGAACATCAGCCCCGATCTGGACACCGTCACCTACACCTTGGCCGAGGCCATCGACCCCGAGCGCGGCTGGGGACTCGTCAACGAGTCGTGGCGAACGATGGAGTCACTCGCCCGGTACACGCCGCAACGCCCGTCAGGGTCGACCGCCGGCGGCACCTGGTTCAACCTCGGCGACCGGGACCTCGCAACCCACCTCTATCGAACGGCGAGGCTCGACGAAGGAGCGACACTCACCGAGGTAACGGCCGAGATCATTTCCTCCTGGGGTCTTCCTCAGACGATTCTGCCGATGACCGACGCACCGGTGCGCACGCGCGTCAGAGTCGATGGGGCGTGGATGGCGTTCCAGGAGTACTTCGTCGGCACCCGACATTCGGTCGCCGTGGAGGCCATCGACTTCGCTGGCATCGAACAGGCGAAGCCTACGAACGCCGTCCTCGATGCCCTTCACACCACGCCGTGCGTTGTGATCGCCCCGTCGAACCCGTTGGTCTCCATCGGTCCACTGCTGGCGATGCCCCAACTGCGAGACGTATTGGTGCGCCGGAGGGACCGTGTCGTTGGTGTCTCGCCGATTGTTGCTGGCGCCGCGCTGAAGGGACCAGCGGACCGGATGCTCGTCGAACTCGGGCACGAGCCGTCCGTCGTCGGAGTTGCACGGATATACGCACCGTTCTGCTCCACCTTCATCATCGACGATCAGGATGCCGACCGGGCTGACGAGGTACGTGCACTCGGGATGCGTTGCATCGTCACCGACACCATCATGAAATCACCCGAGGTCTCAGCAGCGCTGGGCCGAACTGCGTTGGAGGCACTCGCTTGAGCAGGATCACCGCATGGGCCGTCGAGGGAATCGGGGAGATCCGCCCCGGCGACCAGTTGGGCGACATCGTCGCAGACGCTTGCAGCGGCGCACCGAACGGACCACTTGAGGACGGCGATGTGCTCGTAGTAACGCAGAAGGTCGTCTCAAAGGCAGAGGGACGTCTGGTGCCTGTCGATGCGAGCGATCCGCTGTCACACAAGGTCCTCGTCGAGGACGAGGCCGTACGAATCGTTCGTCGCCGCGGGGACCTCATCATCACGGAGACCAAGCACGGGTTCATCTGTGCAAACAGCGGTGTCGACCTGTCCAACGTCGAGCGCGGCTACGCAGCACTTCTCCCCCTCGACAGTGATCGTTCTGCTCGTCGCATTCGCGACATCGTGAGGGCAAGACTCGGCGTGAATGTCGGCGTCATCGTGAGCGACACGTTCGGCCGTCCATGGCGCAAGGGCCTGACCGATGTGGCCATCGGCGTCGCCGGCATCGCTGGCGTGGTCGACCTGCGCGGCACGCCGGATTCCCTCGGCCGCATCATGCAAGTCACCGAGGTAGCCGTCGCAGACGAGATTGCGTCGGCCGCAGAACTAGTCATGGGCAAGTCCGCAGGCATTCCCGTCGCCGTGGTACGCGGCGTTGACCCCGAGTGGCTGCGCGAGTCCGACATCAACGAGATCGTGCGCCCGCCTCAGGAAGACCTCTTCCGCTAGACGACTCTCGAGCCGTCAGGGAGCGGTCGGGTTGGGCACCCTGGCGTCGCGCAGTGACGCACCTGGGTGAACCACACCGTCGGTACCGATCACGCAGTTGACGATGCTCGCCCCAGCGGCGACACGCCCAGCGACCAGCGATCCGAACACGCTCGCACCGGACTCCACCGTGGCTCCGGGAAGCAGCACGGAGTCCTCGACGTGAGCGCCCGCGTGCACCTCCGCGCCGGCGCCAACAACTGAGTGGCGAACGACAGCGTCGACTGCCACCGAAGCGGCCGTAGAGACAGCGTCACATCCATCGTGAGACCGTCGGCCATCGAGCAGGTCGAGATTGGCCTGCAGGTACAGGTGCGGCTGACCGGTATCGAGCCAGTAATCGTCGGTTGGCATGCCATACAGGGAGCCGTCGGCCACCATCGCCGGGAACACCTCTCGCTCCACCGACACCTTCCGGCCGGTTGGGATGCGCTGGATGACCGAGGGCTCGAGCACATAGGTACCGGCGTTGATGAGGTTGGACGTCTCGGTGCCCGGCGGCGGCTTCTCGACGAACCGCTCGACTCGGCCGTCATGGTCGAGCACCACTACACCGAAGGCGGAAGGGTTCTCGACGGCAGTGAGGTGCAGCGTGCCCTCGGCGCCGTGGTTGCGGTGGAACGCAAGCAAACGTGAGACATCAACATCACAGACGATGTCTCCGTTCACCACCACGAAGGTTTCGTTGACCCCCGCAGCCTCGGCAGCAAAGCGGATAGCCCCAGCCGTGTCGAGTGGCTCGGGTTCCACCGCGTACACCAATGGGAGTCCGGCACAACGACCGTCGGGAAAGGCCTCCACGAACGGTTCGGGCTTGAACCCCAGAGCGAGCACCACCTCGGTGATACCTCCGCGGGCAAGCTGTTCGACCACCGACTCGAGAATGGTGCGGTGCCCCACGGGGAGCATCGGCTTCGGAGTGTGCGACGTGAGCGGGCGGAGTCGGGTGCCGAAGCCACCGACCAGTACGACTGCTCTCATCAAGGAGCGGCCGATCAGTTGGCAGTCGTGGTGACCGGAGCAGCCGTCGTGGTGGGTGCAACGGTCGTGGTGACATCGACACCCGACGCACCG
>CANIBN010000081.1 GCA_947465505.1 Acidimicrobiales bacterium | reverse complement strand
TCTGGTCGTTGGCTGCCCACCGGTGGCCCGTGTTGCGCTCCCGGGCCCTCTGGTGGTTCACCGCAGCGGCGCAGGCCACCATGCTCGTTCAGGTCATCTTCGGCGTCATCATGCTGAACAAGTACAAGCTGCAGGCACCGAAGTTCCACATGTTCTACGGGTTCGTGGGGCTCATCGCCATCACGATCCTCTACTCGTACCGTGTGCAGCTCAAGCACAAGCTCTACCTGCTCTACGGCTTCGGCGGGATCTTCGTCATGGGCCTCGGCATCCGGGCCATGCTCGTTGCCACCACCAAGAGCCCCTGATCCGTCTGCCACAGCCCACGGGGGCGTGAGCGTGATGTCAGTGGAACGACACCACCCGGTGCCCCATCAGGAACAACCGGTCCTCGGCCTGCATCTTCACTGCTCGTGAGAGCACCTGGCGCTCGACGTCCCGGCCCATGATCGACAGGGTCTGGGCGTCCATGCTGTGCTCCACCGGCACGACACCCTGATCGATGATTGGTCCCTCGTCGAGATCGGCCGTCACGTAGTGCGCTGTAGCGCCGATCATCTTCACGCCGCGCTCATAGGCCTGCTGGTACGGCCGGGCACCCTTGAAGCCGGGCAGGAACGAGTGATGGATGTTGATGATCCGGCCGGACAGGTCGGCACAGAACTCCGGGCTCAGGATCTGCATGTACCGGGCCAGCACAACAAAGTCGATGTGGTGCTCATCGATGAGTTCGCGCAGACGCGCCTCTTGAGCAGCCTTCGTGTCCTTGGTGACGGGGAGATGCAGGAACGGCACTCCATAGCGTTCGCAGAGCGGTCGGCAAGTCTCGTGGTTCGAGACGACGAGGGGGATCTCGATGGCCAGTTCGCCTGCATCCAAGCGATAGAGCAGGTCGAGGAGGCAGTGGTCGTACTGAGACACGAGCACGAGAACGTGCTGGTGAGAGGCCTCGTTGCGGAGGTGAAGGTGCGCATGGAATCGATCGGCTACCGGTTGGAGCAGTGCGCGCACCTCGTTGATGTCCTCGAGGGGTGACTCGAAGGTGGTGCGCATGCAGAACTGCGACGTGATCGGGTCGCCGTACTGGCTGTTGTCGATGATGTTGCCCTGCGCCTCGAGGAGGGCTGCAGAGAAGGCATGGACGATGCCGGGACCGTCTGCACACTGGACGCTGATGACGTACTGGGGCATTCCCCTATTCTTCCGGGGTGACTTCCGCTTCACCACCTCGCGTACTGCTCAAGCGATGGTGGGAGCGAGGTGGATGGCTGCTTCCGGCCACGGTGGCGGTAGCGCTCATGCGGGCCAGGTATCTCTTCACGCCAATCACGGCTGATGAGGGCGGCTATCTGGCCGAGGCCCGGGCGTGGGGACGTGGCGCGGTGCTGTATCGCGATGTCTGGGTGGACCGTCCCCAAGGGTTGCTGCTCCTGTTCCGCATCTGGAACGACATCGGGCTTGGCTCACCCGTTGGCGTGCGGATCCTGGCGCTCCTTGCATGCCTCCTCGGTGCGGGCGCCGCAGGACTCATCGCCCGTCGACTTGCCGGACCCTCTGCCGGTTGGATGGCTGCGCTCGCCGTCGGAGTCCTGGCAAGCATCCCGCAGCAGGAGGGGTTCATCGCGAATGCAGAACTACTGAGCAGCGCGGTGGGCATTGCGGCCCTGGCGTTCCTGCTCGCTGGCTTCTGGGACCGAGACCGACCTTGGTATCGCATCCTTGCCCTTGCTGGTGTGATCGAGGGTTGTGCGCTCTCGATCAAGCAGAGCGGGTTCGACGCATTCCTTGCGGGCATGTTCGTGCTGCTTGCCGTATCGCTCACCCGGCGCTGGGCGGTGAGGGATCGACTGCTCGCGATTCCCACGGTGATTGCCGGTATCGCCCTTCCGATGATCGGGTTGATGATCCACGGCGCAGTCACGGGGTGGCACCGATGGTGGTACGCATTTGCGGGTTATCGGCTCGACCAGCGCAGTGCACTGAAGAACGCTGAGTGGGAGCGCTATCACGAAACGGCAGCGCTGATGATGCCCAAGCTCTGGCCCGCAATTGCGCTGGGCGTCGTAGCGATGATCTGGGGCGCGCGCCGGCGACAGATCGGTGCCGTGGCGCTGCTGCTGCTGTGGTCCGGCCTCGCCATCTTGGCGTTCCTGCTTGGCGGCCAGTTCTTCCGGCACTACTGGGTGATCTTCGCCTTCCCGCTCGGCACGGCGTGTGGTGCGCTCGCATCACTGGTGCCTCAGCGTGTCCCGCGCTTCGTAATGCTTGCCGGGATGCTGCTGGTCCCGCTGTGGAGCACTGCGAACAGCCTCACTATCCCGCGCGATCGTGTCGGTCCGTTGCTGTCCGATGACGTGCGGCTTGTGAAGAGCGAGAAGATCGGCGCCTGGTTCGAGGAGAACAAGCGGCCCGGCGAGAACATCTATGCAATGTGCGCGAGTGCGGCGCTGTACGGGAACGTGGATACCGACCCGCCGTATCCCTACCTCTGGTTTGCGCTCATCCCGCAGGTGCCCGGAGCGAGGCGTCAATTGGTGTCGCTAATGGCTGGTAAGGATGCGCCGACCTACGTCGCGTTGTTTCAGCCAACGAGTCTGTGCGACCCCTCGGGCTCTATCGAGCAGTCGATGACGAAACGGTACGAACGCATCGGCACCATTGAGGGCATTGCGATCTACCGCCGTCTGACTGGCCGGTAGGCCGAGCGATCAGGGCTTGGCGCTGTTGTAGGCGAGGAGCAACTGCAGGAAGCCCTCGCTCACGCTGATCATGTTCGGGAAGGCAGCAACCGCCAGGAGGTAGCCGCCGACGATGAGCGTTCCTCCGGGCGGAGTGGACCGCTCACCAGTTCTCGGCTGTTCGGGTCGCATGAGCACGGCGAACGCAAACGTGACGGTACCCATGAGCCCGAACCCGCTGATCCAGCGGAACCAGTCGATGCCGAGGAGTAGGAGCAGTACCAGTCCGAGGCCACTTGCGAGGACGGGAAGTGTTGCCGGGTGGCGGTAACTGGCTGCAGGTAGTGCGAGGGGCCAGCGCAATCCGAGCATCAACCAACCCTGCAGTACCAGCAGCACGACACCTGCAGCGATGCTGCCGATCATCATGGTGCGCTGCATATCCGCAACGCGGTGAACGCTCTGGCTCAAGGTGTCGGTGAGGTAGGGGAACACGACGACGTCGGTCCACCGATACTTCGCTGCGGTTGCGCCGAGTGAGCGAACCTGTGACTCGTCGAGGCGCCCGGTGGTCGCTGACGCAACGGCCATCACTGCTGGCGGCACAGCCACGAGCGCCAGCCTGAACCAGGTGCGAGCGCTCCGTAAGGTCTCGCCGGGTACGAGCAGAACGAGCGCGAGCGCCCAACCAACACAGGCAAGGAACGCAGAGTCCGAGACCGCTACGGACATCGTGAGCAGCGCGCCACCCAAGCCGGCAGCGACGGTACGACGGTGGGGGAAACGGTGCAGGAACAGTCCGAGAGCAATGACCGCTGCGTAGCCCACCTGGTCGGGCCTGCGCTGGAACGCCACGAAGTCAAAGACGAAGGGCGAGCAACAGAGCAGCACGACTGCGAGGTCCAGCCGTTCCTCGTTGCGCCGCCACGCCGCACGGACGACGAGGAGCAGGAGCACAACGAGGAGCGCGGTTACTGCGTATTGAACGACCTCGATCGTGACGAGCGAGGGCGCAGTTCCGGTGAACCACCGGAGCACCTCGCCGGCAAGACCACGTCTGGTGAACCCGAATTCGTAGGTGACGAGCCAGTACGACGCTTTGTAGGGGGTGATTCGGCGCTGGTACGCGAGACCCTGCGCTAGTTGAAACCCAATGGCCCCAAGGAGCACGATGGGCAGGATCAGCCTGGGGAGAGCGGAGCGCCGATACTGCGTTGCGGACACGTGAGAACCTCGGGAAGATGTCGAAAGAGTCGTCGACCCTCGTGCGACTGTACCCCCTGCGATGAGACTCCCCGGGGAAGCGTTGCCTTCAGGAGGGGCCGGTCAGACGCGACGGCTGCGCAGGAACTCGCCGAGCCCCTTTGCCTGTGTGTCGAACGCGGTGGTCGACGCAACACCCTCACCGAGGTATCCCACAATCACGAAGTTGAGCGCCCGCAGGTTTGGCAACTCGTAGCGACGGATCTCGAGGTTTGCGCTGTCCGGGACCAACTGCCGGAACCGATCAACGGTGAGCCACTCGGCGAGCCACACGTAGTCGGCGTCCTCGCGTGCCCACACCCCAACGTTCGCGTTGCCACCTTTGTCGCCCGAGCGCGCACCGAACCGCTCGCCGAGTTCGTGGCCGCCCTCCAGGGCACGCGCGGCAACCGCTGGTGCGGGCGCGGGAACAACCGCAGGTGATGCTGCCGGTCCGGTGGGCGACGGGGTGATGGTGATGCGCTTTCCGTCGTGGAGCACTGCGGTGTGGGCGACTTCGTCCGATGGGACGAGTGCCGGCCAGTACACGCCATACGGCTGTGCCTCCCCGGGGGGTGTGGTGGTGAAGAAGCCGGGGATGCTGGAGAGCGCAAGTTCTGCTGCGGCGCTCGAGAAGGCGCGACCAACCTTGCGCTCGTCGGGGTCCTTCACCGTGACGTGCAGGCGACCTGTTGCTTGTTCCTGGGTTCGTGCATCAGACGGCGCCTCGACGAAGCGGACGTCGCACTCCGCAAAGCGGTCGCGTCCACCAAGGCGGGTAAACAGCTGTGCCGTGATCCAATCCGCCTTGGCCCTTTGGTTCGGGCCGGTGAGGCAGAACGTCATGCGGTTGCGGAAGCCGCCCTCGAAGTTGATGCACACCTTCGTCGTGTCGGGAGCGGGCTCACCACGGGCTCCGCTCATGCGCACACGATCCGGTGCCTCCTGCTCCAACGTGATGGTGTCGACCCGGGTGACGACGTCGGGGTTGAGGTAGCCGGGCCCGCCGATCTCGTAGAGCAACTGCGCGGTCACCGTGCCCACCGACACGATGCCACCGGTGCCCTCGTGCTTGGTGATGACGCACGAACCGTCCTGCTCCACCTCGGCCAGCGGGAACGCGAGCGGCTTGCTGAGGTCGGGGATGTCCTGGAAGAAGGCAAAGTTGCCACCGGTTGCCTGCGACCCGCACTCGATGACGTGGCCGGCAGCCACGGCGCCCGCGAGTCGGTCCCAGTCCGTGCGCTCCCAACCCCACCACCACGCTGCTGGACCGACGATGACCGATGCGTCCGTGACACGTGGGCACACGACGACGTCTGCACCCGAGTCGAGAGCGCTCACGATTCCCCAGCCGCCGAGGTAGGCGTTTGCGGATACCGGGTCGACAGTGAACGGCGCACCGGTGTCGAGATGGTTGAGGTGCGGGCGCAGGCCATCGATGCGATCCATGAGGTCGTCGCCCTCGACATGAGCGACATTTACCTTCAGCCCGAGGCGAGTGGCAATGTCGCGGACCTTCTCTGCGCAGCCCGCCGGATTCAGTCCACCGGCATTCGTGACCACCTTGATACCGCGGTCGATGCAGGTGCCGAGTACTTGCTCCATCTGGGTGAGGAAGGTGCCCGCATAGCCGGCCTCGGAGTTGCGACGACGCTGCTTCCACAGGATGAGCATCGTGAGTTCGGCGAGCCAGTCGCCGGTGAGGAAGTCGATGGGGCCGCCCTCGACCATCTCCTGCGCGGCCGTGGCGCGGTCGCCGAAATAGCCCGAGCAGTTGGCGATGCGGACGGGTCGGGTTCCACGTGCAGTGTTCATGAGTTGCCTTCCACGACGAGCAGTGTCTGCCCGGTTGTTACTTGCTCGCCCGGTGCAACCAGCACCTGGCTTACGACGCCGCCCGAAGGCGCAGTCACTTGATGTTCCATCTTCATGGCCTCGAGCACCACGAGGGGCTGACCCGGCCTCACCGTCTGGCCGATGGCGATAAGCACCCTCAGGATGGCACCGGGCATCGGGGCAACGAGTGAGCCGGCAAGGCCGGCAGCATCTGGCAGCGGGAATCGCTCCACCCGCCGAAGGGTCCACGAACCGTCCGCACTGTCGACGAACGCGTGCCCTGCGTCGAGGCTCACTGCGAAGCGCAAGGTCTGACCCCGATGGACGAGAACCACCGAGGAAGTCGACACCGAACGCGCGCTGAGGTCGAGCGTCTCGTCGTTCACACGAATTCGCTCCACCGCACCAGACCGGTCGAAGCGATAGCCCACGGCGAAGACCTCGCCGCCGAGGCTTTCGAACCCCGCGGTCTGGTCCTGTGATGGCACGTTGCGCCAACCGGAGGGGAGAGAGGCCAGCGCCGTTGCACTCGCTCGGTGAGCGGCTTGCTCGGCCAGTGCAGCCGCGACGGCCGCCAGGCGGTGCCCGTCGCCGTCGCGCATCGTGCACGGATTGCGCTCGAGGAATCCGGTGTCGATATCACCAACAAGAAACTCGGGATGACGCAGGACCTGCAGCAGTTGGTCCCGGTTCGTGGTGATGCCGTGCAGACGTGCGCCGGCGAGCGCCTGGGTGAGCGTGCGGGCCGCTTCGGCCCGAGTGGCTCCCCACGCGACCACCTTGGCGATCATTGAGTCGTAGTACGGCGGCACTGCCGATCCGCTCTCGACGCCTGTGTCGACGCGGACATTGTCGAGACGGGCAATCTCGAAGCGGGCGAGCCGTCCCGTCTGGGGGAGGTATCCGGCAGCGGGGTCCTCTGCGCAGAGGCGAACCTCGATGGCATGGCCGCTGATCGTTGGCTCCATCGCCGCTGGGGGCAACGGAGCGCCCTCAGCCACGCGGATCTGCATTGCCACAAGGTCGAGCCCAGTGACGAGTTCAGTCACCGGGTGCTCCACCTGCAAGCGCGTGTTCATCTCGAGGAAGTAGAAGCGTCCATCGGGTGCGAGCAGGAACTCGACGGTGCCAGCACCCACGTAGCCGACGGCTTGTGCTGCAGCCACTGCGGCTGCACCCATCTCGGCGCGCAGCGCTTCGTTGACTGCGGGGGACGGACTCTCCTCGACGATCTTCTGGTGGCGACGCTGGATGGAGCACTCACGCTCGAAGAGCGATACGCACTGGCCGTGCTGATCGGCAAAGACCTGGATCTCTACGTGGCGCCCACGCTCGACGTATCGCTCGACGAACACCGTGCCGTCGCCGAAGGCTGCCGCGGCCTCTCTCTGGGCGGCCTCCACCGCTGCGGCAAGCTCGTCGGCCGACCGGACGATTCGCATGCCACGCCCACCGCCACCGGCGGATGCCTTCACGAGAGCCGGAAAGCCCGCGTCGTCGCCCTCGGGGAGGACTGGCACGCCTGCTGCACGCATCAGACGCTTCGCCTCGATCTTTGACCCCATCGACGCCATCGCAGACGGAGGAGGGCCGACCCACGTGAGCCCCGCGTCGAGCACTGCCTGCGCGAATGCAGGGTTCTCCGCGAGGAAGCCATACCCGGGGTGCACAGCATCTGCGCCGGAGCGGAGCGCGGCGTCAACGACGAGGTCGATCCGCAGGTAGGTATCTGCAGGCGAGTTCCCGGGGAGGTGAACGCCTCGCAGGGACTCACGCGCAAAGAGTGCATCTGCGTCGGCGTCGCTGAAGACGGCAACTGTCTCGATGCCGAGTGACGTACACGTGCGGGCGATGCGGCGCGCGATCTCGCCGCGATTGGCGATAAGCACACGCTGGATCATGGTCGACCCGTTCCCCACGCTGCGACTGTAGACCGGTGCAGCCCGGGGCACGCTGTCCGGCGCTGTGCGAGAGTGTCGCCATGACTGACATCCAGGGAACCTGTAGCGATCGTTTCTCCGGCGTACGGCAGGCGTTTGCCGCCAATTTCGACGCTGGCCTTGAGGTGGGGGCAAGTGTCTGCGTCGTAGTCGACGGCACGACAGAGGTGGATCTGTGGGCAGGCCATGCCGACGCCGAACGAACCCGACCGTGGGGTTCGGACGCGATCACCAACGTCTGGTCGAGCACGAAGACGCAGATGTACCTCGTGTGCCTCATGCTTGCGGACCGGGGCGAACTGGATCTGCGGGCCCCGGTCGCGAAGTACTGGCCCGAGTTCGCGGCGAACGGCAAGGGCGGAGTAGAGGTGCGCCACTTCCTGTCGCACTCATCCGGTCTTCCCGGATGGGACGAGCCGCTCGAGCAGTCGGACCTGTGGGACCACGACAAGTGCGCTGCTTCGCTTGCGCGTCAGACGCCATGGTGGGAGCCGGGAACCGCGTCGGGCTATCACGCCATCAGCCAGGGGTACCTCATCGGCGAAGTGGTACGACGCGTGACGGGACAGTCGCTCGGCACCTTCTTCCGTAAAGAAATCGCCGAGCCGCTTGGTGCCGACTTTCACATCGGGACCGGGCCCGAGTACGACGCTCGGAACGTGCCGATCATCCCGCCTGCTGCTGCATTGCCGCCGGGACTCGACCCCACCAGCATCCCGATGCGCGTCTTTGCGAACCCGCCGATGGACCCGGCTATGGCGCTCACTACGGAGTGGCGGCGATGTGAGAGTCCCGCTGCCAACGGTCAGGGCAATGCCCGTTCACTCGCCCGCACGCAGTCCATCGTGTCGCACGGGGGCGAGGTCGGTGGCCGCCGCTTCCTGAGCGAGGCAACGTGTCGCCGTGTCTTCGAGCCGCAAACCTCCGGAGTGGACATGGTGCTCGGTCTGCCCATCACGTTTGGCATGGGCTACGCGCTGCCCTCTCCCGATCTGCCGGTTGGCGGCCCCGGTTCGTGTTTCTGGGGTGGTTGGGGTGGATCGCTCGTCGTGAACGACCTCGATCACCGCATGACCGTCGCCTACGTGATGAACCGCATGGGCGACGGGACGGTGGGCGACGAGCGCGGTGGCGGGCTGCTGATGGCGGCGTACGCGGCGCTCGGCTGAACTACATCCGGAACACGCCGTAGCCGCGCTGGCCGGCGATCTCGTTGGTGTGAATGGCAGACAGGCTCATGCCGAGGGCCGTTCGGGTGTCCCTCGGGTCGAGCAGACCGTCGTCGTACACCTTGCCCGTCATGAACAGGGCGAGCGACTCGCGCTCGATCTGCTCCTCGACCGACGCGCGCATCTTGGAATCGGCCTCCTCGTCGAAAGGCTTGCCCATGGATGCTGCAGACTCTCGGGCAACGATGGACATCACACCGGCGAGCTGTGCCGGGCCCATCACCGCCGTCTTCGCGTTCGGCCACGTGTACAGAAAGCGCGGCCCGTACGCGCGGCCGCACATGCCGTAGTTGCCGGCGCCGTACGAAGCAGCGAGGTTCACGGTGAGGTGGGGAACCCGAGAGTTGGCCACGGCGTTGATCATCTTGGCGCCGTCCTTGATGATGCCCCGCTGCTCGAAGTCCTTGCCCACCATGTAACCGGTGGTGTTCTGCAGGAACACGAGCGGGGTGTCGGACTGGTTCGCCAACTGGATGAACTGCGCAGCCTTGTCCGCCTCCTCGTTGAACAGCACGCCGTGGTGGTTGGCGAGCACGCCGACGGGGTAGCCCATGATCTCGCAGAAGCCCGTCACGAGCGACGTGCCGTAGAGCGGCTTGAACTCGTCGAAGTCGGAGTCGTCAACGATTCGGGCCAGGACGTCGCGCGGGTCGAATGGGATGCGCAGGTCCGACGAGGGGATACCGAGCAGTTGTTCCGGGTCGTAGCGGGGAGCCGTACCCGGCCCGGTCGGTCCGGGACCGAGCTTTCGGTGCCCGAGTCGACGCACGATCTGGCGCCCCAGACGGATGGCATCTCGTTCGTCGAGCGCGAAGTAGTCCGCCGAGCCGCTGACCCGGGCGTGCATCTCGGCGCCGCCGAGCGATTCGTCGTCGCTCTCCTCGCCGGTTGCCATCTTCACGAGCGGAGGTCCGCCGAGGAATACCTTCGATCGCTGGTCGATCATCACGACGTAGTCGCTCATGCCGGGGACATACGCACCGCCGGCCGTCGAGTTGCCGAACACGAGCGCGATGGTTGGGATGCCGAGGCTCGACATCTCGGTGATGTTGTGGAAGGTGCGACCGCCGGGGATAAAGATTTCGGACTGCGTGGGGAGGTCTGCGCCACCGGACTCGACGAGATTGATAAACGGCAGACGGTTCTCCTTGGCGATCTCCATCGCCCGGAGGTTCTTCTTCAGCGTGATCGGGTTGATAGCCCCACCGCGCGACGTTGGGTCGTTCGCGACGATGACGCATTCGCGCCCCTCAACCACGCCGATTCCGGTGACCATGCTGGCACCGATCGGGAAGTTCGTTCCCCAACCGGCGAGTGGTGACAGTTCGAGGAACGGTGAGTCCCGGTCCACCAGCAGTTCGATGCGCTCGCGAGCGAGCATCTTGCCCCTCTTGCGATGACGGTCGACGTACTGTTGACCACCGCCCACGAGCAGTTGAGCCAGGAGCTCGTCGTGCTGCTCGAGCAGTCCGAGCAGCGCCGCACGGTTGGCGCGGTACGCGTCGGAGCGCTCGTCAACGCGGTCCGCAAGGATGGCCACTGGTCAGCCTTCCTGCACCCAACTCGGTGGACGCTTCTCGAGGAACGAGCGCATGCCTTCCTGTCCTTCGGGGGAGGCGAAGAGCGAGTCGGAAAGCACCGACATCTCAGAGAGCGCCGCGTCGAAGGGCTGAGCCGTGTTGTGGTGGAGCATCGCCTTGGTTGCGGCTACCGCAATCGGGCCGCCGCGCAGTACGCCCTCGCACAGGGCGGCCACGGTGGTATCGACGTCATCGGAGACGTGGGTGACGAGACCGATGCGGCGGGCCTCCTGTGCGTCGAACTTCTCGCCCGTGAGGAACGGTGCTGCAACTGCAGACCAGCCGACGCGACGGAGGATCGGCACGGAGATGACAGCGGGCGCCACTCCGATACGAACCTCGGTGAACGCAAAGTCGGCAGTGGGCTGCACGACCACGAGATCGCAACTTGCCATGAGGCCGATGCCACCTGCGCGTGCCGGGCCCTTCACCGCTGCGATGGTGGGCTGCCTGGCGCTGCGTAACCGAGACATCGCCAGCGACATCCGGTTTGGACCGGTGGTGCTCGCAGCAGGATTGCCGCCAGCGGCAGTGCGTTCCTTCAGGTCTGCCCCGGCGCAAAAGGTGGGTGCCGTGTGATCGAGCACGATCACACGCACGTCGTCCTGTTCGGCGCGATCGAGTGCAGTGTGCAGGTCCTCGACGAGTTGCATCGAGAGCGCGTTGCGGTTCTCCGGCGAGTCGAGTGTGATCGTTGCGATGCCGCGCGAGACGGCAACCTGTACCAGTGTCTTCCCCACGGTGGTGACACTACGCCCCGACCAAGTTCTCGGTCTATTGCTGGGGGAATGCGCTGCGGGGTCGAATCGCTGCCCGGTCTACCCCCGGCGTGCGAGGCTCTCCGGGTGGCACTCGACCCAAACTTGGCCCGAGAAGCACGCCGCAACACTGCCGGCCACATGGCGACGGCGGCTGTGGCGTGGTTGGACGGACTCGATCCAGACCAGCGCCGCCTAGCGCTGTGGCCGGGTAGTCCGGGAACGTCGGAAGGTGACGCCGAGCGGCATCGGTGGTTCTATACCCCCACCGATCATGGAGGACTCACGCTGCGGGGGATGACGGGCCCTCAGCAGCGGCTTGCGTTGGCGCTGTTGTCGACCGGGGTCTCGCGGGCGGGCTACGTCACGGTGGCCACCATCATGGGGCTCGAGAATGTGCTCGACCTGCACGAGGGCTTTCGCATGCAGGTTGGTGGGCGAGAACGTGCCCGTGACCCAGAGGTGTACTTCCTGCGGGTGTTCGGGATGCCGAGCGCTAATGGGACGTGGTCCTGGCGCTTTGGCGG
>CANIBN010000080.1 GCA_947465505.1 Acidimicrobiales bacterium | reverse complement strand
TTCGCGTCGACATCACCGACCTGCAGCCTGGCCAGATCGTTCACCTGAGTGAGCTCACCCTGCCCGCGGGTTGCACCGCTGTCGGCGACCCGGACATGCCGGTCGTCATCGGCATGGTCGGCTCCAAGGGCGCTCCCGCCCGTTCGTGAACCTGTTCGGCCGGGGAGAACGGGCGACCCGGAAGGGCACCCCGTTCGACTGGCTGATCGTCGGACTCGGTAATCCCGGCAAAGAGTACGAACGCTCGCGCCACAACGTCGGCGCCGAGGCCGTTGCACTGCTCGCCCAGCGGGCGGGGTACACGCTGAAGGCCGGACGCGATCGTGCGCTCGTTGCCGAGGTTTCTCTGAACGCACAGCGATGCGTGCTGGCGTTCCCCACCACGTTTATGAATCTCTCCGGTGAATCGGTCTCGAGCATGGTTCGCCGGTACGGCATCGACGAGCCCGGCCAGATCCTCGTGATCCACGACGAACTCGACCTGCCTCCCGGTGCGCTGAAGGTGAAGGTGGGGGGCGGCCTCGCTGGGCACAACGGCCTCAAGTCCATCACCCAGCACCTGAAGACGCAGGACTACGTGCGCATCCGAATTGGCGTAGGCAAGCCGCCCTCGAAAGAACACGGCGCCAACCACGTGCTGTCGCGCATCCCCAAGGCTGAACGCGAGTTGCTTGACGTGATGGTCGAGCGTGCCGCCGATGCTGCACAGGCAGTCGTGGCCCAGGGCGCCGATGCTGCCATGGCGCAGTTCAACGGAATCTGACCACCGCTACATGTCACTCACCTCCCTTCCGCCCCTGCTGCGCGACGAGCCGGCACTCTCTGTTGTTGCCGGACGCGCCAACGCCGTAGTTGCCGTGCCCGAGGCGGCGCGTGCCATCGTCATCGCCGCTCTTGCGCGGCGCTCGTCGCAACGTCCGTTCGTGATCGCCACCCCCACCGGCACGATGGCCGGTCAGCTGTACGACGACCTCGCCCAGTTCCTCCCCCGTCACGAGGTGGCGTTGTTCCCGGCGTGGGAGACCTTGCCGTTCGAGCGCGTCTCACCCGGTGTCGAGACGATGGGGCGTCGACTCGAGACGCTCTGGAAGATCGCCTCGCCGGATCGGTGCCCGCTCGTGGTCGTCGCAGGAGTACGCGCTCTGCTGCAGCGACTCGGCCCGGGCGACACCGATATCGCACCTGTCGAGGTGCGGCCCGGTGCAGTGCTCGACCCCGACCAGTTGCTGCAGCGATTGGTCCACAACGGCTACCGCCGCGAGGAACTCGTGGAGCACCGCGGCGAGGTAGCGCGGCGTGGCGCCATCATCGACGTGTTCCCCAGCACGGCCGACGAACCGATTCGTATCGACCTCTGGGGCGACGAGGTGGATCGACTCACCACGTTCGCAGTGAATGATCAACGCTCGATCGCCGACCTCGAGCATGCGCTCATCTTCCCGGCAAGGGAACTCATCGTGGACGAGCGGGTGCGCGAACGTGCAGCATCGCTCGTGGCGAGCGAGCCATGGGGACGCGAGCACTGGGAACGACTGGCGGACGGGGCGATCTTCGACGGGATGGAGAGCTGGCTCCCGTGGCTCGCTGCAGAGGAGCGGATCCTCACCGACGTCCTGCCCCGCGACGCACGGATTGTCCTGGTTGAACCGCGTCGCATGCGCGACCGCGCCGCCGATCTCCTGGCCGAGGAAGACGACCTCGCGCGGGCACTCGCCACCACGTGGACACGCAACGCAGAGCAGCAGTTCCCCCGTCTGCACGTCGACATGGACCGGCTGCTCGCTGGCGCTGCCGGAGCGTCAGCGCTCTCGGTCGTCCCCACGCCCGAGGCCCCAGACTCCCCCGCTGTACCCGCCTCGTCATGGGGACCCGTGGCCGGCGACGGCAAGGGCCTCGCCGATCGCCTGCGCGGACTCCTCGCGGACCGCTACCGAATCGTGGTGGCGGCCGAGGGCGCTGGCTCGGCTCAGCGCCTGCACGGACTGCTGCTCGACCACGAACTCGATTTCCGCGTCGTGCTCGACGATCCAGATCCCGATTTCAGCAAACCCGGGGGCTACATCACCGTTGCGCCGATCCACACGGGTGCATCGATTCCGTCGTCGAAGGTCGCGGTCATCGCCGAGGGAGACCTCACCGGGCGTCGCCGCGCCCACCGACAGGCGCGACCTCGCAAGCGTCAGGGTGCCGGGTTCTTCGAGGACCTGAAGCCCGGCGACTACGTCGTGCACTATCAGCACGGTGTCGGTCGTTACGCGGGAATGGTGAAGCGCACCATCGGCGGCGTGGAGCGTGACTACCTCCTGCTCGAGTACAAGGGCAACGACAAGCTCTACATCCCGTCGGACCAGATCGATGCAATTCGCCAATACGTCGGTGGAGAGGCGCCACCGCTCCACCGCATGGGCGGATCGGACTTCGCGAAGGCCAAGGCACGTGTGCGCTCGGCAGTGCGCGAGGTGGCACAGGAACTCGTGGTGCTCTACCAACGACGCGTCAACGCGACGGGTCACCACTTCGCGCAGGACACACCGTGGCAGGCCGAGATGGAGGACGCGTTCCCCTACACCGAGACGCCCGATCAGCTGAAGGCGGTCGAGGACATCAAGGGTGACATGGAGCGCCCGTACCCGATGGACCGTTTGTTGTGCGGGGACGTCGGATTCGGCAAGACCGAAGTGTCGATCCGTGCCGCATTCAAGGCGATCCAGGACGGCAAGCAGGTAGCCGTCCTCGTCCCCACCACGCTGCTCGCCCAGCAGCACGGCAACACGTTTGCCGACCGATTTGCCGGCTACCCGATCCGCGTCGAGGTGCTCTCCCGATTCCTCACCGCAGCCCAGGCGCGCAAGGTGCTCGACGGTCTCGCCTCGGGCGAGGTGGACTGCGTGATCGGCACCCACCGCCTGCTCACCGACAAGGTGAAGTTCAAGGACCTCGGATTGCTCGTGGTGGACGAGGAGCAGCGCTTCGGCGTGAACCACAAGGAGCTCATCAAGAAGCTCAAGGTGAATGTCGACGTACTCACCATGTCGGCCACCCCGATTCCACGAACCCTTGAACTGTCGCTCGTGGGCATCCGCGACCTGTCGTTGCTGCAGACACCACCGGCCGAGCGTCAGCCGATCCTCACCTATGTCGGCGAGTACGACGAGCGCGTCGCTGTCGAGGCCATCCGGCGCGAACTGCTCCGTGAGGGTCAGGTGTTCTGGGTGCACAACCGCGTGCAGTCGATCGACGAGTGCGCCGCGAGATTGCGCGAACTGGTGCCCGAGGCGCGGGTGGCCATCGCTCACGGACAGATGGACGAGGGGTCTCTCGAGCAGATCGTGCTCGACTTCTGGGAGGGCCGTTTCGACGTACTCGTGTGCACCACGATAATCGAGAGTGGCATCGACATGCCCACGGTGAACACGCTGGTAGTGGAACGCGCCGACCTGCTTGGCCTCGGCCAGATGCACCAGTTGCGCGGTCGAGTGGGTCGCAGTGGCCAGCGAGCGTACGCCTACCTCTTCCACCCCCGTGACCGGGTCCTCAGCGAGGATGCCTACGAACGGTTGAAGACCATCGGTGAGACCACGGATCTGGGCAGCGGATTCAAGATTGCAATGCGTGATCTCGAGATCCGCGGCGCGGGAAACATCCTGGGCGCTGCACAGTCCGGCCACATCGCCGCGGTGGGCTACGACCTCTACTGCCAGATGGTCACCGAGGCCGTAGCCGAACTGAAGGGCGAGGACGTTGCGCAACCCGCCGAGGTAAAGCTCGACGTGCCCACCGATGCATTCCTGCCACCCGACTACGTCACCAAGGAAGAACTGCGCCTCGAGGCGTACCGTCGGCTTGCGAACGTCAAGCAGGACACCGAGGTTGATGACATCCGCGCCGAGTGGGAGGACCGCTACGGGCCCCTGCCGGCGCCTGCCGAGGCACTGCTCATGGTTGGCCGCCTGCGCGCCGAATGCCACCGACTCGGGTTGCGTGAGGTTGCCCTCGTGGGCACACAGGCCCGTTTCGGCCCGATCCAGCTGAAGGTCAGCGCCACGATGCGCCTACGCCGCCTGTCTCGGGATGCGATCTACAAAGAAGACCTGGGACAGGTGTCGCTGCCGCTGCGCAAGGGTGTCGACCCCGCTGCGCAACTCGTCACGCTGCTGCGCGAACTCGTTCCCAACGAGGACGATCCGAACCCGGCACCGGTTCTTGCCGAGCCTGCCGTGATCTCCTCTGCCTCCAGCCGCCGCCCCTCCGCCGGATAGGGTCCGTACTCGTGATTCGTCGCGTAACGCTCCTCGTTGGCGGACTGGCTGCCGCAGCCGTCCTCAGTTCCTGTTCCACCTTCGACACGTCGGCCGCGGCGCGGGTCAACGGAGACACCATTGACGACAGCGTCGTAGAGACCTTGCTGGCGGGCGACGGCACCTCTGACAGCACAGCAGGGAGCGCGCTGGACGCCACCCAAGCACGCATCGCTCTCAGCGAACTCATTCAGGCAGCCGTGGCCAATCAGGTCGCCGACCGCTACAACATCGACCTCTCTGCAGCACGTGCCGCAGACCAGGAACAGACGAAGCTGAACCTCACCGGAGAACGTCTCACCAAGTGGAAGGCACTGAGCCAGGACGAGCGCAATCTCATCTCCGATTTCCAGGTGGCGGTCGACGCGTTGCGAAGCGCACAGGCAGACCCACCGGCCGATCTCGAGCGCCGCTACCGCGATCCCGAATCCACTGGCTTCTTCTGCATCCGGTACATCTCCTTCGAGACCGAGTCCGCCGCGGCCGAGGCCAGTGCCAAGCTGCGTGGCGGCGCAGACTTCGCCACCCTTGCAGACGCGGTGACCGGCCAGCAGACCGGTGGAGTAGCGAGCGGACCGGATAACTCCGCCTGCGTGGGGCTCGACCAGTTCCGACCGCCGAACATTCCCGAGCCCATCACCGCGGCACTCTTCGCTGCCGAACCCGGGGTCGCTACCGACCCGATCCATGTTGTCGGCGCACAGGGCCAGGCATGGTTCATCCTCCTGCATCGCCCGTGGAGCGAGATCAGCACCGATCTCACCAACAAGGTGGCCGAGGCACCGGTGTTCGCCGAGTTCCTCGCCGAGATCGCCCGCACCAAGGCGTCGGTGTCTTCGCGCTACGGCGTGTGGGATGCCCTGTCGGGCTCCGTCGTCCAGCACTCCTGACGTGGCCCTCCCGCAGGTCGTCGTCGTCGGCCTCGGCCCCGCCGGGCCAGACCTCACCAACGACCTCACTCGTCAAGCAATCGCATCGACGACACATCGCTACCTCCGCACTGCTCGCCATCCCTCGGCAGTCGTCGTTGGCGATGCGATCAGTTTCGACGAGGTGTACGAAGCCGCAGACACGTTCGATGACGTGTACAGCGAGATCCTCGAGCGACTGGTCGCTGCTGCGGTCCTCCACGGACGCATCGTGTACGCCGTTCCCGGCTCGCCGCTGGTGCTCGAGCGCACCACCCGCCTGCTCCTCGCCGACCCACGAATCGAAACGAACGTCCTGCCGGCCCTGTCGTTCCTCGATGTTGCGTACTCCCGACTCGGGATCGACCCGGTCGAGGCCGGGGTGCGGCTCATCGATGGGCATGTCTTCGCAACCGCCGCAGCCGGCGACCACGGGCCGCTGCTCGTGGCCCATACCCACGCCAACTGGGTCCTCTCCGACATCAAGTTGACGTTCGACGAGAGCCCTCCCGAACGGGCAGTGCTCCTCCATCACCTCGGCCTCCCTGACGAGCAGGTGCTCACCGTTGCGTGGGCAGAGATCGACCGGACGATCGATGCCGATCACCTCACGTCGCTGTACATCCCTGAGTTGGCTGCGCCGGTCGGTGCGTCACTGGTGCGCTTCCACCAGCTCGCACGCACGCTGCGCGAACAATGCCCATGGGACCGGGAGCAGACACATCAGTCGCTCGTGAAGTACCTCATCGAGGAGACGTACGAGACCGTCGATGCCATCGAGGCACTCGACCCCGAGAACCCCCTCACCGACGACGACCTCATCGAGGAGCTCGGCGACCTGCTCTACCAGATCGAGTTCCACGCCACCATCGCCGAACAAGAGGGTCGCTTCACCATGGCCGACGTGGCCCAGGGTGTGCACGACAAGCTCGTCAGGCGTCACCCGCACGTGTTCGGCAGCGTCGTAGCTGACGACACCGAGACGGTGCTCACCAACTGGGATGCCATCAAGCGTGCAGAGAAAGGTCGCACGTCGGTGTTCGACGGTGTACCCGGTTCGCTCCCCGGCCTCTCGTATGCGGCCAAGGTCCAGAGCAAGGCGAGTGGTGTCGGATTCGATTGGCCGAACGTGGACGGGGCCATCCCGAAGATCACCGAGGAACTCGACGAGGTACTCGAGGCGCGCCGTTCTGGTTCCCCGAATCACGTCCGAGAGGAGATCGGGGACCTGCTCTTCGCGGTCGTCAACGTTGCCCGACACCTCAAGGTCGACCCCGAATCGGCCCTCCGAGCCGCAACGCAGAAGTTCCGCGACCGCTTCGAAGGGGTGGAGCGACTCGCCCGCGAACGAGGCATCGACCTCCATGTGAGCAAGGAGAACACTGCTGACTCGGCAGAACACCTCGCGCTGCTCGATGGCCTGTGGAACGAGGTCAAGCGCAATCAGGTGACCTGACGCCCGACGGGCCAGGTGTAAGTGCGTGAAGTGCTGGTGACTGAGCAGGTCGTTGGATACCCTGACCCTGCAAGTCTTCCCCCTTTCAGGAGTGCCATGAGCGAGATCGAGCTCGTCATCGGCCGCGAAGTCCTCGACTCCCGCGGTAATCCCACTGTCGAGGTCGAGGTTCACCTCGCCTCCGGAGCGATCGGACGGGCCGCGGTTCCCTCGGGCGCCTCGACGGGCGAGCACGAAGCCGTCGAACTGCGCGACGGCGGTTCGCGCTACGTGGGCAAGGGCGTCACCAAGGCGGTCGCAAACGTCAACGGCGCAATCGCTGACGCAGTTGCCGACCTCGATGCGCTCGACCAGCGCGTCATCGACCAGGTCCTCATCGATCTCGACGGAACCGACAACAAGGCTCGTCTCGGAGCCAACGCCATGCTCGGCACATCACTGGCCGTCGCGAAGGCTGCGGCTGTGGAACTCGACCTTCCGCTCTATCGCTACATCGGCGGACCCAACGCGCACGTGCTCCCGGTGCCCATGATGAACGTCATCAACGGCGGAGCACACGCCGACAACTCCATCGATCTCCAGGAGTTCATGGTGATGCCGGTCGGCGCACCGAGCTTCAGCGAGGCGTTGCGCTGGGGCGTCGAGACCTACCACACCCTCAAGAAGATCCTGAAGGATCGTGGTCTGTCCACGGCAGTCGGCGACGAAGGCGGCTTTGCGCCGAATCTTGCCTCCAACGAGGACGCCATCCGCATCCTCATCGATGCCATCACCGCTGCCGGCTACGAGCCGGGCCGTGACATTGCCATTGCCCTCGACCCGGCGATGAGCGAGCTTTTCCGTGATGGCAAGTACCACCTCAGCGGTGAGGGCAAGGTGCTCGATCGCGAGAACATGGTGGCGTACTGGGCCCGATTGGTGGACACCTACCCCATCGTCTCCATCGAGGACGGTATGGCCGAGGACGACTGGGACGGCTGGAAGGCGCTGTCCGATGCGGTCGGCGCGCGTACACAACTCGTCGGCGACGATCTCTTCGTCACCAATGCGAAGCGTTTGCAGATGGGTATCGACCGGGGCGTGGCCAACAGCGTGCTCGTGAAGGTCAACCAGATCGGCACACTCACCGAGACGCTGGAGACCGTCGACCTTGCGACTCGCCATGCCTACACCAGCGTGATGAGCCACCGCAGCGGTGAGACCGAGGATGTCACCATTGCCGATCTCGCAGTGGCGACCAACTGCGGACAGATCAAGACCGGCGCTCCGGCCCGCAGCGACAGAGTTGCGAAGTACAACCAGTTGCTGCGTATCGAACAGGACCTCGGCGACGCCGCTCGCTATCGCGGCCGCTCGGCACTGGCCCGGGGGGCTGTGTGACCGTTCGCCGGCGCGGTAGCGCACCGGAACGGCCCAAGCGCAAGCTGCCGGGGTACGTCCTTGGCAGCCTCGCGCTTCTGGTGGCCGGCGCGTTTGCCACTGCCTTGTTGATCCTGCCCATCAAGGCATGGATGAACCAGCGTCACGCACTGAAGTCGAGCCGCGCCACGCTCGAGGCGCTTGACCGTTCGAACGCCGACCTACAGGCCGACGTCGACCGGCTGAAGACCCGGGCCGGCATCACTCAGGCCGCCCGTGAGGAGCTCGGCGTGGTTGCCAAGCGAGAGAAGGCGTTCCGAATCCTCTCGCTGCCCGTCCTCGACGCTGCGTTCCCGGCCGATTGGTTGTACCCCACGCTCAAGACGCTCATGATCGAGCGGGTAGCCACTGTTGGCAGTCCCGCCGCTCCGGTTGAGTCGGGCGATCCGGTCCTCGGGGCTCCCTCCGCGACGCCGTCTCCCTGACCCGCTCGTCGTCCGGAACAGGATGAGGAACAGCACTACTGCCGCGCCAGTGAGGGCGCCCCATTGCACCACCACGTTGTTGCGATCAGCACCCGACTGAAAGCCGTGCAGCGTCCCGAAGACGAACATGGGGATGCTGGTGAGGTGTACCGAGTGCCAGAGCCTGCGAGGGAGCCAGCGCTTGCACCACGACGTGACCTGGATCGCCACGAGCAGGTAGAGCGCTACAACCCCCCAGGCGACTGCACCGGGTCGCCAACTCGATGCCATGGGTACGAGCAGATCTGCGAGGCCGAAGTGCACCCAGTTGTCCGCAACCAGTGCAGCAAGATGCACCGCCGTGAACACCAGCATGAGTGTGCCGAGGTACCGGTGCAGCGTGTTGAGCCACGCCGGTACTCCCTTTTTCCTCACGAGCCGTGTGGACAACGCCAGCCCAAAGACAATGCTCGCCGTGGCGAGCACCCATGTGGTGATACCTGACGACCGAGCGATGTACCACGCAAGTTGCTTGGTGTTCACGACGTGCTCCTCATGCGGCCCGCACGACCTGCATGCTGCCGGCACCGGTGACGCTGCCGTCTGCCCATACCAGCCAACCGCCGTGTGCCAGACGATCGATGAGGGCCGCACCTGCGACCGGGCCAGCGAGCAGTGCGGCCTTCGCCACCCCCTCGGCCCACCACGTGTGTTCGGCAACCACGACCGCCCCCACGATCGGGGAGTCGCTCGGTGCGGCAGTGAACGGATCGATGAGGTGGTGCTGAGACACCCCGTTGCGCACCCATGCTCTGACCAGTCGACTGCTCTGAGCGATACCGCCCGACGAGAGCGGCACCTCCCAGTGCACCGTGTCAGGGTCGAGGGGACTCGTCACCGGAATGCGCCAGGCGTCCTGTGGGGCCGAGCCCGCAACTGCGACGTCTCCCCCTACCGACACGCACGCGGCCACTGCGCCGCGCGCGACGAGTTCCCGTGCAAGCAGGTCTGCCGCCAAGCCCTTACCCACACCACCGAGATCGAGGCGGACGTTGGGCGGCAACGTGATGGTGCCGCGCTCGTCGTCGACAATCACGTCAACGGGGGTTGGCACAGCAGGTGCTTTCTGACTCGGGCTCGCCGAAGGCTCTTTTCGCACCTCGGAGAAGGTTCGGCCATACCCGGCGTGTTCGAGAGCCGGGAGTGTGGTGGGGTCGAACCAACCATCGGTTGCCCGCCACAGCCGCACTGCCGCGTGCACGGCGAGCCTCAAGAGCTCACTTGCCGGCGCCGGGCCGTCGGCGTCGCGGACGTTGAGGGCCACCAATTCGCTCGACCGGTCGAAGCGACTCCACGTTCGCTCGAGGTGGGTGATGCGATCGGCGAACCATTCCTCGCTCCCGTCTGGCGCGTCGATCATCGCGACGTCGACAACAGAACCCATCGCATGGACGGTGAAGCGACTCGGGCTCACGGACAGTTCGATCCCGAGCAGCGCGGTGGTGCGGTGGTTGCCGGTGGAACCGTGGTCACCGGTGGCGCAGTGGTGACCGATTGCGGCGCAGTGGACGACGTAGCACGGGGCGGACGCGTCGTACCAGTCGTTCCAGGTCGACCCGACGTCACAGGCGCCGTCGAGGCCGTCGAGCCCAGACCGTTCGGGTCGATGGGGTTGCCGTTCTGATCCACGAAGACGGTGCGATGTACCTCGATGATGACGACCGTCGTCGGAGACTGCGAAGAACTGGTTGACGGACTCGTCGGCGGTTCGGCTTGCGGACTAACACCCGACGACGCGGTACCGGCGGCCGACGACCCGGAGGTTGCAGCGGCCGACATCACCCCGACGAGTGCCACCGTTCCAGCGACCGACAATCCCGTAGCAGCCACTCGCGCAACACCTGCGGGTTGGCGGCGGCGCTTCCCGCCCATCAGTCGTCGCCGTCCTCGTACTCGCCATCTTCGTGCTCGTACGCGTGCTCGCGCTCCTCATCGCCGTCATCGTCGTACGAACGGGACTTGCTGACGGTCGTGCTGGTCGCTGGCGCGGTCGTTCGCGACGGAGCGCTTCCAACCGTGCTCGGTGTTTCACCCGCAGGAAGAGCCAGCGCCGAAGTACCGGACGGGTTCCCTGGCACGATTGCCGATGTCGTCACCACGATCCGGTCCTCGATCACCTTCACCACGACGGGGATCGAGGTGTTGGACGCCGCGTCGACGGGTCGGGAGACCAAGGACGTCGTAGTGCTCGAGGCAGGCGGCGCAGCCTCTTGACTGCCGCCGCCCCGGAATCCCAGGAATCCGCCGCCCGACATCGCCGCAGCGGCAACGGTGCCCCCGAGGACGGCAACACTGAGTGCTGCCGAGGTTGCTAGTGCTGCTCGTCGCTTCATGCTGCCTCCTCGGGGGAACCTGCTCTCCACCCGGCTTTCACAAGGGACACGCTGGGGCCCGCCGGAAGGTTTGGGGCGGGAGTCTGTGACGTCGGACTCCCCTGAGTTGTCGGCGACCCGTACATTCCGTGACAATGCACTTGGTGACTACAACAACTTCCCCCGTTCTGGCCGAGCGCCTCGTCCGTCGTTTCGGCGACATTGCGGCCGTTGACGGGGTGGACCTCGAGGTCCCCGCCGGAGAGATCTTCGGCTTTCTCGGGCCGAACGGCGCCGGCAAGTCGACCACCGTCCGCATGTTGACCACGTTGCTGCGCCCCACCGACGGGCGCGCAGTGGTTGCCGGCTTCGACGTGTCCACGCACCCGAGCGAGGTGCGCAAGCGCATCGGCGTCGCCCTGCAGGATGCGGCAATCGACCCGTTGATGACGGGTAGCGAATTACTCGACCTGCAGGCGGTGCTTTACGGCATCGAGAAGTCGCGTGCTCGCGTGCGAGCCGGTGAACTCCTCGAGCGGGTTGGTCTCACTGCCGCCGCGGACCGCCGCGTTGGCACGTACAGCGGCGGCATGCGTCGCCGTCTCGACCTGGCGCTGGCCCTCATGCATGAACCGGTGGTGCTCTTCCTCGACGAGCCAACGACGGGACTCGATCCGATGAGCCGGCTCGCACTCTGGGAAGAGGTTCGCTATCTCAACAAGGAACTCGGCACCACCGTGCTGCTCACCACGCAGTACCTCGAGGAGGCGGACCAACTCGCCGACCGAATCGCCATCATCGACCGCGGCCGGATCGTGCGCGAGGGCGTGCCCCGTGAACTGAAGGCTCAGGTGGGCGCGCCAACGCTCCTCGTCACCGTTCCCGAGGAGCAGCGCGACGCCACGCGCGAGGTGCTCCTTGGATTCGGCGACATCCG
>CANIBN010000079.1 GCA_947465505.1 Acidimicrobiales bacterium | reverse complement strand
GGCGTGAGGAACACCGGCCCCTCCACGGGTACGGCCTTGCGGTTCCTGCGAAGCGCGAGCAGCAGGCTGCGGGAGCCGGAAGCCGGTTCGGCGATCTGGGGAGTCGATGCACGGAGACTGAGATGGTCGGAGTCGCCGGCATTGATGGATCCCACCAACGGATCGACGAGGCGCTCGAGGACCTGATCGCCGAAGCGATCACGGATGAGTCGACCAAGGCTGTCGTGAGTCGGCGGCGTTGGTCCCTTGATGAGGTCGTAGCCGGCGCGAACGACACCGAATGGCGAGAGCAAACGAGACTTTGCGATGCCCAGCAGTTCTGCAGGGACACCGAGCACCAGCCCCTCGGGGATGCGGTGGAGTCGACCGTTCTGCCAGATGTAGGCGCGGCCCGTCGATGGCGCGACGAGGTCGTCGATGCCGAGTTCGGAGCAGAGTTGCTTGGCCCACGGCACCCGAGCCAGAAACGCGTCGGCTCCTTCGTCGATGTGGTCCATGCCGGCGAATGGCGATGACTGCAGCTTTCCGCCGACGCGGTCCGACTCGAAGATCGTGACGTCAGCAGTGTTGGGCTTTCGCGAGAACTCCCAGGCGGCCGCGAGGCCGGTGATGCCACCGCCGACGATCGCGACGCGTTTGGTCACGCAAGCGCCCCGATGACCTGCTCGGCAAGCGACGCGATGACGTCTGGGTTGTCGTTCATCGACGCAGTTCGGGCGAACGCAATGCCCCGCTGCGACGAGTGAAGTGCTGCTTCGATGTCGAGGTCGTAGAGCACCTCGAGATGGTCGGCCACGAAGCCACAAGGGCACACCAACACACCGGGGACACCCTGTTCTGCGAGTTCGTCGATGGCCTTCAGGATGTCCGGCCCGAGCCACGGCTCGGGTGTTCGCCCTGCTGACTGGTAGGCAATGTCCCACGAGCCGGTCGGCAGGTTTGCTGCAGCGGCTACCCACACGGCGGTCTTTCGAAGCTCGGACGGGTATGGGTCGCCGGCAGCGATGATGCGTTCGGGAAGCGAGTGCGCCGTGAACAGCACCTTCGAGCCGGGCGGGAGCGACGCCAGGCCGTTCTGCACCTCACTCGCGAGGAAGCCGACGTATGCGGGGTTGCTGGCCCAGCTCTCGATACCGCGCACGTCGCAACCCGAACCCTCGAGCGAAGCCTTCAGCCGGTCTTGGTACTGGCCGATGCTGTACGACGAGTAGTGCGGCGCAAGGACGAGGCCGACCACCTTCTGAGCGCCGTTGGCCGCCAGCGTTGCGCCTGTCTCCTCGATCATCGGGTGCGCGTGCTTGAGCCCGAGCACCACATCGAACCGCCCGGGTTCGCGCTGTTCGAGCGCGTTCGCCAGCGCAGCACGCTGTGCCTCGGTGAGTGCGGCAAGCGGGGAGATGCCACCGATTGCCTCGTAGCGACGAACGAGGTCTGCGAGCAGTTCCGGGGTCGGCGGACGGCCGCGGCGAATGTCGGTGTAGTACGGCTCGATCTCCTCGCGAGAACGTGGCGTGCCGTAGGCCATCAGGACAACCGAGACTTCAGCCATTGCCTGCTCCGTGTGGGTTCGAGGTGTGTTCGTGGACGTATGCGACGAGTTGTGCCAACAGCCCCGGGTCGGTGGTGGGCATCACTCCGTGTCCGAGGTTGAAGATGTGGCCGGGGTTGCCCGCGTTGCGCGACAGGATGTCTGCTGCTGACTCCAGCATGGGCGCTGAGCCGGCGAACACGAGCGCAGGGTCGAGGTTGCCCTGCACCACCGTGTCTGCGCCGAGGCGCTGGCGTGCTTCGTCGATCGGTGTGCGCCAGTCGAGCCCCATCACACGTGGGCCTGCCGCGTACATCGACTCAAGCAGGTGTCCGCAGCCGATACCGAAGTGGATGCCTGGCGCATCGGGGTGTCGCTCTGCGAGCGTCGTAAACACCTTGCGGGAATGTGGCAGGACGAAGTGGTCGTAGTCCGCCCGGGAGAGTGCACCCGCCCACGAGTCGAACAATTGGAAGGCACGTGCGCCGGTTGTGAGTTGCGCGCTGATGAACGTGATGGCGTGGTCTGCAAGACGATCGAGCACCGAGTGCCACAGCGGCTCGTTGTTGTGCATGAGCGACTTGGTGTTCACGTAGTCCCTGCTCGGGCGGCCCTCGATGAGATAACTCGCCACCGTGAACGGTGCGCCCGCAAAAGCCAGCAGCGGGACCTCGGCGGGGAGTTCGTTGACGAGCAGCCGGCAGGTATCGATCACATAGGCGATGTCGTCGAGTTCGAGTGGGCGGAGACGGGCAAGGTCTGCCGCTGTGCGAAGCGGATCGGGTGCCACCGGCCCGGTGCCCGGCGCAACGTCGATACCGAAGCCGACGGCGTGTGCCGGGACCACGATGTCGCTGTACAGCACTGCCGCATCCACCCCGTACCGGCGAACGGGTTGCAGGGTGAGTTCGGCCGCAAGTTCGGGCCGTTTGATGGCATGCAGGATGCTGCCCTCGCCGCGGGCTGCCCGGTACTCGGGAAGGGAACGGCCGGCCTGACGCATGAACCACACGGGTGTGTGGTGGGAGCGCTCACGGTTTGCGGCGGCAAGAAAGGGGGCACGGAGACTGCCGGACATGTACGTCTCACGCTACCCAGCGAGTCCCGCTGCCGGCGGAGGCCAAAGGGCTCTCCGCTCGGGGAAGTCGGGGCGATTTCGGCCAGTCTGAGCGGGAAAACCGGCCGGTAGAGTACATAAACCGTGCCCGGAGACCCCTCCAAGCCTTCGGTACGGCCCTTGCCACGATGACCGAACAGCACCCGGACCTCGCCGACGAACAGGCCTACATCGATCATGCCTACGACTGCCTAGAGCGCAGTCGCAAGGAGGCGTGGAAGCTTCGTGATCTCACCGAGGCGGGCCGTGGCGGCACCTTCCAGGCTCGCTACGAGCGCGATGTGTTCGACGAGGCGCTCATCAAGAGACTTGGCGACCTCGACCTCGGCGACGATGCGCTCGTGTTCGGCCGCATCGACCGTCGAGCCGAGACGCCAGCGGGCATCGAGACCTTTCACATCGGGCGCCTCGCCGTCGCAAATGCGGCCCACGAGCCCGTCGTGGTGGACTGGCGTGCACCGGTAGCCGAGCCGTTCTACCGCGCCACGGGCAAGGAGTCGATGGGACTCGCCCGCCGCCGGCACTTTGCGGTGCATGGGCGCAAGTTGCTCGGCATCGAGGATGAGCTTTTCGGCGAGGATCATCTCGGCATCGGCTCAGACGGCACCATTGGTGTGAGCGTTTCGGGCGACACCAGCATCCGTGGTTACTCCACACTGCTCGCTGCCCTCGAGCGTGGTCGCACGGGCCAGCTGGGCGACATTGTCGCCACCATTCAGGCTGAGCAGGACGAGATCATCCGTTCGCCACAGGCCGGTGTGCTGGTGGTGCAGGGCGGCCCCGGTACCGGCAAGACGGTCGTTGCGCTCCACCGAGCGGCTTACCTGCTCTACACGTACCGGTTCCCGCTGGAGGACCAGGGTGTGCTGGTGATCGGCCCGAACCGCGTGTTCCTCCGCTACATCGAGCGGGTGCTGCCGTCGCTCGGCGAGGCTGGCGTTGAACTCGCTGTGCTCGGCGACCTCGTACCCGACGTGTCGTGGGGCGGAGAGGACTCGCCGCTCGCCGAGAAGGTGAAGGGCGACGTTCGCATGGCCGATGTCATCGAGAAGGCAGTGTCCGATCGCGAACGCCCGCTGCGCGACGACCTCGTGGTGCCGTTCCGCACGGGCTATCTCCGTCTGCGTGCGGAGGAGAGCAACCGCATCATCCGTGCCGCACGCCGCCGCTATCGCCGCCACAACGCTGGACGCAAGTTCGTCGAGGGCGAGGTGTGGTCTGCACTTGCTGCTACCAGTCGCATCGGTGACGTCACGCCCGAGGCCGTTCGCGAGGAGGTGCGTCATCTCGACATCGTTCGTGCTGCACTCGAGCGCATGTGGCCCGTGCTCACCGCACCGCAACTGCTGCACGACCTCTTCGGATCGGTGGCGCTCCTGAAGCTTGCCGGATCGAAGTGGCTCACACAGGACGAGTACGAGGCGTTGCACCGACCGCGTTCGGCCAGTGTCGAGGACGTGGATTGGAGCGATGCCGACGCTGCGCTCCTCGACGAGGCGCGAGCACTGCTCGGGCCTCGACTGGTGAAGGGAAAGTCCGACGACAGCGACGAGATCCGTACCTACGGCCACATCGTGGTGGACGAGGTGCAGGACCTCACACCGATGGCGCTGCGTGCGGTGGCCAGACGTTCGCTCAACGGCTCGATGACCATCGTGGGTGACCTTGCCCAGGCGACGGGCGCGTTGGCTCCGGACGATTGGGAATCCATCCTCGAGCACCTGCCCACGCAGAAGGGCAGTCGAGTGGTTGGCCTGAGCATCGGCTACCGCATCCCTGGCCTCATCATGGAACTCGCCACGCGCGTGATGATGGCGGCAACACCGAAGTTGCGTGCGCCGTCGTCGGTGCGTGAGGGTGATTCCGCACCGGTGTTCGTGTCGGCGACGCGTGAGTCGTTTGCCGGCTCGGTCGCCGCTGCGGTGCGCGAACTCCTCGCCGACGTCGGCAACGGCAACGTTGCGGTGCTGAGCGCAGACTCGATGGTGGACGAGGTTGCAGACCTGCTTGAGGCGGAGGGAATCGACCACGGCCGTGCGACACGCGCGGGGCTCTCGGCATCAGTGACGCTCGTGCCCGTCTCGGTGGCCAAGGGTCTCGAGCTTGATGGTGTGGTGGTGGTGGAACCCGCCCGCATCGTGAGCGAACAGGTGCAGGGTATGCGTGCTCTCTACGTTGCGCTCACGCGTTCCACCAAGCGGCTCACCGTGGTGCACTCGCAGTCGCTGCCGACACCGCTCGTCGGCTGAGTCTCTACGTCGGCCTATCTTCGGACTGGAGCGGCTTAGGAGCCGCTGAGCTTCGGCAACTCCGAATCGACGATGGCTTGCAGGTGCAGCGCCGCCTTGTCGACATCTGCGGCCCGCTTGCGTTCTACGCCGACACGCATGAGGTCGAGTTGGTGGGCGGCGTCGTCGACGAACTCTGTGCGCGGCAACTGGCTGGAGATGGCTGCCCACAAGCGGTCGAGGTCGGCCATGACCTGCTTGCCCTTACCCTCGATCATGGCAGGGCTGAGTCGGAATGCCGAGTCGCGCAACTGCGGCAGCAGTTCGGCCGGTGTTCCGCTGAGCATGGTGGTGGTGACACCGACTTCGACGGTGGTGGGGACGGTGGTGACCTCGACAACCGCGGTCTTCCCGCACGACGCAAGCACGAACACCGAAGCGGCAGCAGCGAGCACTACACCGTGACGGAGGAAGCCCTTCATGCGGTGACCAGGATTCTCGTGCTGGCGAACGAGCCGACGCCGACGTGGTTGCCGTTGATCTCCACGGTCATGGTGCCGTCGGGCGATGCAGCCCGTACGTATCCGTCGTTGCCGGGGAGGATGTTGGAGTCCTCGAGGAACTCGAGCAGGCCAGGCGTGAACTCGAGCTCCTCGGGAATGCGGGCCACGGTAAAACGAGCGCCAATTGAGAGATCGGCAAGCCGAACGGATTCGGGTGCTTCATAGCTGGAACCAGGGATCGGGTTGCCGTGCGGGCACGTGGTGGGTTCGCCGAGCAGGTGGTTCATGGCGAGTTCCACGCGCTCGCTCATGACGTGTTCCCAACGTCCAGCCTCGTGATGAGCGTCTGCCCACGAGAGCCCGAGGATGTCGGTGAGGAAGCGCTCGGCGAGGCGGTGCCGGCGAACTACCTGCTCGGCAAGACGAACACCTGCCGCCGTGAGGTGGATACGCCCGGAACCCTGCTCGATGAGACCCTCGGAATCGAGGCGCCGGATCATTTCCGAGACCGCCGGACGCGACACCTGGAGTCGCTCAGCGATGCGGGCCTGGATGACGTCGAGGGAGTCCTCCTGCAGTTCGAAAATGCACTCGCAGTATTCCTCGAAGGCGGGGTGGTGCTCGCCGGGACCGGGCATGCTTCGAGCCTAGCGACGGGGTCTGCGATGTGGCCCCCTACGCCGCCCGGCTCAGCGTGTCCTTGAGGAAGTTTCTCATGAGGTGCATTCCCTGCAGATGCGGTATCGAGTCGACTACGCGGTCCATCATCGTGATGCGCTCCACGAAGCCCTCATCCCGCATCCACTCCCCGAAGAGCCGTTCCCACACGGGTCGTCCGAGGCTCGGCACGCCGATCGGTTCCCACATCGCAGCGAGTGCCCGACGGGCAATACGGCCATTCGTGACGGAGAGCGCCTCGCCACGGTGCTTGGCCGCCGCCAGGAAGAACGCGAAGTGCCGTGCCTCCTGACGCGTGATGTCGCGAAGCAGTTGAACGACGGTCGGGTCGTCCACCCGTTTGATGAGTTCGTGATACGTGACGGTCGCTACGTATTCGGCAGCGGCGCCGAGCACACAGAACAGGAACGGTGTCTGGGGCAATCTGCCGACCGCAGCGAGGGGCAGGTGGGACAGCGCACGGCGACGCCGGGAGATCGAGGCGGGTGCTGCCTCGGGCGGGGTGTATCGCTGGTGATCGAGCAGGAAGTGCAGGGCCCTGCCGTGCTCGGCCTCCTCCTCGTCCCACATCGGTAGGAACTGCGCGAGGTCGTAGGAGCGGGAGAGGCCGAGCGAAGCCGCATGGCGCACCGTGATGACGGTGTCGTCCTCCAGCAGTGCGCCGACGTGCAGGATCCGGGCGAGATCGGGATCGATGGTGGAGTCGGCCAGTTGTTGGCAATCCCAAGCGATCTTGCCAGCGGCTCTCAGTACGCGTTCGGTGTACTCCCCGGGCAGGTGCTCCATGAGGCGCCCGAACCCGTGAGGGTTAGGCCTGGCCCTGGTCCCGGAGGAACTGTTCGACTTCTTCGATGAGACGGTCTGGCTCGGCCGCTGCGAGCGACTCCGTGGACTCGCCGCCCACCGAATCGTCGTCATCGTCGTCATCGAAGGAGAACGTGGTGTCGTCGTCCTCGTCGTCGAAGGTGCCGTCGTCGTCAATGTCGAGGCCGGCGTCGGCGAGGGATTCGAGTCGACGCACGTATCCGACGAGGTCGCGGTCCTGTTCGACGAACTGGTCGACGCGCTCTTCGTAGCCCGCAGCCTCGTCGTGCAGTGCACCGTCTGGGGTTGGCGTACCGATGACGTTGCAGGCACGCTCGATGAGGGCAAGTGCAGCCTTTGGAGAGGGCACCTGCGATGCGTAGGCAGGAACTGCTGCCCAGAAGGACATGGTGGGCAGGCCGGCCGTGCTGAACGTGTGCTGCAGGACGCCCACGATGCCGGTGGGGCCTTGATAGCGGGACCGCTGCAGGTCGTATCGGTCGATGAGTTCCTGATCGGTTGCGGTGCCGATGATGTTGACGTCCCGGGTGTGGGACACATCGGCAAGCAGTGCGCCGAGCGAGAGCACCATGCCCACGCCCATGTCGGTGGCGAGTTGTTGCATCTCGTCGCAGAAGGTGCGCCAGCGCAGGCTGGGCTCGGGGCCGAGCACGAACACCACATCACCTCCGGGCAATGAGGCGTACCAGGCCGACACGGTGGGCCACACGATCTCTCGCGCACCACCGGAAAGGCGGACGTGCGGACGCGTGCTGGCGAAGTCCGTGAACTCCTCGGGATCGATGGTGGCGAGTGGTGTGGCGTCCCACTGCTCGATCATCGTGCGCACTGCGGTAGACGCAGAATCACCCGCGTCGTTCCAGCCGGTGAACGCTGCGACGAGCGTTGGCCGGTGAAGCGTGGGGCGCGCATGCCAGCGGATGTTCTCCATCACCCCTGACGCTATCCAAGTTTCGGGCCGCGTGATTTCGGGCCAGCGCAGCCCCTCCTAGCAGGGACTACAGCCGTGGCTCGACGTAGTACTTGGCGCCGCCACCGCCGGCGACGACGTCGTCGAGCCAGTTGCCGTCGTATACGTCGTTCGGCCCCTGGATGAGGTCGTTCTCGGTGGCACCCTCGGGTGTGGTGACGAGCGTCCACGCCTGCCGCTTGTACGTCCAGTTGTCGGGGAACAGGCGGTGGGCCTCTCGCCACCACGGAACGGCTGCATCGTGGCCGACGGTGCGCAGCAGGTGCTGGCCGAGGTCGAAGCAGGCCGCGGCGCGTGCCTGCTCGTCACCGCTCGGCTGCGAGCGTGCAACGACCTCGTCGGGAGACAGGGCAAAGCGACTGGCACTGCCGTTGTGTACCCAGTCGAGCAGCGCTTCCCGATACTCCGTCGAGTGGTCGGGGATTGTCTTCACCTCGCGGAACATCTCCTGGATGCGCTGCGGCAGGTCTGCGGGAATCTCGCGATCGCGTGATGCCGGGCGCTCGATGCTCGCCTGCTCGGCAGGGCGGACCAGCATGCCGTTCTCGTCGATCCACACGGCCATCGGGATGTTCTTGAATCCGAACAGCTGCCCCGTGATGTGCCGGGTGTCGATCAGGCTCGGGTGCGTGGGCGACGCGGCGTCAATCCACGGATAGGTGTGCTCCGGGAAGATGTCCAGAGCAACGGTGACGACCGTTGCGCCGAGGGGCTCGATCTCTGCGTGCAGTGCCTGCCAACCTGGCAGGGCGAGTCTGCAGCCTCAATACGTCGACCAGGCGACCAGTACGACCTTGCGGCCCCGCAGCGACGAGAGGCGGAACGGGTTGCCGTTGCGGTCCTGTAGTTCGGGGTCGGCTGCCTCGGCGCTCGCCAGTGTGTGACCGGACAGCGTGGCAGCGCCAACGGAGTACACGCCGTGCTGGGTGTCGTGGATCACCGGCATGCCGAGACGCTGTGCGGCGATAGCCACATCGAGCGTGCCGTCGGGCGACAGCGCACCGGGTGCCGGCACGCAGATCTCGCCCTTGCAGAGGCCCTCGGGCTTGGGTGTCCAGCCGGTGGCCTCGGCGAAGACGTCGGCCGGGGCACGGAGTTCGGTGAGGATCATGTGGTGACCGTATCGCGGCGGCGAGGTCCTCGCCGCTGACGATCAGCCCAGGCTGCGTGTCTTCAGGTCGTGTGCAAGCTCTCGGAAGCGTGCCCGGACTTCCTGCTCGTCCACACCGGCCACCACACGGTCCTCCATGAGCACCTTGCCGTTCACGATGGTGTGGCGCACGTCGTCGGCCCGTGTGGAGTACACGAGCGCTGCAGCCACGTCGTAGACGGGTAGGGCGTGCTCCCGATCGAGGTCGACCACGATGACGTCAGCGGCCATGCCAGCAGCAAGGCGACCCGTCTCCGGACGGTGCATCGCCTTTGCACCCTCGCAGGTGGCCAGTTCGAGCAGCTCACGTGTCTTCATGAACTCCACGTCGCCGGTCTTGTCCTTGTGGATGAGGCCGCAGAACTTCATCTCCTCAAAGAGGTCTTGCGTGTTCTGGCTGGCGGGACCGTCGGTGGCGAGACCAACCGTCACTCCTGCCTCGCGAACCATGCGCATGGGCATCGTGCCCGATCCGAGCTTTGCGTTGCAGACCGGGCAGTGGGCGATCTTCACGCCGTGCTCGGCAAAGAGGTTCACGTCGGTCTGGTCGAGTTGTGAGCAGTGTGCGGCCGTCACGTCGGGGCCGAGGAAGCCGATCTCGGCGAGCCAGCGCACTGGGGTGGTGCCGTAATTCTCCTGCATGTAGCGCATCTCCTGCATGCCCTCGGCGACGTGGGTGTGGATCGACACCTTGTAGGCGTCGGCGACTTCGCGTGTCAGGCGGTACATCTCCTCGCCGCAGGAATAGGGGGCGTGCGGCGAGAGCGCGATGTGCAGCAGCCCATTGCGCGTGTTGTGGTGCGCGCTGACCAGCTCGCCGAAGTTGTTGAGCGTCTTCCACGAGTAGTCGGTGATGGACGCGTAGAGACCGCGGTCCGCGAAGCCGTATCCGAGGGTGGCGCGCAACGGGACTTCCTTGAGTGCCTCGATTTGCGGTGTGACCCGGTAGGCGTCGAAGTGCTCGTTGAACGACGTGATGCCGCTCTTCACCATCTCGACGAGACCGCACATGTTTGCCCAGTAGAGCGTCTCGAAGTCGAAGTTCTTCTTGAGCTGCCACATGGTCTGCAGCCACTCGAAGAGGTGGACATCCTCGAGCAGGCCGCGCAGCAACATGTTCGACGCGATGTGTGTGTGGCTGTTCGCGAAGCCGGGCATGACTGCACAGTTGTTCGCGTCGATGACCTTCTGTGCGCCGCGGATGTCTACCTGGTCGGCGGGGCCGACGGCGCTGATCACGTCGTTGCTGATGGTGACCACACCGTTGGCGATCTCGGTACCGCCCCCCATCGGGAGCACGTAGCCGTTGACGATTGCGATATCGACCGGGCGTGACATCAGGCCTTGCGCCCCTTCTCGGCAAGGTCGTGCGGACCGTTGGCGGGGTAGCCGCGGCCGGCGCGGATGGCGGCACCCCACGGCTCGAGGATCGAGATGAGTTCGTCGAGGTCGGCGCCGATCGCGTCGAGCGCGCCAACCATCTGTGCGTCGGTGGTTACCTCGATGGCCTCGCGGGCTGCCTTGCCGGCGTCGGTGAGTGCCCCGTCAGCGGCCCAGCCACGCTTCACCAGGCGAGCCTCCGCGGCGTCGAACTCGTCGTTCGTCCAGGCACGCGTGCGGGAGTACGTGCGCATCGGCAGGCCCCAGTACAGCTCGGACATCAGGCCGATCTCGGTGGCATCGATGTTCATCGAGATCCATGCCGCGGTGTGGCAGTCGCCGCGGAACTCACGCAGCATGTCGCCCATTCGCCACATCGCGAACAGCGGCTCGTCGGGGATTCCGAGCGAGCGCAGGCCGGCATACAGCGGGCGGCCCTCGGGGCGCAGTACGGCCACCGCGCGGCGCAGGATGGTGTTGGCCCGGTCGAGGCCCTCGGGGGAGGGGCCGAGCAGGCGGCGAAGTTGGGCCACGGCGCCGTCGTCCCGGGCCGCGCAGATGGTGGCGGCGTCGGTGATGGACCAGCCGTGGGTGACGGCCGGGATGACCGCTGCCGGGCTGAACACGGCGAATGCGGCGGCAACAAGCTCGGGCGCCACCTGCCCCATCACCGAACCGCGGGAGGTGAAGTACGCCGGTCCGTCCGGGGCGGCCACCCCGTTGAACTCGCCGGCGCTCTGGGCAAAGCCGAGTGCGTGGTAGTTGGCGTGGCACTCGGGCGAGAAGTACACCTGACCCGTTACGGGTTCGAGTGCCGAACCGAGGCGACGGGCAGGAGGCATGGGCGCAGTCATGCCGAGACTGTAGGGCGGTGATCCCGGCAGGGGCTACGTTCGTGTGTGAAATGAGCGTTACCGTCGACATCGCCACCGAAGCCACGCCCGACCTTGTCGAGACGATCGGCCGCATCCTGCCGCAGTTGTCCAAGAGCTCGCCGGCGCCCACCACGGCCGAGATCGCCGCGATCATCGACTCGCCAGCGTCCGACCTGCTCGTCGCCCGGGTTGACGGTCGGATCGTCGGCACGCTGACGCTGGTGATCTTCCGCATCCCGACGGGCATGCGTGCGTGGATCGAGGACGTGGTGGTGGACGATGCAGCCCGAGGTCAGGGTGTGGGCGAGGCGCTCAACCGGTTCGCGCTCGACGTTGCCAAGCAGCGGGGCTGCAGGACGGTGGACCTGACGTCGAGGCCGTCACGTGAGGCAGCGAACCGCATGTACCAGCGCATCGGCTTCCAGGCCCGCGAGACGAATGTGTACAGGTACGACCTCTGACGTATCCGTCGCCGGGATCTCGGTGACTTGCTGGCGGAAGGGTCGCCAGCAAGTGACCGAGGTAATCGGGTGAATTTCCAG
>CANIBN010000078.1 GCA_947465505.1 Acidimicrobiales bacterium | reverse complement strand
TGCATGCGCAGGTGCTCCTGTGCACCCATGGCGTACTTGATGACGAATGCGTCGCGCAGGCCGTAGTAGTCGATGTACGGCCACACCGTCTGCAGGATCGGCCAGAGGCGCTCGCCAAGATCCATCTCGACCGCGGCATACAGCTTGGGGCTGATGACGGCGAGCGACACTTCGTGACCCGGCACCGGATCTTCCGGCTGCGGCTCGAATGCACCCACTGCCTCAGCGGCCCGGATGATGGCGTTGCAGAACTCGGGGGTCCAGAACGGGACGACCAAGAGGTCCTGGCCGAGTTCGCGGGGCTCGGTGTCGGGTGTGAGCGCGGGGTCTGCGGCGTCGAGATACCCGAGCACGCGTTGCAGGTCGTCCATCCCGCGAGCCTACGACGACGGGGAGGGCCGTCAGTGCTGGGCGACCCACTGCGACCGCGGGAGTCGATCCCACGAGAAGCGGTCGATCAGATCGTGTGCAGAAATCGCTTCGCCAGACTGCGCAAGCCCAAGGCTCGTCGCGAGCCACGATCGAACCGTGTCGGCGGCGGTCCCGGTAGCGGCGAGGTCGGCCAGCGTCACTGCTCCGTGGCGCTTCGCGAGACGTTCTCCGTCGGGGCCCACCACGAGCGGTACGTGTGCATAGGACGGAACAGGTAGGTCGAGGAGACGGCAGAGGTGGATCTGTCGGGGCGTCGATGTGGCCAGATCGTCGCCGCGCACCACGAGGTCGATCCCCTGCGCCGCATCGTCCACAATCACGGCGAGGTTGTAGGCGGGGACACCGTCGTTGCGGCACAGCACTACGTCGTCCACCGTTCCCGTGATGCTGCCGGCCACGAGATCGTCGAACGCCACGCGCTCGCCGCCGGATCGCAGGCGTACCGCAGGACGCCGACCGTCCGTCTCGCGTGAACGGCGTTCTCTCTCGGTGAGGTCCCTGCAGGTGCCGGGGTACGGCACCTCCGCGCCGTGAGGTGCCGCAGCGGCCTCACGAATCTCGCGACGGGTGCAGTAACACGGGTACGTGAGGCCTGCCCGGGTGAGCCGGTCGATGGCCGCCTCGTAGCGGGGAAATCGTTCGGACTGGAACACCACCTCGCCGTCCCAGTCGATGCCGAGGGCTGCCAGGTCTGCCAGTTGGCCGGCGGCGTGAAGCCGAGAGGAGGTCACCCGATCGAGGTCCTCCATACGCACGATGAAGCGGCCACCCGTCGACCGCGCCGAGAGCCACGCCACAAGGGCAGTGCGGAGGTTGCCGAGGTGCAGCGGACCGGTAGGGCTCGGTGCGAAACGGCCTGTACTCACCCGCCCAGTCTGGCTGGTGGTGGGGGCTCGTCCGGGGCCAACCCCATACTGGGAGCGTGAGCGTGGGACACCGTCGCGAGCTGGACCGCCGGAGCCGCATGGAACTCATCCTCGTGAGAGACGGCGCCCAGTGCGTGTGGTGCGGCCGTGCACTCGACGGTGCGATGATCCCGGCGACCACAGAGCACGTCGTGCCCCGTATCAAGGGCGGGCCGAGCTGGATCGAGAACGAGGTCGCCGCCTGTCAGCGGTGCAACGGCGAGCGCGGTCACCTCACTCCGGCCGAGTGGTTGGACGAGTGCGAGCGCCGTGGTTGGGCACCGCGTCGTGACGTCATCGTCGCCTCGTTGCTGCGGCTGCAGGCAGCGATTGCCGAGCGCGGTGGTCAGCGACGAGCCCGCCCCTATGCGGCTTCCCAACTGCGACGGCTCGCTCGGTCGTGACGTAAGGTCGGGGCGATGAGCGAGAACGAGTCGACCTTGATGGGGATCGATCAGGCCAATGTCGAGGCCTGGATCGCAGCCAATACGCCGCTGGTGCCACCCCTCACCTGGACCCGTCTGGTCGGCGGACACTCGAACCTCACGTACCGCGTGGAGGACCAGCGAGGCACCGTGGCCGTCGTGCGACGCCCCCCGCTCGGTGAACTGCAGCCCAAGGCGCACGACATGAACCGCGAATACCGCATCATCAAGGCACTGTGGGGAACCGGTGTGCCGGTTGCCGAGCCGTACGGCTACTGCGAGGACCCGGCCGTTACTGGCATCCATTTCTACGTGATGGGGTTCGTGAAGGGACTGCCGCTCGGCTCCACCACCGACGCCGACACCTGGCTCCCGGCGGACAAGCGCGCCAATGCCACGTACTCGTTCGCCGACACACTCGGCGCGCTGCACCTTGTCGACCCGATCGACAGAGGCATTGGAGACCTCGGCCGACACGACGACTACGCAGGCCGTCAATTGAAGGCGTGGTACCGCTCGTGGGTCACCTCCGCGGCCGATGCAGAACTGGACGACCCGCGCGTGCACGCGCTGCACGACTGGTTCATGGCCAACCGCCCCGCTGACGGACCGGTGCGCCTCGTGCACGGCGACTATGGCGTGCACAACTGTCTGTTCGACGACGACGGCCACATCACCGCCGTGCTCGACTGGGAGGTGGCGTCGCTCGGCGAGCCCATGGCGGACCTCGCCTACCTGCTCAACATGTGGCTCGAGCCGGGCGAGGAGTCAGCACGCGGCGGCAGCATGACCTCCAAGCCGGGTTTCCTGCGCCGCGAGGACCTCATCGCCCGCTACTCAGCAAAGGTTGGCGGTATCGACGAGGCCAAGCTGCAGTACTTCATTGCGCTCAACCACTGGAAGTCGGCCTGCATCGTGCACGGCGTCTACACGCGTTACAAGCGTGGACAGAAGTCGTCGGTGGGTGTCGACATGCAGGGCTTCGTCGATGCCGCCCGCCGCAGCCTCGAACTCTCCGAAATCACGGCCGCAAAGCTCGGCCGTTGAGCCGGGAGCAGGTGGGCCAAGCGTGAGCAGCAACGCGAACGAGCGGGACGATGCACTGCGTCTCCTTGCCTGCCTCGACCTGACGAGCCTGAACGACGACGACACCGTCGAGCGGATCGACGGGCTCTGCGACCGAGCGCTGGACAATCGGTTCGGCGTACGCCCGGCCGCCGTGTGCGTGTACCCACAATTCGTGACACAAGCCGTGGGTCGGCTGTCCGGCTCGGGGGTCGCGGTGGCCACAGTGGTGAACTTCCCGTACGGTGGCACTCACTGGGACTCCATCGTGGCCGACACCGCAAAGGCTCTCTCCGATGGGGCCGATGAGATCGATCTCGTGATCCCGTTCCGTGCGGTGATGACGGGAGATCTGTTCCTCGTTCGAGACCTCGTTGATGCAGTGGCGAAAATGTGCCATACGCATCAGCGCCCCGCTCACCTGAAGACGATCCTCGAGACCGGCGCGTTGGAGGACGATTTCTTCATCACGCGCGCTTCTCGTCTCGCTGTGGAGCAGGGCGCCGATTTCCTCAAGACCTCCACGGGCAAGGTGCCTGTCGGCGCCACGCCCGAGGCCGCAACGTCGATGCTGAACGTGATCGTCGAGAACCGGACCACCACGGGTCGTCTCGTAGGTTTGAAAGTGTCAGGTGGTATCCGTACCGTTGCCGATGCCTCGGTGTATCTCCACCTCGTGGACGAGCGCCTCGCACCGCTGCGGGCCGAGCCGAGCAACTTCCGTGTCGGCGCGAGCAGTCTCTACGACGACATCGTGCGGGTGCTGTCTTGAGCACTCCGTTTCTGCCGCAGGAGGTCATTCGCGCCAAACGCGATGGCAACGAGTTACCTGCAGATGCCATCGAGCGATTTGTGCTCGGTCTCACCGATGACACGATCGGTGACGATCAGGTGGCCGCCTTCGCAATGGCAGTGTTCTTTCGGGGGATGACGATCGCAGAGCGTGTGGCGCTCACCGCCGCCATGGCCAGATCTGGTTCGGTGATGCACTGGGACCGCAGCGAGTTGTCCGGTCCCGTGCTCGACAAGCACTCGACGGGTGGCGTTGGCGACAAGGTGAGCCTGATGCTCGCCCCGTTGGTCGCTGCATGTGGCGGTGTCGTGCCAATGATCTCCGGTCGCGGACTGGGACACACCGGTGGAACGCTCGACAAACTGGAGAGCATCCCGGGCTATGACGCCACACCCTCGCAGGAACGGTTCCGGAAGGCCGTGCTCAAGGCTGGCTGTGCCGTGATCGGCCAGACAGAGAATCTCGCGCCGGCCGATCGGCGTCTCTATTCGATCCGGGACGTCACCGCCACCGTGGAGTCGATTGCGCTCATCACCGCATCGATCCTCTCGAAGAAGCTCGCAGCAGATCTCGATGCCCTGGTGATGGACGTGAAGTTCGGCAGCGGCGCCTTCATGACCGCGGTGGACGGCGCCGACGAACTTGCGCGGAGCATCGTCGATGTTGCCGAGGGAGCGGGGCTGAGAACAACGGCGTTCCTCACGGACATGAACGAGGTGCTCGGACGGGCGGCCGGGAATGCGCTCGAGATCCACGAGACGATTGGGTGGCTCACAGGCACGTTCTCGGATGCTCGCCTCGACGAGGTGGTGTTCACCCTCGGTGCGGAGATGCTGGTGCAGGGAAGTCTGGCGAGCACACTGGACGAAGCACGTACGGTCCTGCACGCTGCGCACGATTCGGGTAGGGCCGCAGAACGTTTCGCACAGATGGTGTCGGCGCTCGGCGGCCCGACCGACCTCATGGAACATCCCGATCGCCATCTCGGAACGGCCCCTGTCGTGATGCCGGTCGAACCCGTGGCGAGCGGTGTGGTGACAGGTATTGACGTACGCGCCGTGGGTATGGCGATCGTTGCTCTCGGCGGTGGTAGGGCCCGCACGACAGACCTCATCGACCCGTCCGTCGGGTTGAGCGAGATCGTGGGCCTCGGCGAGTCCGTAGGCGCAGATCGACCGCTTGCTGTAGTTCATGCGCGAACTGCGGCTGATGCCAACGCTGCTGTGACGGCACTGCGGTCAGCCTTTACCGTGGGGGAACACGGCATCACGGCTGCCGCCAGAGGCCCCGTGGTGCTCCGGCGCATCGCACACCAGTGATCGCAGAGGGCTAGCGTCGGCTGTGTGAGCAACCGTGCACGCCGCTGGATCGCTCTGTCGGGGTGCACCGCCCTCGTGTTGGCAGCAACCTCCTGCGGCACACGCCTCTCCGACGAAGAGTTGGCCGCTGGGGAGTCCACCAGTTCATCCCCGACGACGAGTGCGGCAGTGTCGAGCACCTCGAGTGGGAGTGTCGCCCCCACGAGCGTCCCGAACTATGCCAGCGACACTGGTGTTACGGCTGACGAGATCACGATTGGTTTGATCGTGAGCAAGACCAGCCCGCTGGGATCAGAGACCTTTTCGGCACCGCTCTACGGTGCACAGGCATACGTCCAGTCGCTGAATGCGCAGGGCGGTATCAACGGCCGCACCGTGAGGCTGGTCGTATGCGACGACGCCTCCAGCGGCGCCGGGAACCGTCGCTGTGTGCGCAAGCTCATCGACGATGACCAGGTGTTCGCACTGGTGAGCAACTCCATCCTCAACTACTCCGGTGCCGAGTATGTGAACTCTCAAGGCGTTCCCGACATCGGCAGCCAGCCGATCGACAGTGCCTACGAGCAGTATCCACACCTGTTCCAGATCTACGGCTCGGACTCGCCTCGCAACGGCACGGTCGGATTCGACGGACAACTGATCACCGGCACCGAGATCTACCGCTACTTCCGGCTCACCACAGGGGCTCGTACCGCCGGAATCGTTGCGTTCAACCAGTCGGAATCGCTCCGCTATGCGGCACTCATCGAGGCGGGTCTGCGAGCAGAGGGCTATGAACTGGTGGTCGAGCAGATCGATTTCGCACTGCCGAACTTCGAGGCCGCAGCAATCGACATGAAATCGCGCGGGGTCGACTCCGTGTTCGATGCGATGGACGTCTCGGGCAATGTTGCGCTCTGCAAGGCGATGGACACTGTTGGTCTCACCGTGAAGGCCAAGGTGCTCTCGGTCCAGAGTTGGAGCGAGACGGTCCGCGAGCAGTTCAAGGGAACCCTCGCGTGCAAGACCTCGCTGTACACCACGAGTCGCGTGCTCAACTACATGGATACCCAACACCCGGTCATTGCTCAGTTCCGCAACGACATGCTTGCCACGTTCCCCGACCGGGAGGACAAGTTGTCTGCGTGGACGCTCGAGGGCTGGGCCGGGGCGCGGTGGTTCGCTGATGCAGCGGCATCCTGCGGAGCGGATCTCACGCGGAAGTGTGTCGAGCAGTTCATGTACCGACCTGAGGGCTACGACGCACACGGCATCTTCGACACGCGGTACTTCCGTGTGGGCAAGCCAGGCACGACGAGCAACAATTGTCTCACCGTCGCAAAGTGGGACAGCGAGGCGCTCGATGGCAGGGGAGCATGGGCCAGCAGCACCCCAGTCGGTGAGTTCGTCTGCTACGACACCCCGAACGTTTCGTACTCGGCTGGCTGATCGTCTGCTGCCGGATCAGATCAGCCGGCGATCACAACAACCAGTGCCGGGATCGCAAGTACGACATTGCGGAGCACTGTGGTAACGCTGACCGGTGATGGTGTGAATTGACCGAAACACCGGCACGCCGGCGCACGGCCCCGACCGAGATTCACCGAGACCGCAACGGTGAACGCGGCGAGAAGCACGAGTGCCAAGAGCCCGCCCCACCAGGAGGTGGTGGGTACGACGAGGAGTACGGCCGTTCCCAGTTCTACCCACGGAAGCGCTATGGCACCGGGACCGGCGAGTCTCGATGGCACACCGAACCCCTCGACGGCCTCCCGTGTACCTCCTCGGTCGAACAGTTTCGTGACGCCCGCAACGACGAACACAGCCGCCATCACCAGTCGAGCAACAAGGAGCACGGTGTCCACTGCACCACACGCTAGCGAGCAGGGCTAGGACAGCACGGTGGCGAGCGATTGCTCGGACAACTCACCGGGCTCGCCGGCAAATGCCACCCGTCCTCGACGAATTGCATAGACGATGTCGGCGATACCGAGCGCGGTGTCGATGAACTGCTCCGCAATCACCGTTGTTGTGGCAGCCGTCGATCGCTCGCGCAGGGCGGCGAAGAATCGGGTGGCTACCGCCGCAGAAAGCCCTCGGCTCACGTCGTCGAGCAGAAGCAGGCGCGCTGGCCGCGCGAGCGCACGCGCCAACGCCAGCATCTGTCGTTCACCGCCGGAGAGTGTTCCTGCTCGGTGGTCGAGGAGGTCTCGAAGCTCGGGGAATACGGAGCAGGCGGCGTCGACACTCGTGTCGAGCGGCTGTGGCCTCCCGAACAGCTCGAGGTTCTCGGCGACCGTGAGCGTGTTGAACACGTTGTGCTCATCGGCCACGAACACCATGCCGGCGGTGGTCCTGCGGTAGCCCGTCCAACCCGTGATGTCTGCGCCGTCCCACACGATCCTTCCCGAGCGTGGTCGCACCACGCCTGCGGTGCAGCGCAGGATCGTCGAGCAGCCGGAGCCGTTGTGGCCGACGAGGGCCACCACCGTGCCGGCTGGGAAGCTGAGGTCTACGCCGTGCAGCACCTCCACGCTGCCGTAACCGGCGCGCACGCCCACGAGTGAGAGCGATCCGGTCATCGGGCCGCCCGTCTCGATCGGGTGCCACCGATGAGAGACACGAGATCTGGCAAGGCGAGCAACTCCGCGGAGCGACCGCTTGCAAGGACCTGGCCGTGATCCAGCGCGCAGAGGTGCTGGGCAACCTCGCCAACCAGCGTGAGATCGTGCTCGACGAGAAGAATCGCCAGCCCCTCGGAGGCGAGCTCGAGCAGCAGTGCGCGGAGGCGGTCGCTCTCGGCGTCGTCCAGGCCACTGGCTGGTTCGTCGAGCATCAGCACCTTCGGTCGTGTGCACAGTGCTCGGCCGATCTCCACCAATCGCATCGTGGACGTCTCCAGTCCCTGAGCGCGTTCGTGACGGAGGCCGAGGAGCCCGAGTCTCTGCATCACGCTCTCAACGATCTCCGGGGTGCGCGGCTCATCGGCTCGTCTTCCCCGGAACAGGGCTCGAAGCAATTGGAGGTTCTCCCGGTGCTCGGCGCCGACACGAAGGTTCTCCTCCACCGTGAGCGTGGGGAATACCGACACGTGCTGGAAGGTGCGTGCGATCCCGAGCCGTGACCGCTGGTCGGGAGAACTGCGCGTGACGTCTCGCCCGTCGAGGCGGATGGAACCGCTCTCGGCAGGCAATGCGCCTGACAGACAGTCGAACAACGTGGACTTGCCGGCTCCGTTGGGCCCAACGAGCGCGGTGATCTGACCAGAGGGGACATCGAGATCGACCGAATCAACGATGAGAGCATCGCCGAGGCGGACGCTCACCGAGCGAGCGCTGAGTGCAGGTACAACGATCGATGCAGTCATCGAAGTCTCCGTGCGATCTCGCGGCCCGCAGGCGATAGTCGAAGCGACGGCTCACCCGCAACAGCAGCGCGACGACCGGCGAACTCAGCGCCGACGACGTTGTTCGTGAGGCGTACCGCTACCCGCCTCACCGTGTACAACAGACCGCCCGGCAGGAACCCAACGGTGACGGCCGCAACACCGATGACGATCGAGGAGATGTCGCTGTGTACCGAGTCGAGAAACACGATGAGCGCCGCACCCAGCAGTGCGCTCGTGGCGCTGTCGATTCCGAATACGACAACCGCCGCAAACCAGATCAACCCGATGATCGGGTCGAAGGCGGTCGCGTCGAACGATCGATCGGACACCGAGAGCAGCGCACCGCCGAGGGCCGCAAGCCCAGAGGAGACCGCGAAGGTCCACACCCTCAACCGACGCACGTTCACGCCGCAGGCCAGCGCTCCCCGCTCGTCATCCCGTACAGCCTGCAAGGACCTGCCGAGTCGGCCACGGTGATGGTTCTGCACGGCAAGCAACGCGATGCCCAGGCACATGAGTTCAAGTAGGTAGAACATTCGAGCACTGCGAAACCCGGTGAGGGTGGGCACGCTGATGCCGTTCGTGAAGTAGGGCTGGTCGAAGACGAACTTGCTCGCTACTGCTGCAATGGCGAACGTAGCGAGAGCGAGGAACAGGCCACGCCGTCGGATTGCCGGCCATCCGATCACGAAGCCCAGCAGCGCAGCAGACACCACGGCAAGCACCAGGGCAACGAGGCTCGGTATCTGCCCGGCGAACGGCATGCTGCCGTTCGCAAGCTTGGCGGTGATGAGCGCGCCCAACCCGGCGAACCCTGCCTGTCCAAGAGATAGCTGACCCGCATATCCCGTCACGAGCACGATGGACACGAAGATGATGGCAAGCGCCGGCACTCGCTGTGCGGTGACGAGGCTCTCGCGGGAGAAGAGCAGTGGCACGGCGAGCACCGTGGTTGCGGGAAGCCACCAATACCGCGGGGTCGGGAGGTCTCCCCGGGTTGCGAGACCAACGGTTGAACCGGCGTCAGGTCGCTGGGCGTCCTCGAGGCGACGGACGATCAGCAACACCGCGATGAGCGCTACCACGAACAGGTTGGTGCCGAGTGCGCTCACAACGGCACCGAGAGCACCTGGCAGGTGCAGTCGCGTCACCTCGCTCTGGGCGACGCCCAGCGCGAGCGCTGATCCGACAACCCACAGCGGTCGCGTGAGCCGTGCAATCACTACAACTGCCATCGTTTCCAGCACTGCCAGCGTGAGGCCGAACGGATCGAGCCTCACGAGCGGTGCAATGAGGATTCCTGCGAGTCCGGCGAGGGTTGCACCCAGTGCCCAGGCGAGCGAGGAGACCCGATCTGCACGCACGCCCGTGAGTTCCGCAAGCGCCCGGTTCTCCACGACGGCCCGGGCGAGCATTCCCACACGGGTCCGCTCAAGGACGAGGAGCGCGAGCAGCAAGATGAGGACAATCGCCACATCCACCACCACATCGAGACGAACCACCACATCGCCGCCGAGGCGGAGTGTGCGACGCGGCACGAGCGAGGGCGCGTCGAGACGCGTCTGGCGTCCCCAGAGGATCGTGACGCCGCCGATGAGTAACACGAAGACGCCGAGCGAGGCCACGATCGATTCGGCCGGTCCCGCATTGCGCAGTCGGAGCGATCGAAAGACGAATCGATCGAGCACAAAGCCCAGCACCGGACAGAGCAACCCGATGGTGAACAGTGCTGCGAATCCCACTGGCCAGTGGTTTCTGACAGCGAGCGCCCAGTTCACGTACGCCGCAAAGACTGCGATGGCACCGAATGCCACGTTGAACACTCCGGTCGCCCGGTAGGTGACGAGCAGGCCAAGCCCCGCGAGTGCCGCTACAGCACCGATGCCGAGACCGGCAAGTGCAAGGTTGAGGGTGACGGTCATGTTCCCTGGATGCAGAGGGGACACGCCACCAGGGGTTTCGTGCTCAACGAGGCGTCGTCCACGCGATGGCTGGCTTTGCCCGCCACCAGCACACAGTTCGTGTGGTGGAACAACGTGGCGCCCTCCACTGCAACAAACCCTTCTGGTGCGGGCTCAGGGGCGCCCGACACGGATGGGCCTGCCTCAGTTTCGGAATTCTCGGTGAGCAGCGACATGAGGAGGTCAATTCGTCGATCGCGCTCAGGAGCACGTCGCCGGAGGATGAGGAGTGCACCGATCACGAGGAGAGCAGCGCCGGGTGCTGAACTCGATGCGATATAGGGAATCTGTGCGGCCACCCGCGCTTCGCCAGAGACCTTCCACCAGCCGTAGACGAGCAGTGCTGCTCCCGCCAGTGCGACGGTCACGCCGAGCCACGGTGTTGCTGGAGCAAGGGACGTCCGTCTCGTTGTTGACGATTTGTCCATGTAAATCGCACCTTACTCCGCTTCGGATGAGAGAATGACCGACGATGAAAACCCGCTATTTCCTTCCCGCATCCGCCGCAGCGATCACTCTCGTGCTCGCATCGTGTGGAGGCAGCAAGTCCACCCCCGCCACCGAAGCACCCACCACAGCAGCACCGGTTACCACCGAGGCTCCCACCACGGCTGCGCCCACTACCGCTGCACCGGAGACCACGGCAGCGCCCACTACTGCAGCGCCAACGGTGTCCACCATTGCCGACATTCCTGCCGCTCACACCGAGATCGTGGCGAACTGGGAGAAGTTCTTCGACAACAAGTCCACCGTCGATGACCGCATTCCGTTGCTCGAGAACGCCGACAAGTTGTCGGAGACCATCGCCCAGGCGGTGGCGAGCCCGATGCTCAAGCAGGTCACCGCGAAGGTGAGCGCCGTTGCGTTCGAGTCCGAGACCCGTGCGTTGGTTACCTACGACATTCTGCTGAACGGCGCGGCCGCCATGTCCGGCTCGCAGGGTGTTGCGGTGCTCGTTGACGGCAAGTGGCTCGTCAGCCAGGAGTCGTTCTGTGCACTCGTCGCTCTCGGCGGCGTGACGGTCGGCTGCGAGTAGTCAGCGTTCGCGCATCTCGCGGGGCAGGGCAACAATCCTGCGTCCCGTGAGTTCGTTCATACGAATACCGATCCAGCCCGGAACTGCGCCCATACCCCAAGGGCGCAGTTCCAGGGCGTGAAGTGTTGCCGGGGGAACCTGGTCCTCGAGACCCATGCCCCAACCAATCGCCATCACGCTCCAGCCTGCGTGGAAGCCGGGGTCGACATGGTCGATCTCGAAGGTGAGCGCTCGATCACGCGCCAACCGGTCGAACGCACTACCCTGTGCTGTGCGGAACACGATGAGGTCTCCCGCCAGCGCGAAGTTCACCGGGAGTACGTAGGCGAGTTCGCCAACGACGAGTCCCACCCGCCCCACAACGGCAGTGGCCAGGAGGCGGCGGCACTCAGCGGGTTCAAGGGTTTCCAGAACCGTGTCCTTGCTGAGCTCGATCATCGCTGCCTCCTGGCCACTCGTCGAGTATCGGAATGTCGTGCGGTTATTGCTCCACGATGAGTGCAGTCACCATGCCGAACATGCCCTGCTCGCC
>CANIBN010000077.1 GCA_947465505.1 Acidimicrobiales bacterium | reverse complement strand
GTTGCTTCCACTCTCGGTACGCACTGCGCACAAACGCGCTCAGCTCGAAGCGGTTCCCTTGCGAACTCTCAATGACGCGCTCAAGCCGTTCGCGCATGGGCAGCACCAGTTCCTCCGTGATGCGCCCGAGCACCGAAGCGTCCGTGGCCAGCGTGTCGCGGACACCGCCGGCACCCATGGCTGCGGCACCGGCGGCGAAGGCATCAGCGATCTCCGCAATCGCGCATGCGTGGTAGCGCTCGATGTGGGCGTCCTCGCCCGGGAGCAGTTCGTCGATCGAGACCACCCGCTCGGTGCGCCGGATCGCCGTGAGGACCTCGTTCTGTTCGTCGACCACCACGCGCTTGAACTGCTTGGCCAGCGACTCACCGAGTGGAGCAAGCACTGCGGACCGGCGCGTGAATGCGTCGTCGACGCGCGGGGCCACGTGATCGACATCGGGAACTGCTAGTTCGCCCGTGTCGTCGTCTCCGACGCTGGTGACCAGCACCGGGCCAGAGGTGGCGGGAATCTCGATACCTGCGACAGGCGTGAGATCGAGGTCTGCGTCGTAGATCGCCGACTCTGCAAACTGGCTCGACATGCTCTGTTCTGAGGTACTGGTGTCCTCCATCGGAGCGGCCTGCTCGAGTTCGACGATGATGTCGACTGCAGCGAGTCTGGCTACCTCGAATGCGCGTAGCAGGTGATCTCGTCCGTCGATGAGTGCGCGGACCTGCGCACGTGCGAGGTCACGACGCTGCGCCAGGTCTGCAAGGACTCGTTCGCGGTACTCGCGCGCCTCGGTAACCATCTCGAGGCCACGACCCCGAGCCGAGGCAAGTTCGGTCTCCACCTGTTCCGCGGTAACACGCTGCAGGTAGGCGACTTCCTCCTGAACGGACTCGCGCACCCGAGCAGCCTCGTCGTAGGCGGCTGCAACGATCTGTACTGCCTCGTCGTCTGCCTTGGCGCGGATGAGAGCCGCTTCATCCCGTGCGCTGCGCAGCACCTCTGCGGCTTCTTCCCCCACGAGTGCCGCCATGGATGCTGCGTCGAGGTCTCCGAACTCGACACGTGGACGGCTTGCTGCGGCAACTTCGCGTTCCAGCGCGCGCTCGCGCTCGCTGAGTCGTTCCAGTTCATGATCGAGTTCACTTAGTCGCGCAAGCACCGCGTCAGGGTCGAAACCACGACGGACCATGCGGAACGAATCCGTCGGTGATGACGACGTTTCCGGATCGGGCCGGGAGAAAGAGATCGCCATTAGTGGAAATGGTACGGCGGCTCGCAGCCCGTTTCGTGTCAATCAGCAGTGACGCGGCTACTGCTTCGTCCGGGGAGACAGCGGCGTACCGCCACGATCAGCGAGCGCCTTCAGTGCTTCATCGAGGTTGGCCACCGGGACAATCTCGAGATTCGGGCCCGCTGCCTTGCGCGCTTCGGCGAGCCCATCGACACCATCCTCGCCCTGCGCCTTCGGCACGATGAAGAACGCAGCGCCCGTCCGGCGCACGGCTGCCACCTTCTGACGGAGACCACCGATTGCCCCAACGCTGCCGTCGGTCTCGATGGTGCCGGTGACTGCAACTCGCTGATCCCCGGTGAGTGCCCCGGGGCTGAGGCGGTCGATAAGCGTGAGCGTGAATGCCAGTCCCGCTGATGGTCCACCGATCGCATCGGTATCGATGTTGGCCCGGAACGGGAGCTCGACCGAATACGTGTCGTGCGCGACAAAACCGATGAGCGCCCGGCTTGGCTTGCCGTTCTGCTCCCCCGACCCGATGGTTGCAAAGGTTGCGGTCTTTTCGTCCTCGCCGTGCGCCGTTCGATAGGTAACCGTGACGTTGTCACCAGGCTGGTGTTTGGCCATCACCGGAGCGAGTTCGTCGACGGTCGGTGTCGGTGTGCCGTCGATTGCCGTGATGGTGGCACCGCGCTTGAGGAATTCTCCTGCCGGCGCTTTCTGGTCGCAGTCCTTGCTGTTGGAGGTCTGTCCATTCAGGCAGAGCACCTGCTCGACAACGATCGCTCCTGCCTTCAGTTTCGCGTCGAGTCCGAGACGCTGATAAGCGACATACTCGGCTACTTCCTTGGCATCCCGCATCATCTGCAGGTCGATCTGTCGCTCTTGCGAGGGGTCGGCCTTTCCGAAGCGTTGCTCACGGCTGAGGATGCGCACGTCGTCGTCACCGCGACCCAGTCCGTACTGCAGCACGTTGAGGTGCGCACCGCTGACGGTCACGAACAGGAACTGGCCGGGCGAGTCGTCCTCCACGATGGCCGTGGGGAGATCGTCGAAGCTCAGTCGCGTCCCGACTGGCGACGCTGCCCCAGGGGCGAAGGCCCAATGATCGACGCGAATGCCGTTGGTGACGAGAGCCGCTACGGGTATCAGCACCCCGATGAGTGCCAACGGAACGCCCCACCATCGGTGCTTTCGCGACGGAAGACGTCCTGGCTCATCGGGTGGCAGCGAACCATCGAACGCCCCAAACCCCGCGGTCAGGTCCGCCCCATCCGACGCCGGCGCCGTCGGGGGTGTGGGTACCATCGGAGATTGCGTGTTGTCGTCGAGCATTCTGGAGCAGATCCTCACCGTGCGGTCGGGCTGGACCGTTGCGGTCGCCATCGCGCTACTCATCGCGATCGGCTTGGTGAAGCCTGTCAGGGCAACAGGCACCTTCACACGGCGCGCATGGGAAAAGTTTCCGGGCCTGCGACCCTGGCTCCATCCCCAGATCGAGACTCCCAGCGAGACAGAACGACTCCCGGTCCCCCTGTACGCCCGCCCGACCTTGTTGCGCAGGATTGCGTCGCTGACCGCCGGAGCGGCTCTCAGTGCCCTGCTTGCGGCACTGGTTGCACTCGTTCTTGCCGCCGGAGCAATCTGGTTCATCAGCACGCTCACGGGTCGCCTGAAGTGACTGCAGTATCCGGCGACAAAGCCGTCACTCGTCGTGCCGTCATCGTTGCAGGCCACACCGGCGACGTTGCGCTGGCCGAGGCTGCGTGCACCCACCACGACCCCGATGTCCGGGCGGCCGCCCTCGGAGCCCTCGCTCGACTTGGAGCGCTGTCAGCCAGCACGCTGGCAGGGTTACTGCTTGTCGCCGCCGAGCCTGCCGTGACGGTGCGCCGCAGGGCCGCCGAACTCGCAGCAGGGTTTCTCGACGTATCGCTGCTCCCTGCACTCCACGACCCGGAGTGGGAAGTGCTGGAGATGGCCTGCTGGTCTGTCGGCGAGCACGAGGTTGCCGACGATGAGACGCTCGCGCGACTTATCGAACTCGCGGGCGCCCACGAAGAAGCACTCGTCCGCGAGGCGGCTGTTGCCGCGCTCGGGGCCGTGGGCGATGCACGAGGGCTGCCCGCAATCATTGCCGCCTGTTCCGACAAGGCGCCGGTACGACGTCGTGCCGCGGTGTCGCTTGCCCCCTTCGACGAGGCCGAGGCGGAGGAGGCGCTGCGCGTGCTGCTCTCCGACCGCGACTGGCAGACGCGCCAGATCGCCGAAGACCTCCTCGACGCACGCCCCTCGGTGGAGTCTGACTAGCGGTTCTGCGCCAAGAACACTCGGCCGATAGCCCCTCTTGCGCCGTTACCATCGCGGCCGTGTCCGTCCGACTCACCGCCACTGCACGCCGCGAGCAGCTGCTCGACGTTGCTGTTCGGGTGTTTGCGCGCAGCGGCTATCACACCACCTCGATGAACGACGTTGCCGAGGCTGCCGGGGTTACCAAGCCGGTGCTCTACCAGCACTTCGCGTCGAAGCGAGACCTCTACCTCGCGCTGCTTGACGAGGTTGGCCACCGTCTCCTCACGCGCATCGCCAAGGCAACCACCGAGGCCCCCGACGGCCGGGCCCAAACTCTTGCGGGCTTCCAGAGCTACTTCCGTTGGGTTGCCGAGGATCACGACGCATTCCTGCTGCTTTTCGGCAGCGGTTCGCGCCGCGACGAAGAGTTCGCTAGCGCAGTGCGCAAGGTCACCGACGAGGTTGCCAACGCGATTGCGCCGCTCATCGCCGTCGACATCCCCGAGGAGCACCGTCACACGCTCGCTCACGCCGTTGTTGGCATGGCCGAGGGCGCGAGCCGACGGCTCGTGGACTCCGGGCTCACCTTCGACCCGGACGAACTTGCCGAGCAGGTGGGCGCACTCGCGTGGGCCGGTCTGCGCGGTATCCGGCGCTGACCATGTCGGCCAACGAGTCTCTCGACGGAATCGAAGCGCTCATTCGCAGGAGGCGCACCAGTCTCCTCATCGACCTCACCCGGGCGGTTGATCGCGCACTCGTCGATCGTCTCTGCGCCCTCATCCCCTGGGCACCGAACCACAAACGCACGTGGCCCTGGCAGGTCGCAGTATTCAGCGGCGACAGCCGAGTCGACCTCGGCAACGCCTTTGGGGACGATCAGGCGGAGTCCGGCGAGACCGACCTAGTACGGATTGAGAAGAGTCGCCGTAAGTACACCCGGTCGCCCGTGTGCATCGTGGTCGGCTTTACTCCCGGCGAAAGCGCCGAGCGCACCGGCGAGAACCGAGATGCCGCGGCTGCCGGCGTACAGAACCTGCTGCTTGGAGCCACCGCCGCCGGCCTCGCAAACTTCTGGTCCACGCCCCCCGGCCGTCGCGGTCCGCGCACGCTGGCACTCTGCGGCTTTCCCGCCGACACCGAACTCGTTGCCGTGGTGTATCTCGGTTGGCCGAGCAGCGAGGTCGAGGTGCCTGAGCGCCCGGCGCTCCCGATCAATCACCGGGGCTAACTCGGTCTTCCCGACGGACGTCGAATCACTGCTGTGGTTCGTACCTTCCCAGCCATCCGGCGCAGGTTTGTCCGCCGAATGCAGCACAATGAGTGCATGCAAACAGCGTTGGACGACCTGATCCGCCTGCTGGACCTCGAGGCCATCGAGGTCAACGTGTTCCGCGGTGTGTCACCGCAGGAGAACCGTCAGCGCGTGTTTGGCGGGCAGGTGGCGGGGCAGGCGCTCGTGGCCGCCACACGTACCGTCGACGACCCCGGCCGTCACGTGCACTCACTCCACGCCTACTTCCTGCGCCCGGGCGACCCTGCGGTCCCGATCCTGTATCTCGTCGACCGAATTCGCGACGGCCGCAGTTTCAGCACACGACGTGTCGTGGCCATTCAGCACGGTCAGGCCATCTTCAACCTGCAGGCGAGCTTCCAGGTGATCGAGGACGGTCTCGATCACAACAGCCCCATGCCCGACGTGCCGGCAGCGGAGAGCCTCCCCGATTTCAAGACGCGCATGGCCCCCTACAAGGACATGATGGGCGACTGGTACGACCGTCCTCGACCCATCGATGTGCGCCACGTCGATGGCGGTCCGATGGAGCGCAAGTCGAACCCGTCATCGTTCCAGCGTGTGTGGCTAAGGGCCGATGGCGTACTGCCGGACAACTATGTCCTGCATCAGTGCATCGTCACGTACGCATCCGACATGACGCTGCTCGACACCGTTGCACTTCCTCACGGAATCTCCTGGGACGACAAGGGTGTGCAGATGGCGAGCCTCGACCATGCCATGTGGTTCCACCGGCCGTTCAAGGCCGACAGTTGGTTGCTCTACGACCAGCACACTCCCTCCACCTCGAATGCGCGAGGCCTCGCCACCGGATCCATCTTCACCGAGGACGGTCAGCTGGCAGTCACCGTTGTCCAAGAAGGGCTCCTGCGGGTTCACCAATGAGCCCTCGCTCGCGTCGGCGCCTTGGTGTTGCGCTGTTCGGCCTCACGCTCGCAACCGGGTGCTCCGGCACCACGAACAGCAACGAGATACCCCCGACTGCGCCAGGCACCACTGCAGCCGTTGCGAGTACATCACCCTCCACGACCTCCGCGCCTACGGGCCAGTCCGACCCGTCCACCAGTACGGCACCTGCAACAAGCACCGTCCCGCCGAGCACCGTCCCGCCGAGCACCGTGGCCCCCAAGGACCTCAGGCTCGGACTGGTGGAGGTGGCATCGATCGACTCGCCGACAGCGTTTGCCGTTCGGACCGGTGATCCCACACTCTTCGTCACCTCCCAAGCGGGAATCGTTCACGCCATCCGGAGCGGTTCGTCCCCAGCGACGGTGCTCGACATCGTCGCCGACACCACCTCAGGTGGCGAGCAGGGCCTGCTCGGTCTGGCGTTCAGCGCCGACGGCGGCACGGCATACGTGAACCACACGATCTCCGACGGGAGCGGGCAGGTGGAGTCGTACCGCGTCGGCGCAGACGGCGTGTTCGACCCCGCCTCACGCCGCGTCATCATCACGATCCCGCACCCCGACGAGGCGAACCACAATGGAGGGAACCTCGTGCTCGGACCGGATGGCATGCTCTACATCGGGACGGGCGATGGAGGTGGTTCGGGCGACCCCGACCGCAACGCACAGAACCTCACAAGCCTGCTCGGCAAGATCTTGCGCATCGATCCCTCGAAGACCTCGGGCGACGGTTACGACATCCCGAGCGACAACCCGTACTACGCCATGAACAGCAAGCGCAACGAGATCTGGGCATACGGCCTTCGTAACCCGTGGCGCTTCTCGTTCGACCGGGTCACTGGCGACCTCTGGATCGGCGACGTGGGCCAGAACACGATCGAGGAAGTTGATGTCCTGCGTTCCGCCGACGGGGCAGGGCGTGGCGCCAATCTCGGCTGGAGCGCCTACGAGGGAAACAAGCGGTTCAACCAGGATCAGGACGCGCCGGGAGCGGTGAAACCCCTCTATCAGTACCCGCACAACAACGAGTCAGCATCGGTCACCGGCGGGTTCGTCTACCGGGGAGCAGCAGTTCCCGGGATGTATGGCGCCTACCTCTTTGGTGACGCCGTGTCGGGAACGCTCTGGGCGCTGCGCACCAACAGTTCCGGCAAGGCCATCGTGGCAGAGGTAGGCAGGGTGAGCTCAGTATCAGCGTTCGGCGAGGACCAGAACGGTGAGCTCTACGCGCTGTCGTTCGGCCTCGGCAAGGTGTACCGCATCGTGGGCGCCGCGTAACGGCGCACCCGTCACACTGTCTGGATCAGCGGCCGACGTAGTTTGCGGGGCGCTTCTCGAGGAACGAGCGCACACCTTCGCGGTGGTCCTCGGTCTGGAACAGGCGGCCGAGCGTGGACGACACCCATTCGCCCAGTTCTGTCCAGTCCGGATCCTGGGCGCGCCGCAGACCAGACTTCAGGGCCCGCACTGCGAGCGGCGGGTTCGCCGCGATCTTTGTGGCGATCGCCAACGCAGTGTCCATGAGTTCCTCGTGGGGAACGACACGGGACACGAGACCGATGCGCAGCGCCTCAGTAGCGGGGATGATGTCGCCGGTGAAGACGAGTTCTGCAGCCTTCTCTCGACCGACAAGCTGCGTGAGCCGACCGAGGCCACACACGTCGGTGACGAGTCCGCGCAGGACGAACAGTTCGCCGAACTTCGCCTTCTCGCTCGCCACTCGGATGTCGGCCATCATCGAGAGCTCCATGCCCCAGCCAACGGCCGCGCCGTTTACCGCAGCGATGACTGGCACGTTGGTGTGCAGCAGCGCGTCGGCAGCAGGGGTGAGCCTCGGCACACGCGAGCCCGCAAGCGGTGCGGCGCCCTCGGCGCCACCACCCATGACCTGCTTCACGTCGTCGCCCGAGCAGAACGTCGGGTCTGCAGCGGTAACGATGAGGCAGCGCACACCGTCGGGCTCAGCCGCACGAACCAGTCGCTCGAGCTCGGCGTACATCTCCCACGTAAGGGCATTGCGCGTCTCGGGCTTGTTCAGCGTGATGATGCCGATGTCGCCTCGACGCTCCCAGGTCACATCTGTGAATGTCATCGTCTTGCCCCCATGAACATGTTCTTCAGCGCATCGTAGTGCTCGATGCAGTGGCCCGCCCCGAGCACGACGGCTTCGAGGGGCATCGGCGACATGAGTACCGGTACGCCACACTCGCGCTCGATGCGTTCCTTCAGGCCACGGAGCATCGCTCCACCACCCACGAGGTGGACGCCGCGGGCGATGAAGTCCTGTGCCAGTTCCGGCGGAGACTTCGCGAGGCAACGCTGCACCGACTGCACCATCGTGGTGACGACGTCGTCGATCGCGAGACGAACTTCCTCCGGTGTCATGAGCACGGTCTTCGGCAGGCCTGTCATGAGGTCGCGTCCGCGCACCTCGGCCTGCACCTCGTCGGGTGTGGGGTCGGCCGACCCGATCGCCATCTTGATCTCCTCGGCGGTGCGCTCGCCGATTGCCACTCCGTGCTCACGGCGAGCAAAGCCCTGGATGGCGGCGTCGATGTCGAAACTGCCCACACGTACCGCCTCGAGCGCCACCACACCACCGAGGCTGATGACTGCGGTCTCCACGGTGCCGCCACCGATGTCGATCACCATGTTGCCGACGGGCTCGTCGATCGGAAGGTCTGCACCGATTGCGGCTGCAAGTGGCTGCTCGATGAGTTGTGCATCTGCAGCACCGGCACGCCGGGCGGCATCCGTCACTGCGCGACGTTCCACCTCGGTAATGGCCGACGGCACACAGATGACCACCTTGGGTCGGTTCCAACGCGTAACGCCCACGCGCTGGAGGAGCAGGCGGATCATTCGCTCGGTGATATCGAAGTCGGTGATGGCCCCACCTCGCAGCGGGCGCACCGCCACGATGTAGCCCGGTGTGCGGCCGATCATCTGCCATGCCTCGCGACCGGTCGCGAGCACCTCTCCGGTCTGCTTGTTGAGCGCAATGACGGACGGCTCGTTGAGCACGATGCCGCGGCCCTTCATGTAGACGAGCGTGTTCGCCGTTCCGAGGTCGATCGCGAGGTCACGCGCCATGATCGGTGGCGTCCCCCGAGGCAGCGCTTCCTGATTCGGATCGCAGCGTGGACACGTGCTGGGGGGTTTGGGCGCGGGTGCCCCAATCGGAGCCGCCCTCCCATTCCTCGCGCTTCCAGATGGGTGCGGTGGCCTTGAGCGCGTCGATCCCGAACCTTGCCGCCTCGAACGCGTTGGGGCGGTGCGGTGACGAGACGACGACAAGCACCGTGGACACGTTGAGACCCATCGTGCCGAGTCGGTGCAGGATGGCGATGCGGCCGGTGTCGGGCCACCGGGTACGGATCTCGTCGGCGATCTCGGCGAACTTGCGCTCGCACTGACCCTCGTAGGCCTCGTAGGTAAGGGAGGTCACACTGTCTCGGCCATCGGCGTGATCCCGAACGGTGCCGCTGAAGAGCACCACTGCACCGCAGTCCGGTCGTACCGACCAGTCGTACACCACGCCTACCGGTAGTTCGTCCACAGTGAGGGCGAGCCAGGTTTCACCTGCGGGCGGGTTCAACACGAAAGTCATGGTAGCGGTGATGACCTGCCCGTTCCCTGACGTTCGTGCAGGCCGTGACATCTCCGGCAGCAGGCTGCGGGCCGCGCGGCCACTCGCGGTAAGGCACTGACTAGTCTGCCCGACGGTGAGCAGCGAGGACTGGGACGACGACGAGCCGGACTATCCGCGCGCTCCCCTGCCCCCTCACGAGCGCACGTGGCGACATCCGTCCGAACTCGGCCCGCTTGTCGACTACCGCACACCTCCCCGCCGTCGGGTTCCCCGCATGGCACTGGTGGGCGCTGGCGTCGCCGGCGTGGTGCTGCTCGCCGGCGTCGTGCAATTGCTCGCGCCACGCGGAGGTTCACGGGTGGTGTCGGTTGCAAGCGAGTCCATCGATGCTTCGGAGCAGCCGGATGCGGCTGTCACCCGAACCACCGCACGGCACTCACGCTCCACCACCGTGCCGAAGTCGCAGCGCAACCGCCGACTCGGAGCACTTGCCAAGCGAGCAAAGTCGCTCTCCACGCTCATGCTCGCCGATGCTCAGCGAGCCGCCGTAGCCGTTGGCGACGGCAGACACGCGTTCACCGTCGCCTCTGCGCTCGTAGCCGACGAGGAACTGGTGGTGTTCGTCACCAAGGGGGTGAGCGTTCGGGCACGAGTCGTGAGCGTCGATGCCGACACGAACCTCGCCGTGCTCGAGCTCGAGAAAGTAGTGAGCGGTGTCGCACGTCAGGTTGCGTACGACCGTCCCGCAGACGGTGACCACGTCATGGTCGGCTCAGGGGCCAGTGATGCCTATGTTCGCATCACGTCGCTTGGCCTCACGCTCGAGACCAGCGCCGCTGCGAACGAGGGGGAACCGGTAGTCGACGATCGTGGCAAGTTGGTCGGCCTCATCTCGCGCGGCACAGACGGCTCGCTGCAACTCGTCACCATTCCGCGACTGGCAGCACTGCAGGCCACCGTGCTCGTCATTGATGTCTGGCTCGGGCTCACGTTCAATCCAGACACGCTCACCGTCGCCGAGGCTCAGCCCGACGCCCCCGCCGCCGTCGCCGGCATCCAGTCCGGTGATTCGCTCACCGCCATCGACGGAGCGCCGCTCGGCTCCATCGACGATCTCTGGCTGGCGCTTGCACAGCTCAAGGCCGGACAGACCGTCACGCTCGAATACTCACGCGATGGCGGTGCCATGAGCGCCGAAGTCACCCTCGCGTCGCGCCCCTCGTAGCGTCACGCCCCGTTGCACGGCGTGGAGTGCCCTGCGGGGCAGGTCGTCAGCCAGCGCGCCGATTGCGGCGTACGCCCACCACCGTTGCCAGGATCGCACCGAGCAGCACGGCAACCATTCCACCGAGGGCGAGTTCCTGCTTGCGCTTCGGGGTGAGCATCGTCCACCAACGGGCTTCGGTGCCCTCCACATAGGTCTGCTCGTTGGTAACCGTCGGATTCCATCCGGCCTGCTTGAGGCGATCGTTCGACACGAGCCAAGGATGACGAACGTACGGCACCAGCCCCGGGGGCAACGGTCCGCGCTGGAAACGCCAACTCAGGTTCGCGATGAGGTCAGAGATCCGGTCCGGCACCTTGAGACGAGGACCCTGCCCCGACAGGGCCCGCACCCGCTCGCCGGTTACCCAACCGTCGGGGGCCACGTTGTAGACACCCTCGAGTTCCTCGCACACCGCAACCTCGACGGCGCTCGCCAGATCATCCAGATGCAGGAACTGGGCCGGGGCGTCGTCCTCGGCGTATCGATGTCCCATACCGGCAGCCAGTGCGCGAACGACGCTGCTGTCGCTGTCCTCGGATAGCGCCAGCACGGGACGGAGCACCGCAACACGGCGCAGCGAGTCCTCGCAGCGCCACCTGTCGACGAGTCCCTCTACCTGAGCCAGTTGATGGGCAAAGACGAACGAAGCGTCAGGCCGCAAGGGCGAGTCCTCGGTGAGGGGCACGGGATTATTGGGCCAGGCCCCGTAGACCATGGCGGACGACAGCAGCACCAGTCGCTCGACGCCGAACTTGGTGAGGCCTTCGAGGAATCCCGACAGACCCGTCAGGGCATTTGCTCCGCGGGCGGCCAGTGCATCGTGGTCGCCAGCACTGAGATGTACGACCACATCGACGTCCCGGAGTTCCTCGAGCGCGGGAAGCACCCCGACCGGGGCGACCACCACCGAGCCTCGGGCAGCCAGACGGGCGGCAACCCGGCGGCCGAGCCTCGTTCCAGCGCCGGTCAGTAGGACCTTCATCGCAGAACACACTACGTTCTCACCTGTGCAGAACGACACGAGCCCCGTCCACATGCGGAATGTCTGGAGCGTCGGCGGCACTGCCACCGGGGCGTGGCTGTCACTCCGCGACCCATGGATCGGCGAGGCCATCGCCTCGATGGACTTCGACTACGTCTGCATCGACATGCAGCACGGGCTTGCGGACCTCAGCGAGGTGTTTGCACTGCTGCAGTCGATGAACGGAAAGAAGCCCACGCCGATCGTCCGCGTCCCGTGGAACGAACCCGGCATCATCGGGCGCGTCCTCGACATGGGTGCCATGGGAGT
>CANIBN010000076.1 GCA_947465505.1 Acidimicrobiales bacterium | reverse complement strand
TCGTGCCGTCGAACACCGCAGGGGTGCCGTAGTCATTGCCGGCAATGAGCCGCGCCAGGATCACGCTGTTCGACGTCGTAGCGGTAACAGCCGGGTCATACGCCTCGTAGGGCGGGCTGTTGTACACCTTGGTCGACCGGTACTCGGACGCGAGACCCGAGGTACGTGAGCCGGTCCACACTTCCCAATCCGGTCCCGCCGCATAGGTCTTCGTGACCGCGCGGTAGCTCGTGTCACCGCTGTGGGCCTGATAGTCGGTGGTGCTCACCGGTGTACTGGTGACCACCACCTTGGCGCCGTCGGAAGTGCTCGTGTTGATGGGGTTCTCCACGGCGAGATACTCAGCGAGCGTCACATTCGTCCAGCCGAGGTCCTTGCGGCGAGAGGCGGAGGTCGTGGCGTACGTGTTGTAGTTCACCCAGTAGTACGGCGACGTGCTGGAGTTCTGCTTCTGGTAGCGCAATTGATAGTTCGTGGTGTCCTGGACGTAGGAGTACGAACCTCGTTCCCACTGCGTTCGGTAGCCGGCGCCGGGATCGACGATCCAGCTCGAGTTGCCGGAGATGGTGGAGCCGACGCCCACACCAATGATGCGTGCGCTGGTGCGGAACTCGTCAGCGAGGAAGCGAGCACGGTTGAACCCAACCTGGCTGTACGCCGAGCCGTTCGACGTGGGCCACGGCGCACCGGGGGCGACCGGGTCTGCCGGGAGCGATCCGGGTGAGGTGCGGTACACGAGACGGTCGAAGGTGGGCACACCGTCAGTGAAGAACACGATGGTCTTGGGAAGCAGGCTCGTGGTGGTTCCGTCGCTCTGGCGAAGCGTGCGGAAGAGCGCCTCCTCCCAGTTCGTACCACCGTTGGGGCTGCTCGACCACGAACCCAGCAGGCCGTCGATGGCGGTGAGGAGGGTGGTGACCTCGCTTTCCTTCGTCATGTCCCAGTACTTCTGCCACGAGGAGGTACCGAGCACGTGCGAGTACGTATGGAAGCCGACGATCTGCACCTTCATCGGGGTACCAGCGAGCGTCTGGACGAACTGCTTCACGCCGGCCCGAACCTGGGTGATCGAGCTACCGATCGAGTTCGACTCGTCGACGAGGACGGTGATGTTGCCACCGCAGCGACTGCGGACGTCGGCGAACGAGGGAGCGCCCTGAAGGCTCTTCGAGTCGATGCTCGACCGCACAGCGCCACCTGCGGTGATACTGATCTGGTTGATGCCGCCACCGGGGCCAGCGGCGCTACCTCCACCGTTGATGGTGACCACCACACGGTTGGAGTTCTTCAGGTCTGCGGCAGTCTCGACCTGTGTGTCGTTGATTGCGTCGGCCGCGAGTGGCTGGCTGACCGTGACCACCCAGTCGGGAGTCGTGCAGTTGAGCGTGCTGTTGGCTGCAGAGCAGGCGCTGCCGCTCGCCACGCCGGGGTTGAACGTGGCGCCGGCGGGTGGGCCGGGAAGGTTGCGGAGCACGACGGTCTGATCGCAGTTCCAGGGACCCGCCTCGATGGCACTGCACTTCACACGGCGCATCGAATACGTGCCGTCGGCGTCGGGGAAGAAGTTGTAGGAAACCTTGGTGTAGGTGGTGCCGGTGGACCCCTTCGTGTCCCAGGTGAGCATCAGTACGTTCGAGCCGTCTGCGAGGTTCACCCCGTCACAGATGGTGGAGCCGCATGGAGTGGACTCCGGCTTGGTGTCAACAGTTTCGGCGGACGACAGATCGGCCGGCATCCAGAGGCTGACGTTCTGCTCGGAGCGCGCAACCTCGGTACGACCACGAGTGTTGCCGATCTGACGGAACACCACGATGATCGCCGAGGCCACGACGCCACCCACGATGGCGAGGACCCCGATCGACACGAGCAGTTCCACCAAGGTCATGCCGCTGTCGGTCTGCGTCCCGCGACGACGCAATTGCCGGAAGGAATGCTGACGCTTAGACATCACTCTTCACCACCTGAATCGTTCGGCGGACGCGCCCGTCTGGGCTGTTGATCTGGATGGTCACTCGCTGGACGAGTAGATCTGTTAGTGCGCCTGCGGGGCAGGCGGGAGAACTGGTCGGCCCGTTCGTCCACGTTCCCGCCGAGGTGGGCACCGCTGCCGGCGTGTAGTACTCCTGCGTCACGACAGCGGCAGACGCACTCCATCCCTCTGTCTGCACTGCGGCCTGGGCGTAGGGGCTGTAGTCACAGGACTTCGGCGCACGGTTCACGCGGTCCGCAGCGTTTACAACCACGGTCTCGACCCGGGCGCCCGAGCGCGTGACTGCTGAGGTGGCGATGGAGGTGATGACGGCGCTCATGACCGCAACGATCACGATGCCCATGAGCATCACCACGATGACGACCTCGATGAGTGAGAAGCCCTCGTCGGAGCCTCTCGGGGTCATTTCGGCTCCTCGCCCTTGAATCCGTTCAGCACTCCGTACATCGCGGAGACGAGTGCAATGGCGACGAAGCCCACTGCTGCGCCGACCATGAGGATGGTGAGGGGTTCGAACAGGGAGGTGAACCGTCGGATCTTTACCTCGAGTTCGCGGTTGAAGTACTCGGAGGCGGTGGCGAGTTGGTCGTCGAGGGTTCCGGTCTCTTCGCCCACCGTCATCATCTGGCGGGCAGCGCCGGGGAACAGGCCGGTCTCGATGAGTGGCCGCGCCAAGCCAGATCCGCTCACCATGGCCTGACGCGAGATTTCAAGCTTCTCCTGGAACACCGAGTTGCCCGTGGATCGCGTGGTGACCTCCATGGCCTCGGGCAGCGACACGCCGGCCTTGGTCATCGTGGAGAGAATCAGGCAAAAGCGCTCGAGGATTGAGTACTTGATGATCTCGCCGAGAAGCGGTAGCCGGAGGATCATCTTGTCCTTGGCCCGTTTGCCGCTTGGTGTCGTCGCCATCCAGACGAACATGAGGATGACGAGAAAGATCATGCCGACCGGCACGTAGAAGAAGTCCGTGAGGAGACCAGTCATGCCGAGTAGCAGTCGGGTCGGCAGCGGGAGATCGGTGCCGAGTTCGTCGAACAGTTTCTTGAACTGCGGCAGCACCACAACGGCGAGGATGCCGATGGTGATGATTGCCAGACCGAACACCACGGCGGGATACACCAGGGCAGCAACGACCTTGGAACGGGCAGTGATCTCGCGGTCGAGATACGCAGTGAGCTGGTCGATGGTCTCGTCGAGGTTGCCGGTGAGCTCGGCGGATTTGAGGACGCCCAGGTAGTAGTTCGGGAACGCCTCGGGGTGCAGGGCAGCAGCGTCGGCAAAGGTGGTTCCGCCCCGCAGCTTCTCGACGAGGTCGGCAATCACCTTGCGAAGCACCTTGTCGTGCGCCTCGTCAGCAATGGTCTCCAACGAGTCGATGATCGGGATGCCGGCGCGGAGGAACACAGCAAGCTGACGCGAGAAGTGCATGAGCTCGCGCTTCTTCAGTTTCTCGCTGGTGAGCTCGAGGTTGAGGCGGCTCGATCGTTCGCCGATCTTGATCGGGAAGAGGGACTGTTCCTGCAGCCAGGCGCGGACGTCGCCAATCGTCTCGCGCTTGAGCGCACCTTGGACGGTGGCGCCTGCGGCATCGACGGCTACATAGTGGAACTTCGGCATCGGTGTCCTCAGCCTGCATAGAGGGTTCGGACGACTTCGCCAATGGTGGTGACGTCGTTCTCGACCAGGGTGAGCGCCTCATCGACCAGGGTTCGCATTCCCTGGCTGACGGCGAGGCGCCGGAGTTCTTCCTGAGTGGCCCAGCCCACGATGAGGCGGCGCAACTCTGGCGTGATGCGGAGCAACTCGTAGACGCCGATGCGATCTCGGTAGCCCGTTCCCGCACAGAACGTGCAGCCAGCACCGTGCCAGAACTGGCTCTTGGGGTTGCGGCCCTCGCGGTTCCAGACGGCCAGTTCTTCGGGGCCGGGTTCGTACGGTTCCTTGCAGGCATCGCAGATGCGGCGGAGGAGTCGCTGACCGATGACGGCAACAACGGACGACGCGATGAGGAACGACTCGATGCCCATGTCGAGCATGCGGTGCAGCGCAGCAACCGAGTCGGTGCCGTGGAGCGACGAAAGCACGAGGTGGCCGGTGAGGGCGGACTGCACGGCAATGCGTGCGGTGTCGGCGTCACGAACCTCGCCCACGAGGATGACATCGGGGTCCTGTCGCAGGATGGCCTTGAGGCCCTGTGCGAAGGTGAGCCCTGCCTGCTCGTTGGTCTGGATCTGGTTGATGCCCGGGAACACGTACTCGACGGGGTCCTCGATGGTCATCACGTTCTTGCCGCCGTCGTTGATGGCGCGCAGCGTTGCGTAGAGCGTGGTGGTCTTGCCGGCACCGGTGGGACCGGCACAGATCACCATGCCGAACGGTGCATGGATGAGCTTGGCCCACTCTTCGTAGGTTGCGCTCGGCATACCGAGTTGCTTGAGCTCGAGTGCGGCACGGCTCTTGTCGAGCAGACGCATCACGACCTTCTCGCCGAACACCGTGGCGAGCGACGATACGCGCACATCCATGTCGCGGCCGTCGACGGTCATCGAGAACTGTCCGTCCTGCGGCCGACGCCGCTCGACGATGTTCATTCCGCCGAGAATCTTGTAGCGGCTCACGAGCGCGGCGTGGGCCGAGAGGGGGAGCGTGAACGTGTCCACCATGTTGCCGTCGATGCGGAAGCGCACCCGGATGTGGTCGTTCATCGGCTCGACGTGCACGTCGGACGCACGGTCGCGAAGGCCCTGGGCGATGATTCGGTTGGCGATCTGTACGACGGGCGCATCGTCATCGTCAGACTGCTGGGCTGCAGCCAGGAGGGCCTGCGTGGAGTCGCTGGCCTCGAACGCCTTGCTGAGCGCATCGATCTCGGCGTCAGCGCGGTACATGCGGTCGAGCGTGTTGGAGATGTCCTGCTCCATCGCGACCTTGAACACGATGGTGCCGGCGAATTTTGCGGCGACTGCAGCGCGCGCAGACTGCGACGGATCGGCGATTGCTACGTGCGCGCCATGATCGTCGGCGGACAGGGGAAGACACTTCAGTTGTCGACACGTGCGCTCGTCGAGCAGCGCCACAGCATCATCGGCCGGGGTGGCCTGACGCAGGTCGAGCACCTCGAGGCCGTGGAGGCCGGCCCAAACACTGATGATGCTGGCGCGGTTTGCAGCGCGGCGTTCGGTCTTGAAGACCAGGCCAATGAGTTCGGCTTCCGAGCGGGGGTCGGCACCCTTGGCGATCGCCAGGTCCGCCGGGGAAACGGCGTCGGCGACCACCAGTGCCTGTGCCAGTTCGTCGACGAGTCCGTCGCGACTGAGATTCGGTTCGACGACCGACGTAGCAGTCTGAGAACGCCCGCGAAATGCCATGACTGGCCTGCCCCTTCCTGAAGTCCCGACCGACTTCTAATCTGCCAGAAAAATGCCCAAAAAGCAACAGTTAGTACTGGTACTGCTACTCAGCGTGAGGATTTCCTCGGAGTTCCTCGACGATCTGACGCAGGGTGTCCAGATCCTCACGTGAGGCATAATCGGCGGGGTCCACTTCTGCCAGCACCCGCTCGAATTCCTCTGCCCGTTCGAGCTGCATATCGAGGTCATTGCGCTGGTTGAGCACGAGTTCTGCGGCTACGACCCGGTCATTCATGGCGGCAACTGACTCGGCGAGGGCCTCGATGCGAGTTGGTACCGGGCCGAGGGGCGCCACTGCGTTGTTCAGGGCGCCGATCTGGGCCTCCAGGTTTCCAAGGTTGGCGACCGCTGCTCGCAAGGTATCGGCAGCGGTTTCGGCGGCTCGTTGGGCGGCCACGACCTGTTCCCGCAGTGCAGCGCCGTCGGCGAGCTGCTGGCGGGCCAAGGCTTCCGTGGCGTCGGTGCGGGTGGCCAGTTTCTCCACGGCGTCGCGAATAGCCCGGATGGTGGTGTTCATCCGCTCGACGATCGAACCGAGATCGACCCGGAAGGACTCAAAGGCATCAACCCGTCCGGCAACGAGTCGAGCGGTGACGTCCAGTTGGTCAAGTCGTGACTCGGCCTGGGCCAGTCGCGCCGCCTGCTCGGTGGCGAGCCCACTGACCGCCGCCTCGACGGCCTCGACTCGGCCCCCGAAGGTGTCGTCCTGACGTTTCTGTTGGCGACGCACGACATCGAGTACGCCCACCTGGCGCCGGTAATCCTCTTTGGCTTGGGCCCGTACCGCCTCGAATTGGGTCTCGGTAGCGGTTCCCTGAGCCTCAAGTGCGGCCAAGAGTTCCCGGTGGCGAGCATCGAGGGCTGCAAGCAAGTCACGCTGGGCGTCGCTGACCGCGGCGAGTCTCGCCTCGGCAGCCCCGAGGCGATCGCGGGCGTCGCTCGGAACGCCCGGGCGGAGCCACCGCTTGCGCACTCGTCCCTCGTCGGCCATCGCCGGAACTGTACCGGCGCGGCCTCAGGCGGTCGGGGACACCGGGACGGATGGCTTGGGTGCTCTGGCTCGGTGTCAGGCCTTGGGGGCCCGCAGGCGCCGCACCCGGCCGGCGAGGCAGGCGAGCGACGTGACCGCACCGGCCCCGGCGAGGATGGCCTCCCCGACGGCAACCGACGGACTGCGGCCTGCATCGATGATGGCGAATACGCCGAGTGCCACGGCTCCGCCGAAGGCGGCAATCGGCCAACGGCGCCAGTTCGCTGCCGCCGCACAGGTGGCGACGAGGGGGACGAGGAAGGGCAATGGCGAGAACCACGAGGCAGTGGCGGTGTCGCTCAGCCACCAGGTGGGCTTGCCGAAGGAGTTTGCGGCGTCGGCCAGCACGAGGAGCGCCGGGAGATGCAGGGCCCAGCCCACTGCGAGCACCCAGCGCCAGCCCTCGGTGAGCTGCCCGGGCTGGTAGGTGTTCTCGCTCATCGCCCTGCGAACGCTAGCCAGCGAATTCTGGGGACGTGCGCCGGGAAGGCACTTGTGCGAACCGATACCCTTGCGCCCCGATGCCCAACACGCCTGGCCCCTCGTTCGGCAAGCTGTCGATCTTCTTCCCCATGTGGAACGAGGAGGCGTATGTGCACCGCGCAATCAATGCCGCCTCGACTGCCTGTGTCGACCTCATCGCGGCGGGCGAGATCAGCGACTACGAACTGATCATCGTGGATGACGCCTCTACCGACACCACGCCCCAACTGGCCGATCAGCTTGCCGCCTCGGACCCTCATGTCCGGGTCGTGCATCACCCGGTGAACCGCAAGCTCGGCGGCGCGATGAAGACCGGCTTCGGTGCCGCCACGGGCGATCTCGTCCTGTACACCGACGCCGACCTGCCCTTCGACATGGCCGAGATCGGCAAGGCCTGCCGCATCATGCGTCTCTACGAGTCCGACATCGTGAGTGCCTACCGCCACGACCGCACGGGCGAGGGCGCAACCCGCGAGATCTACACGTTCTTCTACAACCTGCTCATCCGCCGCCTGTTCGGTGTGCGCATGCGGGACATCAACTTTGCGTTCAAGCTCTGCAAGCGGAACATCTTCGATCACATCTCGTTGGTCAGCGAGGGTTCCTTCATCGACGCAGAGCTCATCATCCGGGCGCGCAAGCTCGGGTTCGAGGTCACCCAGTTCGGAGTCGACTACTTCCCCCGCACCCGCGGGGAGTCGACGCTCAGTTCACCGAAGGTCATTCTGAAGATCGTTCGGGAGATGGTCTCGCTCCGCAAGGAACTCCGCACCATCCAGCCGGTCGTCAAGCGCTGAGACCCCCGTCACCCGATGCCCCCTGCGCAGGGGTGACCGCTAGCCTTTCCCGCGTTCCAGAGAGCAGATGGGCAAGGCGAGAATGAGCAATCCGCGACGACGGGCGACAGGGGGTGCCAGGCACATGGAGCAACGTTCCCTGAAGCGCTGGACTCCCGCCATCGTTGCCGCCATCGTCATCGCCGCCGTCGGCATTGGCGCCGCAGCGAACGGGAGCGGCAAGTCCTCCTCGGCTGAGGCCACCGATCCTTCGCTCCAGCCGGTCACCGAAGAGACAGCGGAGGTCATCGGCTCCGACGTCGTCGACACCCTCCCCGACGTGTCCACGGCGACCGAGGTGACGACCAAGCCAAAGACGCATCTCAAGCGCATCCTGAAGAAGGGCTCGAAAGGGACAGCCGTCAAGCGACTGCAGCAGCGCCTTATCGACCTCGGCTACGACCCGGGCGACGTCGACGGCAGTTTCAACACCAAGACCCGGGCGGCGGTGTGGGCCTTCGAGAAACTGGTGATGCGTGTACCGCCTTCGAAGGTGAAGGGTCAGGTCAACGACGCAATGTGGCTGCGCATGCAGGACAACCTCGTGGTAAAGCCGAAGCGTCCGAAGGGCTCCTCCGTTCATCTCGAGGTGTACCTGCCCGAACAGGTGGCGGTGCTCTTCGACAACAAGAAGGTCCGTCTCATCACCCACATTTCCTCAGGCACCGGCAAGTGGTGGGAGGAACCAGTCACCATCGACCCGGGCGAGGACGGCAACGTCAACGGCACGAAGCCACTCGAGGCCATTGTGCGCGGAATCTCCATCACGCCGGGTGGCATGTACCGCTTCTATAGACGGTACGTCGACCAGAGCACGGGTGGATGGCGAGAGGGTCGCCTCGGCAAGATGTTCCAACCGGTCTACTTCAACAAGGGTTTGGCCGTGCACGGAGCGAACGACGTGCCGTCGTACCCCGCATCGCACGGATGTATCCGCATCCCGATGCACATCGCCGAGTATTTCCCTGATCTCGTGAAGAACGGCGACCAGGTGTACGTGTGGGATGGAAAGAAGCAACCCGAGTACTACGGTGCGCAACCTCCGAAGGCAGATTCCATCAGCCGCGCGCCCACCACCACTTCGGCTACCACCACCACAACGGTGAAGAAGACCACCACCACGGTGGCCCGCACCACGACGTCTACGACAACGTCGACGACGTCTGCCTGAACGTCACCGCCAAACCGGTGACCTCCTCGAGCAGTGAGGCCCGCTCTCCGGCTGAGTAGAACTCGAGATCAAGGTCGGAGTTCTTGCGTCGGCCGCGCACCTCGATGACCAATCGGTTGCCTTCTTGGGCAGCGTGTACCGACTTCACCCTCTGGTCGTGGCTCCGGTCGAGACCGATGGCGACCCGCAGGATCCCGGCGAGCGTGCGGACGATGTTCTGCGAAACGTCGTCGAGGCGGGCGAACTCGGTGTGCGAGGGCTTCGGTGAGGACTTGCGGTGGTAGCGGGCAATGAGCGCGATGATCTCGATCTCGTGATCGGTGAACCCGGTGAGGTCGTCGGTGTTGCGGATCACGTAGTACGAGTGCAAGTGGTGCTTGGTGTGCGAGATGACCAACCCCACGTTCGCAAGCAGTGCTGCAGCCTCCAAGTAGTCACGGCACGAGGGGTCGAGGTGATGAAGGTCGGCAGTGGCATCGAACAGTTCGAGCGCAAGGCGGGCAACGTGGTTCGAGTGCGTGCGGTCGTCGTCGCACCGGTCGGCGAGGTGGCGGACGCTCTGACGTGACACCTCCCGGAGGTGGTGGAGTGCCCCGCCCTCCATGCGTTCGTACGTGTCGAGCAGTACCCCCTCCCGAAGGGCGTAGTCCGAGAACGTCAACTCGTCGATCTCGAAGGCCTCGCAGACTCCTTCGAGGATGAGCGCACCGGCAACGATGATGTCAGCGCGGTCGGCTTCGACACCGGGAACGGCGGCGCGTGCCTTGGCGTTCGGCGCCTCGAGCAGTCGGTCGATGACGTCTGCGAGGTCCTCCCTGCTGAAGACGGCGCAGTTGTAGGTACGAAGTTCGCTGCCGCCGGCCAGTGCGTGCGCCGCCCGGGCAATGGCCTCGGCAGTCCCGGAGGAGGCGATAGCGATCTCGAAGCCGATGCGTCGAACTCGGCCCTCGAAGGTTGCGAGGGTAGACCGTACGAAGGCGCGGCACTCGCGGATCGCGGCAGGCGTGACCTGGCCCTCGGGGAAGAAGCGGTCGGTGAGCCGGACGGCTCCGAGCTTGAAACTGCGAGCATCGATCGTGGAGCCTCGCTCGCCGAGGAGTACCTCGGTGCTCCCGCCGCCGATGTCGATGAGCACGAGCCGCCGGTCGAATGCGGGAACCGCCTGCAGGACGCCCAGATGGATGAGCCTGGCCTCCTCGAGGCCCGAGATCACCTCGACGGTCACGCCAACCGCAGCGGCGGCGGCGAGGAACTCGTCGGCGTTCTGCGCCTCTCGTACCGCCGACGTAGCCACGGCTCGCAGTGGGGCATTCTTCGACCGGGCAATCTGGGCCATCCGCGAGAGGGCCTCGACACCGCGCTCGATGGCGTCTGGCTCGAGCCGCTTCATCTCGCCGCCGCCGTGGCCGAGGCGCACCATCACCTTCTCACGCTCGATGACGTCGAAACGTCCTCCCGGACGCACGCGTGCAACAACGAGGTGAAAGCTGTTGGTGCCGACGTCGACGGCTGCGAGTACCGGGTCGGTCACTGCGTCATTCTCGCAGACGAGGGACCGATGTCCTCACGCCTTGCGTGCGAGGCGCTGAGCCTCGCTGAAGCTCACGTCCTTGTCCACGCGCGGTTCGGCTGGTAGTTGCAGCACTCGTTCGCCGACAATATTGCGCTGCACCTCGTCGGAGCCGCCGGCGATGCGGTAGCCCGGTGCGCCGAGTACGTGCTCGCCCCACGCATAGGTGCCCCATTCGCCGGTGTCGGCAATGAGGCGTGGCCCGAGGATGCTCGAGATCGCGTCGCTCACGCGCTTCATGTTGGCCGTCCACATGAGTTTGGAGAGCGAACCCTCGGGGCCCGGCGTCTGACCGGCCTTCAGGGCTGCAGCAGCGCGCCGGTTGGTGAACTGCGCCATCTTCTCGTGCGCGTACAGGTCTGCGAGCGTCTGTCGGATGTGTGGGTCTGAGGTGAGTCCAAAGTGCCGGGCTGCGCCAAGAACTCGCTTCAGGCTGCCGCCCACGGGGGAACCACCGCCGGAGTGGTCGCGCTCGAAGCCGAGGCAGGTGAGTGCGACCCTCCAGCCGTCTCCCACGTTGCCGAGGCGATAGTCGGCATCGGAGAGACGAACGTCGGACAGGAACACCTCGTTGAAACAGGCGCCGCCGCTCATCTGTCGGATGGGACGGACCTCTACGCCTGGTGCATCGAGCGGCACCATGAATGCCGTGAGTCCTCGGTGCTTGGGCACATCGAAGTCGGTACGCGTGATGGCGAGACCCCACTGTGAGAAACGTGCACCAGAGGTCCAGACCTTCTGGCCGTTCAGCACCCACTCGTCTCCGTCTCTCACTGCTTTGGTGACTACCGACGCGAGGTCAGAACCAGCAGCGGGCTCGCTGAACAACTGGCAGCCGTATTCGTCCTGACGCATGATCGGCGGTACCCAGCGCTGCTTCTGCGCGTCAGTTCCGTACGCCGCGACCGTTGGCGCGATGAGGCCCATCGAGGTGGGGGGCAGTTCGCCGGCATCGGGGATTACGAATCGGGATTCCTCGGAGTTCCAGATGCGTACGTACAGCATTGGCAGACCGCGCCCGCCCAACTCCACCGGCCAGCTGAGCATCCCGTATCCGGCATCAAACTTCTTGCGCTGCCACGCCTGGGCGCGTCCGAGAATCTCGGCTTCCTCGGCCTCGCTTCGGTTGTGGAACACCGCAACGTTGTCCGAGCCGGTACCCCAGTCGGGGTCGGACCCGTCGCCCGTGGCGGCGGCTCGTAGCTCGCCGTGTTGCTCGAGCCAGGCGCGGGCCTCGCTGCGGAATACGTCGGGATCGGGCAGGGTGGTGCTCACGGATCGAAACCTAATCGCCGGACAGAGGAAATGCAGCGGCGCACCGTCGAAGTGTCGGTCTGCCTGTGCGTCGGTCTGTCGGCCCGTCGGTCTGTCGGCCCGAACGCGGATGCGTCCGTCTGGCTAAGGTCCCTCCCCATG
>CANIBN010000075.1 GCA_947465505.1 Acidimicrobiales bacterium | reverse complement strand
TGACGGCGTCGTGCTGGGCTACGCAAGCATGACCGTTGCCCAAAGGGGCCAGTCCGATGCCGTCGCCGTGGTCGACGGCATCTTCGTCGATGAGGGAGCGAGGGAACTCGGACTCGGAGATGGCCTCCTGGCTGCGCTGATCGAGCAGGCGACACGCTTGGGTGCCGGCGAGATCGAGTCGAGCACCTTGCCAGGCGATCGCGACACCAAGAACCTCTACGAACGAGCGGGGCTTGTGGCTCGTCTCCTCACCGTGAGCAAGCCACTCACATGACCACGGACCACCGCCCGGAGGTGTGCGTGGGCGTGGCGGCGGTGCACGGCGATTCCATCCTGCTCATCAAACGGGGCAGAGGGGTGGGGACCGGATCGTGGAGCATCCCTGGAGGCCGCGTCGAGTTCGGCGAGACACTGGAGGACGCGGCGAGACGCGAGTTGTTCGAAGAGACCGGGCTCCGGGCGCCGGAGTTCGAAGCACTCGGCCACGTGGAGCGCATCGGCCCGGAATGGCACTATGTCATCTATGACTTTGTGTGGAGGCTCGGTTCCGGACCAGAACCCCAAGTGACGGCCGGCGACGACGCGGCCGATGCCCGGTGGGTGTGTCTGGACGAGTTACACGACTGGCCCAATCTGGCGCCGGGACTCCTCGACTTTCTCGTCGACAAGAACGTGGTTCCCGCACCCACAGATCGGTAGTGGTGACTGCAGACGTCCTGAACCCCGGTGGGGGTCTCAGCGACCCTTCCAGTTCGGCTTTCGCTTCTCGATAAAGGCGGTGAGACCTTCCTTGAGGTCCTCACTGGTGAAGAGTGGGGCAAACAGTTCGTCTGTCAGTGCTTTCAGCGTGTCGTCGTCCTCGTATGCAGCGGCGAGCACCACCTTGCGGCTTGCCCACACTGCGAGGGGAGCGTTTTCGGTGATCTTCTCTGCGAGGCGGAATGCTTCCGCCTCAGCCTCCCCTGGGGCAACCAGGCGGCTGATGAGACCCAACTGGAACGCTCGCTCAGCAGGGATCGGCTCGCCCGTGAGGATTGCCTCCATGGCCGCCGCCTGGCCGATAGCCCGAGGCAGTCGGAACAACCCTCCAGCACCGGCGATGAGGTTGCGCTTGACCTCGGCGAGGCCGAAGGACGACCGCGTGGTCGCAACCACCAGATCGCATGCGAGGGTGATCTCGAGCCCGCCAGCGGTGGCAAGGCCATCGATCGCAGCAATGACTGGCTTCGTGCGCTCGCGGTAGACAAAGCCCCCGAACCCGCCCCGCTTGGTTGCCGCCCCGCCGGAGCCATCGTTGAGCGCCTTGAGGTCCGCTCCTGCGCAGAACACAGGATTGGATTGGCCCTCGGTGTTGGCTCGCAAGATACCGATCCAGACGTCTTGGTCGGCCTCGAGACGATCAACCGCAGCCTCAAGCCCCTGAGCAAGCGCGCCATTCACGGCATTGCGCGCCTCAGGGCGGTTCAGGGTGATGAGGCCAACGCGGCCCCGGGCTTCGTAGGTGACGATCTCGCTCATGAGCGAGATCGTAGGGCCTCAGCCCTCGGCGGGCTCAGTGCTGGCTTCGGCAGGTGCTGGTGCGTCGACAGTCGGTGTCTCTACGGCCGGTGCGTCCACAGCCGGTACTTCTGCAGCCGGTACTTCTGCAGCCGGTGCAGGCTCACTGGCGGCAGGGACTGGTGCAACGGCCTGCGCCTCGGCACGAGCGGGCGCTCCAGCAGGTCGGGAAGCCGGCTTCTTGTCCGGACGACGCGTGACCCTCGGTGGCTTGGGCATCGGCGCGCCGTCGGGCACCACGATGCCGAAGAGCGCCGCAATCTGAGGGATTGCCGGAGCCAGACGAGTGACCATGGTGCGCAATTCGTCGCTGACCTGCGTAGGTGCAGCAGCGGGGGTGACGAGCGTACGTACGGGCGAGAATGCCACGGACTCGACGAGGGCGAGCCAGCGCTCACTCGAGGCGTCTGCGGTGAGGGCTGCAGCAGTTGCAGCAGCAAGCCGTCCACCGAGGTCGGGAGGGAAGCGCGTTCCAGCCTTGGGGGGCTCACCAGACAGCTTGAGGGCCCGCACCACGCGGCCGATCTCGACAGCGGTGGAGATGTCCTCGAACCAGTCCTTGGTGGCCTGCTCCTGCTTGGTTGCAAGCGATGCCTTCAGCTCGGCCGCCAGTGCACGGGTGGACTCGTCGCGCGCAACGATTGGATCCTCGGACGAAGCAACGACCGAACGAAGATCACGAAGATCGAGTTCAGCGAGGTCTTTCTTGGCGGCCTCTGCACGGTCGAGCCATTCGGCGACGCGCACCTTGGGCATCAGTTCCTCGGCCATCTTCATGACGGAGGCCTCGGGCATCTCGGGCTTGCCTTCCGCCTTGAGGGCGGTGTTGTCGTCGCGCAAGCGCTGACGCACGGCAGCCAGACCCTGCAGGGTGAGCTCTGCAATGGCCCGCTGCTCCTCGGGAAGGGCAGCAAGAATCTCGGTGCGGTGCGCGCGACCCGGCTTGAGGCGCTTTGCCTTCGGTCGCTGCGGCATCTCCGGCGGGGGAGTGAAGTGCGGACGCTGGTCGCGGCGTTCGCGCTGCGGACGGTCGCCGTCGGTGCGGGGGCCGCGGTCCTGGCGGGGGCCACGAGGCCCACCAGGGCCATCGGTACGGCGAGGCCGGTCTTCGCCGGGGCGTCCATCACGGGGGCGACGGTCACGACCGCCGTCACCGTCTCGCCGCGGCCCGCGACGGTCGTCGTCGCGACGATCGCGCTTCGCGAGCTGCTGGGTGACGGGCTCGAACGGCCTCTCCGACACGATGATCTCGAGTCGAGCCGGCTCCTTGCGGGTGCGGGACGACGTGAGGACGGCAAGGATCGCTGTGCCGTCGACGCCGGTCTCGGCCTCCACCTTCAGCACATCGCCAACCTTGGAACCACTGGGCAGCACGTCGCCGGTCATCACGCCCTTGGGCTCGCGGGCTCCGGCTGCACGCCAGGTCCACGTGCCGTCGGGGCGCGCGCTCGTCAACTCGATCTCGATCCTTCGGGACATAGGGACACAACGCTAGACGCAAAGGGACCCGATAACCCACTAGACGTGCAGGTTCTTCCCGGGCGTGTTCGGATCGTTTACGGTTCTGCCGTGGCCATCTACGCACTCGGCAACCTCATCCCCAAGATCCACCCTGATGCCTACATCCATCCGGACGCGACGGTGATCGGTGACGTCACCATTGGTGCCGGCAGTTCGGTGTGGCCATCCGCGGTCATCCGTGGTGACGATGGAGCGGTGATTATCGGCGAGCGCACCTCGGTACAGGATGGATGTGTGCTGCACACCACGCACGAATTCCACACTCAGGTGGGCAACGGTGTCGTACTCGGCCACCTCGTCCACCTCGAGGGCTGCATCATCGAGGACAGCTGTCTGATCGGGGTCGGAGCGATCGTGCTGCACCGCGTACGTGTTGGCACGGGGGCTGTCGTTGCCGCGAACGCGGTGCTGCTCAACGACATGGCGGTCCCGGCAGGCGCGCTGGCCGTAGGGGCACCGGCAACCATCAAGGAGGGCGGCAAATCCCGTCTCGCCATGATCGAACTCGGGGCCGCAAGCTACGTGGAGCGTTCCAAGCTCTTCAAGAACGAGTTGCGACGACTCGATTGAGCGCGGATCGGGCGCTCAATGTCGTGGTCAGTGCGGCGCCTGCGTCGGCCGAACTTGCCGCAGATGCACTCTGGCAGCTCGGCGCAACAGCGGTAGAGGAACGTTCCGTCGGCGAGCACGTCGAGTTGCGGGCGGCCCTCGGGGATGACGAGAACCTGCTGCGCGAGTTGTTGGCCGATCTCGACGCCGAGTGGCGGCTCGAATGGGTGGACCTCAGCGTTGCCGACACCTGGCGCAATTTCGTGCAGCCGGTCCTCGTGAGCCAGTCGCTGCGGGTTGTTCCGGCATGGCTTGACGATGTAGCCCCGTCTGACGGTCTCACCCTGCTCATCGAGCCGGGCGCAACCTTCGGGCTCGGGAATCACCCGACAACCGTTGGATGCCTCCGACTGCTCGAGCTACTGGTTCGACAGGGCGATCAGGTGCTCGATGTCGGTACCGGCAGCGCAGTGCTTGCCGTGGCTGCAGTGCGAATCGGCGCGTCGCACGCCCACGGGACGGACATCAACCCCGCGAGCCCGTCGGTTGGCGCAACGAATGCGATGCTCAACGGGGTCGCAGACCGGGTGACGGTGGATCTCGCAGGGCTTCCGACGATGAGCGAAGCGTTCGACGTGGTGGTGGCAAACATTCTCGCCCCCACCCTCATTGAGCTCTCCACCGACCTGATCCGGCTCAGCGGGCGGGTACTCATCGTGAGCGGGCTGCTCGCCGACCGCTACGAGCACGTCGTCGAGGCGCTTGCCCCGCTCAGGCTTGCACACCTCGAGGAGGTTGATGGCTGGGTCTCGATCGCGCTGACACGATCAGGGCAGCTACCTCAGTAGACGTCGGCAGGGACGGGACCGCACCCCGTCTTGTCGTCGCAAGCGCTCCGGCCGCGCTGGCACGTCGCAGCGCATCGTCGAGCGTGAGGCCCAGCGAGAGGGAGGCTGCAAGCGTCCCGCAGAAGGCGTCGCCAGCGGCAACGGTATCGATGGTGTCCACCGCGAACGGTGCGATCCGTTCCTGGATCCCGTCTCGCACCACCCGGGATCCCGAGGCACCTTCGGTGACCACGAGCGTGGGAACTGCGCCGAGGTCGGACGTACGTGCGATGAGTTCGTGCTCGTGCTCGTTCGGTACGAGAACGTCCACGAGCGCCAGGATGTCCGGACGGACTGGCCGTGCCGGTGCCGGGTTGAGGATCGTCGTGCAGCCTGCGGCACGTGCGATGCGCAGGGCGGCGTAGATGCCGTCGTCCGGGATCTCGTGCTGCACCAGGAGCACGTCTGCTGACTCGATCGTCTCCTTTGCCTCGAGCACCGCTGGAGCGCCGACGAGCGCGTTGGCACCCGGTACGACGACGATCAGGTTCTCTCCGTCGTCTCCGACTGCGATGAGTGCACGGCCGGTAGGGGATCCGGGAAGGCAATGGAGGGCAGCCGTGTCGATGCCCTCGGTGTCGGCAACCTGGCGCAGCGTCCGTCCGGCCTCGTCGGCGCCCACGGCCCCCACCATCACCACGGTTGCGCCGGCACGTGCAGCGGCAACGGCCTGATTGAGCCCCTTGCCCCCAGGTGCCTCGAAGTAGCCGTGGCCGAGCACCGTCTCGCCCGCCGCCGGCACGCGAGCCGCCAACGCGACCAGATCGAGGTTCGCGCTGCCCACCACGCAGACTCGGCCGCCGGATCGAGCCGCTCCGTGTCCTTGCAAGTTCAGCCCGCCTGCGGGCGGAACACGGCGGGGCGCTTCTCCCGGAACGCTGCCACGGCTTCCTTGTGCTCTGCGGAGACGTAGCACTGCTCCAGCATCGAGATCTCACGTCGTTGCACGAGCCCGAGATCGGTCTCGAGGGAGTTCTCGGTGAGCAGTTGTTTGATCATGCGCAACTGTCGGTCTGGGTTGGCGGCATACGAGCGGGCCGTCTCGACCGCAACAGCGAGCAGGGCCTCCGGTTCGACCACACGGTCTGCCAACCCGATCTGGGCGGCCTCGGAGCCGTTGATGATCCGGCCGGAGAGCACGAAGTCGCTGGCGCGACCCCAACCCAGACGCTGCACGTACAGACGACTGCTGGCGAGTTCGGGGACAAGGCCCATCTTGATGAAACCGGAGCCGAACTTGGCAGCTGAGGAGGCAATGATCTGGTCACAGGGGAGGATCATCGTGATGCCGATACCCACGGCAGGACCGTTGACGGCTGCAACGATCGGCTTCGAGGCTCGCAGGAACTGCACCCAGTCCACACCGCCGGTCATGCCACCAGGATCGGTCGAGGTGGTGGTGCCCGACTCGTCGCTGTTGATGCGGTTCTGGAACACTGCCTCGGTGTCGGCCCCGGCGCAGAAGCCTCGACCTGCACCGGTGAGAACGATGGCACCGACGGAGGGATCCTCGTTCGCTGCGGTGATCGCCAGCACCTGCTCGCGAGACATCGTGGGAGTCCAGGCGTTGAGCCGCTCCGGGCGGTTCATCGTGATGACGAGAACCTCTCCCTGCCGTTCGGTCGTGATCTGCTCGTAGGTGGTCATGTGCGCACCGTAGTCAACGGGCAAGGGCGGCGTGCAGGGGAGTGCGGTCGAACGACTCGTAGGCCGGCAGGTACCGGGTGGCTGCCTCGCGTCGGAACTGCTCGCAGAGGTCGGCACGGAAGAAGCGCGCACCCTCACGTACGACGTAGTTGAGGATGAAGAAGCGATACGACTCGGGGATGAAGTCGATCTCAGCGTCCGTGAGCGGGAACACCTCGTGGTAGGCGCCGAGAAAGCGAAGGAACGGTTCCTCCACGAGCGTGTGGGGGCCATAGGACCACTGCGTGCGGTCGCCCGTGCGACTGGACACGCGGGAGCAGAAATAGAAGTCGAGCATCCGCGGCTCGATGCGGAACCAGTCGTAGTCCCAGCGCGAGAACAGACGAAAGGTCCCGTCGGACTGGCGGTCGATCGAGAAGTTGCCGAGGTTCCAGTCGATCAGCACAGGGATCTTCGGCCAGTAGTCGTAACGAATGCGCTCGAGTTCGGTGAGGAACTCGTGGGTATGGCGCCGAATACGACCGATCCGCTCGGGAAGCAGTCCGAAGTTGCGTGAGGCGAACGGACTCTCGAGGAGATCGAGCAGGTGGATCGCATCGGACTTGATGGACTTCGACGAAGGCGGCAGCAACGGTGCGATGGCAGTGCAGGCCAGATGGAACTCGGCCATCTCCCGGCCGAAGTTCTCCACCTCTGCAGCGGTGAGCACACGGGGGAGTGCATCCCGGCGCTCCACCTCGCGATAGAAGGCCACCCACAGCGACCCGTCGTACCAGGTGTAGGCGCGATCGTCCTTGGTGACGATGTCGGCGAGCATGCCTTCGAAACGGGTTCCCTGGAGTGCCACCGAGCAGGCATGTAGCCGGTCGTGATCCTCGGCAAAGAGGAAGTATGAGCCGTAGCTCGACACCTTGCCGATCACCGTGCTTGCGTCTTCGAACGTCACTCGATAGACGTGATTGGTGGAGACGAAGGCGGAGACCTCCTGTATGGAGACGACACCTCGAGGGTCACCGAGTTCCGCCCACGCGGCGATAAGCGCTGTTTCGTGACGATCTGCGGGGCGCTCCATAGACCACAGTTTGCCCCGATCAGCAGCGGCGCGTCCCGCGCCTCACACGCAGAGCCTGGTGCCGTCCACCTTGATGCACGCATCGCCGCTGTCGCTGTCGAAGCTGACACCGACCGAACCAACACTGTTCCAGTCGCCGCCAGCGCCGATGTACGCCTTCGCGTTGAGCGAGGCCTTCACCGTGAACGAGACGCTGAAGGGACTCGAGTCGAAGTTCACGCCGAGCGTCACGCTCCCGCTAATAGTCCCCTTGAGACCTCCCCAGCTATCGCCGATCTTGCCCGATTCATAGAACGAGGCCGAAGTGGTGCCGGAATAGGCAAAGTTCCAATCCTCCCCGAGGTCTATGTCCGAGAAGCTGAAGGACTTCCCGGCTTTCCTGAACGTGATGTCGAAGTTTGCGGACACCCTGCCGAAGCAGTCCTTGGTGAGGCACATCGAGAAGTTCAGCGACGGCGAAACGGTGCCGAGGGAGCCAAGGGAAAACGAGGTGGTACCGCCGAACGAGATCGACGTCATTGTCGGCTCCCACGCTGCACGGAGCTTGTACCGGCCCCCGCTCGGGGCCGGGGGCGCCCCGAACGCATCGGCGGCGCCATTGACGACCTTCATGAGTCCGCCGGTGTTCCCCTCGATCGCTAAGGAGAAGAGCGGATCGGTGACCCACTTCGTACACGACTTCAGCATCCCGGTGCTGGTCTTGCAGAGGGCGACCGTCTGTCGAATGCCGAAGCCGAGTCGAACCGAGAGCTTGTCGAGCAAGGCGCTCTTTCCAGGCAGGTCTGCCGTGGCAGAGAAGTCAAAGCCGAGAGGAGCACCGTCAACCGAGGTAAACGATCCGGCAAGACTGAACTTGAGCCCGAAGATGTTGATGTCGCCGACAGCCGCAACAGTCATCGTCCCCAGACCGATCCCCTGAGCATCGACGGCCATGTCAGCGCTCAGTCCGAGTCCGAGGTCAATTGTGCCGAAGCCCTTCGCATAACAGTTTGGGATTCCCCCGAGCACCGCGCATCCGCCGTGAACCTGCATCTCGTTGTTGTCGCCAAGTTTCAGGAGGCCATCGAGGTAGAAGTACGGCATCGGGTTCCAACCGCCAGCACCCCAGGTGAGCTTGTACTTGAACTTGATCGAACCCTTATCGGCGGAGGTCGAGCTGATGTCCCAGCCGTAGAAGGACGGTGACTTCGTGGCAGCTGTCGGACCGGTCGGGTTCGGGTTGAACGCCAGTAGGTAGTCCTTCTTGATCCCGAAGAACGTTCCCTTCTCTGCAATCACCACCCCGGCAGGGACATCAAACACTCCAACCATGCATCCATTGGGGGACGCGCTGATCCGGAAGTAGTTAATGGAGATCGCTCCGGAGTTTGGCGGAATCGAGAACAAGGGCGAAGCGTTGTCAGGCGTTCCCGCCGTTACCTCGAGGCACGGGTCCAGTGCAGACAGGTTCACCACAAACGATGCAGGTTGGGGAAGTCCGTCAGTGGCGCCCATGTACTCGAGCAGTTTCCCGGGCAGCGAGCCTGATCCTGCAAGACCAACACCCGCGAGCGAAAAGCCCACGAAGGTTGCTTCGACCGAGAACTTGTCGAGATCAAAGTCCTTCACGCCGAACATGTCGGGCCACACGGAGCGTCCCTCCGTACCACTGCCGGTTAACGCAACGGACCACGAGAACTCCTTGCCGAAGGAGAAGGCAATCTCGAGTGCGACCGCAAAGGGTGCGTTGTCGGCGAGCTTGATCGTTCCGCTCGCGCTGGCGAAGATCTCGACCGACAGGTCTGGGTTGCTCTCGTTGAAACGGAGTCCGGCCTCGAAGCCCTCAAAGGAGGTTTCCACATAGGGGATTTTCGGCAGTTCGATCGGTGTGCGGAACATCGCCTTCACCTCGGTGAAGCCGTTGCCCGTCATCGTTGCTACCGCGAGTACCTCGCCGGAGTCGACCTTGAACGCGCGCTGCATGTACGACGGCATGCGCATGGAGCCGACAAATACCCATGCCCCGTCTGAGAGTTGGCGAGGTTCGCCGCCGATGGTGGCCTGTACAGGCGAGCCATGACCGGTCACGAAGGTCGCCGAGCCCATGGAGGCCTCACCGATGACGCGCTTGATGGGGAACTTGAAGGTGAGCATCGAGCCGCCGTCGAGGTACCAAACGGCGATCGACGGGGGATTGAAGCCTCCGAGGTAGGGGACGTCGACGTGTGACTTTCCCGTGACGACGATATCGAGACCGTTGTTGACCGATCCCGAATCGATGGCAACATCTGTCTCGACCTTCGCGAACTCTGCGTCCTTGTAGGCGATGCGCAGTCGACCATCGCGAATCGTCGCCATCGTTCCGGCTGGATAACTGGCGTCGAGATTGAAGACCTTCGAGTTGAGATCGGCCACGGCCTGATATGCCATTCCCGTCTGGCTCGGCACGATGTTGCCGACCACGGCAGCCAATCCTGTGGTGCCACTGCTCCCGTCGATCCGAGCGAACGGCCCTGAGCCTTCCTTGCAGAGTGTCTTCGAGAAGCCAAGAGGGCACGTGCCGGTGAAGTAGACAACGGATCCGGCGTTCATCGTGAACTTGCTGGCGATGAGTGCCGTGGCTGCACCAACGCCCTTCAGGCCCCAGGTGATATTCCCGCCCGAGGCGACGATGCTGCCCGTCAGCGTCGACACGGTCATCGTCTTTCCGGCCATTGGGATGGTGACGCTCAGCGACGTGGTGTTCGGGGTGATCGACCAGTTCAACGGATCGGTGTAGGTCACCTTTGCGAGGAACGTCGATGCCGTGCCGATTGCGATCGTCGCAGTGCCGCTGTACGGCGTCTGCGGGATCGTGGTGGTCGGGGCAACCGTCGTGTTGGCGGGAGTCGACGTAGACGTGGGCGCGGTCGTCGTGGCGCCCGGGAGAGTAGTGGTCGTCGCCGTGATGGTGGTGGTTGGCGCCGCCGTGGTGGTGGCTCGAGTGGTCGTCGTTGCCGCCAGGGTCGTCGTGGTGGGGGCCGCTTGGGCCGTCATCCCGGTGAAGGTGATACCGGCGATCTTCACGGTCTGCTGCTTCGAGAAGTCGGTTCCCCCGGCCGGTGCAGCGGGGTCCGCTGTGATCGGAGCGGGCGCGGGTGCGTTGCGGTCGTACGACGGCGCAATTGCCGGCACCGCACCGACGGTGAAGGAGTCGGCACTGGTGAGTGTGCCCGCCGATGTCACGACGGTGATCGGGCCCGAGGTTGCGGCAGTGGGCACGGTAGCGGTGACCTTGGTGTCCGAGAGGACCTTGATCGTGCCGCTCGCCACCCCGTTGAAGCGAACCGATGTTGCTCCGGTGAACCCCGTGCCGTACACGGTGACCGTTGTTCCTGCCGGACCGATCTCGGGCGCGAACGATGTCACCCTGCCGGCGATCGTGATCGAGGCTGCGCTGGTGGTAGCGCCGCCCGAGACCACCGTGATGGGACCCGAACCGGCCGCATCGGGAACAACCACCGAGAGTTGGGTGTCAGAGACCACCGTGAAAGCCGCACCGATGTCGTTCATCCCGGAGAACGACACGAGGGACGTGTTCTTCAGGTACTTGCCGGTGATGGTGACGGTGCTACCGACGGACGCCGTAGTCGGGGAGATCGCGGTAATCAGCGGTCCGGTACCGAAACTGTCGTCGCTCACCACCTGACCGTTCGAGCCGACAAGTGTCAACGGGCCCTCGGTGAAACTGGGCGGCACGGTGACCACCGCACTCGACCCGTCTGCCGCCCTCGACACGACGCCTCCGGGTGTCCCGTTGAACTGGACGCCCGTGAGCGATCCGAGATTCGCACCCGTGATCGTGACCTGCGAGCCCGGCGCACCGAAGTGAGGGGAGATGTCGCTGATCGACGGAGAGGTGATGGTGATCTGGGTTTCGCTTGCAGCGTTCGTGGCATCGGTGACCACCGAGACGAGGCCGCTCGAGGCGTTGTTGGGGACGATTGCCTGAACCGTGTCGTCCGTTGCGTTCGTTGCCGGAGTCTGAACGCCGTTGATCCGCACCGTCTTCACGTCGCGCAGGTTGGATCCGGCAATGGTGATGACCGCACCTGCTGCCGCGCTCGACGGAGCGAACCCGTCGATGATCGGCGCCCCGGGTCGGAAGTCGTCTGCGCTCACGATGTCGCCATCAGGCACTACTACCGTGATAGGGCCCTTGGTCGCTCCTTCCGGAACGAGCGTGGCGATCTCGGTATCGGAGATCACGTTGAACGATGTGGCGGCGACCCCGTTGAATCGCACGTCTGTTGCGCCAGTGAATCCGGAGCCCACGATGTGCACCTCGGCATTTACGATCCCCGAGGTCGGGTCGAAGGAGGAGATTCCGTCGGCTCCCGACAGGGTCCCTGCGCGTCCTCCACCCGAGGTAACCGCGAGCACCACGACAGCAACCGTGAGACAGACCAGGGCGGTGACGACACCAGAGATGACGATCGAGCGCCGACGTGCACGGCGGCCCTTCGGCGCCTTGCTCTCGGCGCGCGCCTCGTTCGGAATCATGAAATTGGCCCCTCCGGTTGTGCACGATCAGCGGTTCGGCGTGAGTCTACTCCCTGTGAAGAAGAGGCCTCTGGTGAAACGGTCGCCAGAGGTGCCGGGACCGTGCGTAGGCACTCATCCGCCAGCGAGTAACGCCCGCACTCCTGCAGCGAAACGGTCGACGTCCTCCTCAGTGGTGTCCCATGC
>CANIBN010000074.1 GCA_947465505.1 Acidimicrobiales bacterium | reverse complement strand
TGACGACGGATAGCCCGCAGGCGGTCACCCACCTTGCGGCTGTACGCAGACAGTTCCTCGTCGAACTCTTCCATGTGGTCGCCCCTTGCTAGACGTCTTCGGCGCGTGACTCCGCCACGCATGCGGTCAGAACACTACTCAGTGTGACCGCCAATTTCCACCCTGCGTCAAGGCAAGCGCACTCTTTGCTGTCGTCGAGGTGGCGGAAACCCGTCAACGACGGGCGGCGACGAGGAGCACCCCAGCCGCAATCGCTGCCGTCTCGGCCCGTAGGACGGTGTCGCCCAGAGAGACGGCGAGCGGACTGACGGCCCGTTCGGCTTCGCTCCAACCGCCCTCCGGCCCGATGGCGACGGCTGACCCAGCCGCGGCGCCGAACGTTCCGAGCAGGGGCCCGCCGAAATCCGCGCGCGCCACACCGGGCTCACCGAGGAACAGACGTGCATCGGTGAGCGGGGCAACCTCGGGGAGCCACACCCGGCGGCTCTGCATGCTGGCCTCACGAGCGATCCGGCGCAGCCGCTCGACCTGAGTGTTTGCCTTGGTCGCATCCCACCGCACCACGCAACGCTCGGCAGAAAGCGGCACCAGACGGTCCACCCCGATCTCGGTGAGCTTCTGCACGATCCAGTCGAGACGGTCGCCCTTCACGACCGCAAAGGCCACGGTGATCAGAGGAGCAGGACTGTCCGTCGCAGTCACCTCACCGTCGGGCTCGATGCCGCTGCCGGTCCACCGGCACCAGCGCCATCCCCCACGACCGTCGGTGGCGCTCACGCGCTCTGCTGGTCGCAGTCGGAGCACGCGCCCTAGGTGGTGTTCGTCTTCGCTCGACAGCGCCGGCACCACGAGGTCGTCGACGACCACATGCGCAGACGAGCCAGCGAGTTCGATCACGAGAACGCTGACTTGATGCGGCCGAGCAGCGAGTGGTCTGTGTCGTTCACCGATTCACCACGGGCTGCAGCGAAGGCACGCAGCAGTTCCGCTTCTTTCTCCGTGAGTTTCGTCGGCACCTCGATGCGCAGCACCACACGCAAATCTCCTCGACCGGTGCGACGACCGTTGAGATGAGGAACACCCTTGCCGCGGAACACGAACACCTTGCCGTACTGCGAACCGGCGGGAACTGCGACGGTCTCGGTGCCGTCGAGTGTCTCGAACTCGATCTCGGTTCCGAGCGCAGCCTGCGCCACCGACACCACGAGGTCGCCCACGAGGTCGTCGCCGTCGCGGACGAAACGATCGTGCTCGGCAACGCGCAGGTGCACGTAGAGATCCCCGGTTCCGCCACCACGTGGGCCCACGGCGCCGCGACCCGACAGACGCAGGGTGGAGCCGTTGTCGACGCCGGCAGGAACGTCGACGTTGTACGTCTTCTCACCGATGACGCGACCCTCGCCACGGCACGTGGTGCACGGCGAGGCGATGAGCTGGCCGACGCCACCGCACTGGTTGCACGGCCCGCTCGTGACCATCTGGCCGAGCAGGCTCTGGCGCACCCGACGAACCTGACCCGTGCCCTGGCATCCGGCACAGGTGGTGGCCGACGTGCCTGGTGCCGCGCCGGTGGCGCTGCAGGTGTCGCACACCGATGCCGTGCGCACCGAGACCGGGATGTTGGCTCCGAACACCGCCTGCTCGAACGCGATGTCGGCAACCACCTCGAGGTCCTGCCCACGGGGAGGGCCGGAAGGGCCGCGCTGCCCGCCACCGAAACCGCCGCCGAAGAACGCCTCGAAGATGTCGTTGATACCGCCACCACCACCGCCACCGAAGAAGTCGCCCTGACCACCGGCACCGCCGAGACCGGCCTCGCCAAACTGGTCGTATCGGGCGCGCTGGTCGGTGTCGCTCAGCACCTCGTAGGCGCGTGCTACTTCCTTGAAGCGGTCCTCCGCCGTCGGGTCGTCGGGGTTTGCGTCCGGATGAAGTTCGCGAGCGCGACGGCGGTACGCCTTCTTGATGTCGTCTGCACTTGCGCCGCGGGACACCCCGAGCAGTTCGTAGAAATCGGCCACCGGGTCAGCCCTCCTCGAGGCGACGGCCCAGTCGCTCGCTCACCACGTCCACCGTGGCAAGCGCGTGCGGATAGTTCATACGTGTGGGTCCCACCACCCCGACGGTACCCACCTGCTCACCTTCGGCCATCACCGGTGCAAGGACAACAGCACACGAGACGAGCGGTTCCACGCCATGCTCGGCTCCAATGGCCACCGAGAGACCACGGTCGAGGACGTCGTGCACCAGCGACACCACCACGAGTTGCTGCTCGAGTGCGGAGAGCACCTCGCGCACCGTTGCCACAGCATCGAACGCCGTGGCCATCGACGACGCACCACGCACGAACACCGGCGAGACCGAATCGTTCATGTGGTCGGCGAACGCGTTGAGTGCCGTGGCACAGAGTGCATCAACGGCGCGGTCGCCGCTGTCCGGCACGACCCGGTCGCTGGACAGTGGATGACCGACGAGGTGGTGAGCGAGGTGTGCACCTGCGGCGGCGATCTTCGCGTCTGAGGTGTCGACACCCAGGTCGAGCGACTCACTCGCCACGGTGCCGTTCGAGAGCACGATGACCACCGTGCCGTGACGCGGGCTGAGCCCGACGATCTGCACGCTGCGAACCGTGGCTCGGTCCTGACTGGGCCCGACAACCACGGATGCGTAACTGGTGAGGTCGGTGAGCAACTGGCTCGTACGCCGGAGCAGACCCTCGAGCGCGCCACGGGAGGTCTCGAAGAAGGCGCCGACCTGCTGGCGCCTCACGTCGTCGAGTCGACCCGGAGCAGAGAGGTGGTCGACGAAGAAGCGGTAACCCTTGTCTGTGGGAATGCGACCTGCAGACGTATGAGGTTGGGCGAGGTAGCCCTCCTGCTCGAGCACGGCCATCTCGTTACGCACCGTGGCGGGCGACACCTGAACCCCGGGCGCGCTGGCCACGTGGCCGGAACCGACGGGCAGAGCCGTCTCGATGTATTCCTGCACTACGGCGCGCAGGATCGCTGTCTTGCGTTCGTCGAGCATGTGCATCACCGGATCATTCGAGTATCGGACCCTCAGGCTACCGACAGCGCCGCACGCCGTCTCAGCGCTTCGGCCCGCTCGACGCCGTGGTCCACCATGGCAGGCCCGACCAGCGGCCATTCCTCGATCCATTGCTGGGCGTAGGCGCCGCTCGGGTCGAACCGTTCCGCCTGCAGGGTGGGGTTCAGGATGCGGTGATAGGGCGCAGCGTCGGTCCCCGAACCCGCTACCCACTGCCAGCCGTGGTTGTTGGAGGCGAGGTCGCCGTCCACCAGATGGTCCATGAAATGCTTGGCGCCCCACTGCCAGGGCAGGTGGAGATCCTTCACGAGGAACGACCCGACGATCATCCGGACACGGTTGTGCATCCAACCCGTTCGGGCCAACTGGCGCATTCCGGCGTCGACGATCGGGAACCCGGTGTGACCCTCCTGCCACTGGGCGAACCGTTGCCTTGCTGCGTCGTCGGTGTCCACCTGCATCCGGTCGAAACGCCCGTCGAGGTTCTTCCACGAACTCTCGGGGCGCTGGTAGAGAATGTCTGCGTAGAACTCCCGCCAGCAGAGTTCGCGCACGTACGCCTCGGCCTCAGGTGAGCCGTCGCACTCCTCAATGAGTTGCAAGGGGTGCAGCACACCCCATCGCAGCGCCGTGGACAACTGACTCGTGCCGTCGATCGACGGCGTATTGCGTAGGTCCGCGTAGCGGCCGAGACCATTCTCACGAAACCACTGCCAGCGCTCCCACGCCGGCACCTCACCTGCGGGCGGAAGGGCACAGTCCGAGTAGGCGTTGGCCGGCCACTCGAATGCATCGCTCGCGATCTCCACGAGGCGGGACGGATCGACGCCGTCGTCACTGCGACCGCCGTTCGGTTCGGACGCCAGTCGCTCGGTGAGCAGCCTCCGCCACGTCTTCCAGTACGGGGTGAACACGGCGTACGACCCACCGTCGGGCTTTACCACGGTGCCAGGCGCGATGGCGTACGGCGAGCCGATCCCCTTGAGCGTGATGCCCACTGCGGACAACGCCTCGCTCACTGCGCGATCTCGCGCGCGTCCGTACGGCGTGAAGTCACGCGCGACATAGACGCTGGACGCCGTGCACTCCCCCGCTACCGCCGGCACCACGACGCGAGGGTCCCCGACACGGACGACCAAACGGCCACCCAATGCCACGTCGATCGCTGCGAGGCTCTCGCGAAGAAAGGTGAGGCGAGGCCCACCAGACGACGCAACGAGCGTCGGGTCGATGACGAACAGCGCAACCACCCGTCCACGGCTCATCGCAGTCTGGAGCGCCACATTCGCCTCAACCCGCAGATCTCGACGGAACCACATCACCGATACTGGGTTGCTCACAGCCGAACTGCCTCCTGCTGGTTCTTCGGGGCTCGGGCGAGCGCCGATGCTCCCCACAACGCTGCACCGAGCGTGAGGATTCCCCCATAGGCAAGCGCCCATTCCGAGCCGGCGATGTCGCCCACCAGACCAGTGATCGGTCCGCCGATCGGGGTGGACCCGAGGAACGCCACCGCTACGAGAGCGAGCATGCGGCTGCGCATCTCGCCGGGTGTCCGCAGCTGCGAGAGCGCGTTACCAATAGCGAGGAACCCTGCACCACCGACCCCCATCGGAATCGACACCACAACGGCCCACCACACGTTCGGCACGAATGCCATGGCGACCGCCGCGCCGGCGAGCATGAACGTGAACAGGTAGTAGAGGCGCTCGGTGACCTCCTGCCGGCCTGCGACAAAGAGCGACCCGGCGAACGACCCTGCGCTCACCACGGCGAGAAGGATGCCGAACCAGGACTCACGCGAGTGCCAACGATCCTGGACCAGGAGAGGCAGGGCCACTTGGTAGTTGAAGGCGAAGGTGGACACGACCACCATCACGATGAATACCCGTGCAAGCGACGGGTCGTTGCGGATGTAGCGGAGCGCGTCGCGCACCGGTGTGCCGCCACGGGGTGCGGGCTTGGTGTGGTGCAGTGCTTCGCGGTCCATGAGCAGCAGGCCACCCACGATGCCGATGAACGAGATGCCGTTGATCATGAAACACCAACCGAACCCGACGGCAGGAAGGAGCAGTGCTGCCAGCGCCGGACCGACCGCACGCGAGCCAGTCATCGTTGCCGTGTTGAGCGCCATCGCGTTTGCGATACCGGACGGCTCGACCAGTTCGGTCACCACGCCGCGCCTCGCCGGGTTGTCGACCGTGGCGATGATGCCGAGCACAGCGGCCATCACCAGCAGCACGGGAATGTTCGCCACGCCGGCAAGGGTCATGATGGCGAGCGCCACCGCCTGCACCGCCATGGCGATCTGCGTGATGATCGTGAGGCGCCAGCGGTTGCGCTGGTCTGCGAACGCACCGAACCACGCGCCGAACAGCAGCATCGGGACGAACTGCGCGGCGACCGCAACGCCGAGCAGTACACCTTCCCAACGATCTGGAGCGAGACGCTTCACGAGCAGCGCAGTAGCAACCGTCTGCATCCACGAGCCCACCTGCGACACCCAGAGCCCGGCGAAGAACAACCGGGCGTTCCGGTGCTTCAGGGCGCGGAACGTGGGTCGGTCGCCGAGGCTGCGGGCCATCAGTCGTCCAGTCGGAGTGCGTTGATGAACACGTCGCCGGGTACCTCGACCCGACCGATCGCCTTCATCTTCTTCTTGCCTTCCTTCTGCTTCTCGAGCAGCTTGCGCTTGCGGGAGATGTCACCGCCGTAACACTTCGCGAGCACGTCCTTGCGCTTGGCCTTCACGGTCTCACGGGCGATGATCTTGCCGCCGATGGCCGCCTGGATCGGCACGTCGAACATCTGGCGTGGGATGAGCTCGCGCAGCTTCTCGCACATGCGACGGCCATAGTCGTACGCCTTGTCGCGGTGCACGATGGTGGAGAACGCGTCGGCCGGGATCGCGTTGAGCAACAGATCGACCTTCACGAGGTTCGACGGCTCGTAGCCGGAGAGCTCGTAGTCGAGGCTGGCGTAGCCCTGTGTACGCGACTTCATCTGGTCGAAGAAATCGATGACTACCTCGGCGAGCGGCACCTTGTAGTGCAGTTCGACCCGCTCCGGGGACAGGTACTCGATCTTGCTGAGGTCGCCACGACGGGTCTGACAGAGGTCCATCAGTGTTCCCGTGTACTCCTTGGGCGTGATAATGCTCACGCGGAAGTACGGCTCCTCGATCTTGTCGATGCTCTGCGGGTTCGGCAGGTCGGATGGGTTGTCGATGACCACCACCGTGCCGTCGGTGCGCGTGACGCGGTACTCGACCGACGGGGCCGTGGCGATGAGCGATAGATCGAACTCTCGCTCGAGCCGCTCGCGCACGATCTCCATGTGCAGCAGGCCGAGGAAACCGCAGCGGAAACCGAAGCCCAGCGCACCCGAGGACTCGGGCGAGTAGGTGATGGAGGCGTCGTTCAACTTCAGCTTCTCGAGGCTCTCGCGCAGCGTCTCGAAATCATCGCCGTCTACGGGGAAGAGCCCACAAAACACCATCGGCTTGGGGTCTTGATAACCGGGTAGCGGCTCGGTGGCACCGTGTCGCTCGGTGGTGACGGTCTCGCCCGAACGTGCCTCGCCGACGTCCTTGATGCCGGCGATGAGATAACCGACTTCGCCGGGGCCGAGCTCGGCCACCGGCGTGGGTGCCGGGCGGCGGGCGCCGACCTCGATGGCCTCGTGCAGCGCGTTGGTCTGCATGAAGCGCAGCTTGCTGCCCGACGAGAGGCGGCCGTTCATCACGCGCACACTGGACACCACGCCGCGGTACTGGTCGAACTGGGAGTCGAAGATGAGCGCCTGGAGCGGTGCGTCCGCATCGCCCTTCGGCGCAGGGATGCGCTCGCAGATTGCGTCGAGCAGCTCGGGCACGCCGGCACCGGTCTTGGCCGAGATGCGCAGGATGTCGCCCGCCGGGATACCGAGGACGGTCTCGATCTCCTTCGCGTAGCGGTCCGGGTCTGCCGCCGGTAGGTCGATCTTGTTGAGGGCTGCCACGATCTCGAGATCGTGTTCGAGGGCGAGGTAACAGTTCGCCAGGGTCTGGGCCTCGATGCCCTGGGCGGCGTCGACGACGAGTACCACGCCCTCGCAGGCTGCCAGTGAGCGGGACACCTCATAGCCGAAGTCCACGTGACCGGGGGTGTCGATGAGGTGCAGAACGTGGTCCTTCCAGCCCACCCGGACGTTCTGCGCCTTGATGGTGATGCCCCGCTCACGCTCGAGGTCCATCGAGTCGAGGTACTGGGCCCGCATCTCCCGGGCATCTACGGCCCCGGTCATCTCGAGAATGCGGTCGGACAGCGTCGACTTGCCGTGGTCGATGTGCGCGATGATCGAGAAGTTCCGGATGCGGGCGAGGTCCATGAGGGTGTGGGGCCGGGTGCCACAGGGGCCGGACCGGGAGACCAGCCTACCGGTGGTGGCAGGTTGGCCCGTGTACGGACTGCCGAGAAGGTGGTGCAGGGCCCGAATCCGGCGCTATCCTTTCGGGGCTTACAGGGCATCAGCCCTGTCCGAGATCGAGCGAGACGCACATGGCTAACATCAAGTCGCAGAAGAAGCGCATCCTGACCAACGAGAAGCGCCAAGAGCGCAACAAGGCGGTCAAGAGCGAACTGAAGACCCGTGTGAAGAATGCCGCCCGTGCGATCGGCACCGAGGGCCAGGACGACGCCGTAAAGGCCGCCGTGAAGCGCCTCGACACCGCCGCCACCAAGGGCGTCATCCACAAGAACGCAGCGGCCCGCAAGAAGAGCCGTCTGATGAAGCGGGTCAACGCGTCCGCCTGACGCACTCGTTACTGCACTCCTTACGGACCCGGCTGCTCTGAGCGCCGGGTCCGTTGCATTTTTCAGCCGGCGGGAAGCCCGGTGGTTCGCACGGCCGCCTAGCGACGACGGCTGTCGCCACCGCCGAGTCGGCTCAGGCGGGCAACGAGTACCTCCATGACGAGCGACTCGGACCAGTCGCGATGGCCACGCAGGTCGAGGTCGGCCTGGGCTAGTAAGGCGATGGCCCGCTGCACCGATGACGACCCGAGGCGACGGGAGAGTTCCATTGCCTTCTTCACGGCATACCCCGGCTTCACCCCGAGCAGTGCTGCAGCGACGTTCTCGTCTCGCACCTCGGCGCCGTCGAGTCTGAGCAGGCGCCCATAGTGGTTGTGGAGGATCGACATGATCTGCAGGGGGTGACGCTCCCCCGCCCGCATCATGCGGTGCAGCAGCGAGAGTGCCGTGGTGGTGTCGCCCCGGTCGATGGCATCGGTGAGGTCCCACGGCGGCACGCTTCCCGCCTCGCCGAGGAATGGGGTGACGTCTGCAACCTTCAGGGTGCGGCCCTTGCCGTAGGTGCTCTCGAGGGTGTCGAGGAGTCCGGCTAGCCGGCCGGCGTCCTCGCCCAACCAGTCCCGCACCAGCGTGAGCGCTGCGGCGTCGAGGTGCATCCCCGTCTCGGCGACGTGCTGCTCCATCCAGAGCCCGCGCTCTTTCTTGTTGGAGGGCACTGCGGTGCTGTGCACCTCTCCGCCGGCAGACTTCACGGCATCGCTGACGCCCTTGGGCAGGCGTCCGCCACCGGCCACCAACACCAGATCGGTGGTGTCGAGCGGATCCTCGAGGTAGCGGGTGAGGGCCGCTATCTCCTCGGCGTTGAACCGGTTGATGTCTCGGGCCACCACCACCCGGCGCTCGGTAAGAAACGGCGGGGTCTGTGCGGCATCGACGGCATCGGCGAGCAGGTAGTCGTCGGCATCGAAATCATCGACCATGAGCGAACGGTCCTCGTTGCCCACAAGGCGGTGCACAAGGTCGGTGAGCGTGGACGAAACCAGGGCCGCGTCGTCGCCCGAAATGAGGTGCACCGTCACCGCGTCGAACCTAGTGCCCGCGCCGATCGCCGAAGCAGCCACCCCACGAGCAGCACGCCGCCGAGCGATACGACCGGCCTGGCCCACGGCCAGTCACCCCCGGCAGCAGTGCCCGCTACCAGCCGTAACCAGCGGAGTGCGAACAGGTTCGGCCCGTGCACCACTGCCGCACACCACCCGGGCAATGCGCCGGCCAGCAACCCGGCAGGCAGTCCATAGGTCATCACGAAGGCGGCCACCGGTTCGGCGAGCACGTTTGCGGGAAGCGCCCACACCGCTTCCCGCCCGAACACCAACCAGGCCACCGGAGCGACGCCCACCTGCGCAGACAGCGTGACCGCTGATGCGAGCGCAAGCCAGCGCGGACCAGGAAGCCCCGCAGCCAACCGTCGGGCAAACAGCACGATTCCCGTGGTTGCCGAGACCGACAGCCAGAACCCCGGCGACCAGACGAGGAACGGGTCGACGATCACCAGCGCAGTGACGGCGAGCGCAAGAAGTCGCAGCGGCGAGGCAACGCGCCCGAGACCGAAGGCGGTTGCAGCAAGACCAGCCATCACCGTGGCCCGCAGGACCGACGGTTCGAAGCGCGTGAGCGCTGCGAACCAGCCGAGGAGCATCACCGTGAGCAGCCAGCGCCAGAGCGGTCGGCACCGACGCAGGAGCGGCGACGCTACGGCCAGCAGAAATGCGACGTTCTGCCCGGACACGGCCGTGAGGTGACCGAGTCCCGCGCCACGGAAGTCGTCCACGAGCGAGGGAGGTTCGTCCCGATCGTCACCGATCACGAGCCCGAGGAACAGCGAACGGTCCACTGCACTGAGGACCCTCGCGCCACGGGACAGCGCGTCGCGCGTTCGCTGGGTACTGCGTGCAAGCGGACTCCCGCTCGACCAATCCACCACGCTGCGCACCTGCATCTCGCCAACGATGTGGCGCAGAGCGAGACGCCTCCACCGCCGCGGCGGGGGCGGCCGAAGCGTCCCCTCGACCCACACCACCTGGAACGCGCTGCGGCGCAACAGTCGGCGACCGGGCGAACCCGCCGCCCACACGTCGTAGCGCTTCTGGCGAATGCGGAGGACGACATGCGTGACGCCTCCCACCCGCACCGGGTCGATCACCAGCACCGCCGGACCGTGGAAGGCCTCGGCCGGGCGGGAAGTGCTCGGTACACCCACCGCGCCCCACGCCCGGTGGGACCACGCCGAACCGAGCAGCAGCGCCGCGAGCACCGCAAGCCATGGCGCTCGTACCGAGAGGGCCACGACGACGACCGATGCGCAGAACCAGAGCGGAACCGGGCGGGCAACCAGGCAGCCGAGGACGGCACAGACCGCCATGAGCACGGCCTCGGCATCGCTCATCGGTCGCCGCACGTCACACCGTGACCAACGATTGGAACTGGGCAAGTTTCGACCGGCCGATGCCTGGCACCGAGAGCAGGTCGTCGACACGGCGGAACGGACCGTGCGCCGCGCGGTACGCCACGATGGCGCGAGCAAGGCTCGGTCCAACCCCGGGGAGCGTGTCGAAGTCCTCCGCCGGCGCCGTGTTGAGATTGATACGTAACGCCGGACCCGAAGCGTCCGGCGCGACAGCGCTGCTGACCACCTCGCCAACACGCGGTACGTACACGCGTTGGCCATCCATCAGCACAGCGGCCAGGTTGAGCGCATCGAGGTCGGCATCGCTCAGCGCACCACCCGCCGCACGCACCGCATCGTCTACACGCTGGCCGCCGGGCAACCTCACGAGCCCCGGAAGTCGTACCGCACCTGCAACGTGCACGACCACCGATGAGGCAGGTGACGAACTTGCTGGCACAGCCGGTGCGTCCGTTGTCGGGGAGGATGGCACGGCCGACGCGCCGGGACCGGACGAGAAGGGCAGGCTGCGTTCCACAGCGGGTGCTGGCGCGTGGAGCAACCACCAGCCACCGAGTGCAGCGGCAACGACCACCGATACCGCGACGAGGATTCGGCGCGCGCCGACCCATACGAGCAGCGCACGAACATGCCGTATGAGACGATCACGCGTCGATTGCTGCGGCGCCTGGTTGAAGAGATCGAAGGGTTGCATGGACTGCCTCCGGCGGTGCGGCGCTGGCCGCTCGACACTCGGGGAAGTCGAGGAGAACGCTAGCGACCGGCGAGGGCCGATCGGGCGTGGGCGCGAATCGCGTCCATGGCCGGAAGGAGGTCGGCGAGCGTGACGAATTCGCTGCCAGCGGGTTGTCGGTATCCGTTGTCGCAGCAGTACGAGCTGAGGTTCGCCACAAGGACGAATCGCCCGTATCGCTCGAGCACACTGACGTCGTCCAGTTGCGCCGAGTAGGTCGTTCCGTCAAGCGTCGAGGTGAGGACGTCACGCAGCACCACGGCCAGCGCCTCATCGGTCCCCGACACGTCGGGGACCGAGTTCGTCACCGTCTCGGTCACCGACCACTCCTGCTTCCCGTCGAGTGCCCCGTCGGCGAAGCCGTCATAGGTACCGGAGGACGCGCCTTCTTCGACCGTGAACTGCTGTGTGCACTCGGCGAGATCCCGTGTGAGGTCGACGTAGCCCCGGGCGTCGTCCACGGTGGGGAACCCGATGATGCTGACGTAGCCCCACGCGCCGCGCGGAGCGTCATAGGCAGCGCCGCTCGCCGCACCGAATGCATGGTGCTCGAGTGCCCGTGCGTCGGCGTTGCCCCCGCTGCAGGATCCGATGAACGGCCCGGATGCCGGTTGGAAGCCCGTTTTGGGTTGCTGCGCCCCGAGCGTCCACCCCTCGGGAAGATCGGCCTGACGAGGAAGCGCAGCGACAAGCAGGTCGCTGGACTCGACGGAGGTAGGGGTACCCGCTGGTGCGGCCGTGGAGGCGGAAACCCCGGTGTCAGACGGTTGGGGTTCAGACGAGGTCACCACTGCGGAGGTGGTCGACCCCGAGGCAGATTCGGTACTGGATGTCTCGTCGACAGAGGTGCTTGTAGTCGACGGTGATCTGCCGCAGGACGCGAGGGCAATCGCCAACAACGGCGCCACGACGACGCAAGCGGCCACCGCTGCGATGGGCCGTGTGCGACGCGCCATGGGCGGGGCGTGCCTCAGTAGAGACGGC
>CANIBN010000073.1 GCA_947465505.1 Acidimicrobiales bacterium | reverse complement strand
TGTGGACCGACGAAGGTGCATCGCTCTCGCTCGACGTACGGGTTGCCTCGCACGATGTCACCACTCCCGTTCCCGATGGTTGGCTGGTGCGCGCCCGGTTAGAGACCCTGGATTCAGCTCATCTCGCCGTGCGCTGGGACGACAGGTCGGACACAGCACCCATTCCCTCGGAGCAGACGCCGTACTTCTTTGCGGGAAACAGCGTTTCGCTGCGCGGCGCGGTGCCCCGAGTGCGGCCGTGGTCTGCGGAGACCCCACAGCGCTACCGAGTGCTCGTCGAGCTGATCCGTCCCGACGGCAGCACAGCCGAGGTAGTGAGTCAGTTGATCGGCTTTCGCTCGGTCGAGGTGCGAGATCGTGCACTGCTGGTGAACGGCAAGCGCGTGATGATCCGTGGCGTCAACCGTCATGATCACCACCCGGAGCGCGGCAAGGCCGTTACCCCAGACGACATGCGTGCAGACCTCGCGGCGATGAAGCGTCACAACATCAACGCAGTTCGCTGCGCGCACTACCCGAACGACCATCGTTTCCTCGACCTGTGCGACGAGCTCGGTCTGTACGCGGTGGACGAGGCAAACATCGAGAGCCACGCGTACAACACCAGCCTCTGTCATGACTCGCGCTACCGCGGTACGTGGATCGCTCGTGGAGCGCGGATGGTCGAGCGCGACCGCAATCACCCGAGTGTCATCCTCTGGTCGCTCGGCAACGAGTCGGGTTATGGATCGCACCACGAGGCACTCGCTGCGTGGATACGTCACGCGGACCCCAGCAGACCCTTGCACTACGAAGGCGCGATTTTCCATGAGGGCTGGGCAACCGGTGGCCGAAACGTCACCGACATCGTGTGCCCGATGTACTCCCCGATCTGGGCTGTCGAGATGTACGGCAGGCGTGGTGATGGAGATCGGCCGCTCATCATGTGCGAGTACAACCACGCCATGGGCAACTCGAACGGTTCGCTGGCCGACTATTGGCGGGTGTTCGAGAACACTCCGGGGCTGCAGGGTGGGTTCATCTGGGAGTGGAAGGACCACGGCATCCGCCAGAGCCTGCGCCAGTCTCCCGAGTGGCGGTACGCATACGGCGGCCAGTTCGGCGACAGTCCCAACGACGGCAACTTCGTTGCAGACGGCCTCATGGCCTCGGATCTCGTTCCGCACCCCGCCATGCGCGAGGTGGCGTGGGTGCACCGACCGGCGCGCATCTCGCTCGCACCGCGCTCACGGGGTCTCATCGTCCGCAACGCAGATTCATTCCGCGACCTCGGTTGGCTGGTGGCCACCTGGACACTGCGCCACAACGGGGTTATCGCATCCCGCGGTCGCCTGAAGGTGCCAAAGGTCGCCGCAGGCTCGTCGGTCGAGATCCCGTTCCCCACCGGCATCACCGTGCTGGAGGAGGGCGAGACTCACCTCTCGTTCGCCTGGCGTACACGCCATGACGAGTTGTGGGCGGCGGCCGGTCACCTCGTCTCGTGGGACGAAGTGGAACTTCGCCCCGCCGGCGCCACGCGTCGCGCGTCGAACACTTCAGTTGGTCGCGTGGCGGGCAAGGTGTCGCACAAGCCGCGCGTGCTCGACCTCATCGACTCGCCCGAGCCCACGCTGTGGCGAGCGCCGACGGATAACGACGGATTCAAGTTGATGACACAGCACCACGGTGGCGGCAAGGCATTGGCACGCTGGATGGAACAGGGTGCGCACCGCGGCCTGCCGGCCGAGGCAACGCACCGTTACGTCGAGGAAGAACTCGCCGACGGCGGACTCCTCGCCAGCCACACGTTCCACCTTCCCGAGTCCCTGGCAGACCCCGCCCGTCTTGGTGTCTCGTTCACCCTGCCCGAGGAATTCACACACGTCCGTTGGTTCGGCCGCGGACCGCACGAGAACTACCCCGACCGTCGCTCGTCCACCCTCACTGGCGTGTGGGGTGGAGCACCGGACGAGCTGCCGTATCTCGTTCCGCAGGACTTCGGCCTCCGCATGGACTGTCGCTGGTTCGAGCTGGTTGCTCCTTCAGAGGGCATCGCGCTGCGCGTCATACCCGAAGTTCCTCGTCTCGTGCACTGCTCTGCGTCGTGGCACACCGATGCAGACCTGTTCGCCGCGAGGGATCAGAGCGAACTCATTCGACGCGACTTCCTCACGGTGCATGTCGACGCTGCTACCCGCGGCCTCGGCACCGGGAGTTGCGGACCCGACGTGCTTCCCCAGTACCAGATCGCTGCTGGTCGTTACCGCCTGCGCTATCGGCTCTCGGTGCGGGTGCTCAGCTCGTAGCCGGGCGCACGCGCAACGTGTTCCCCGTTGCGGTAAGGCACTCACCCGACTTGAGGTCGAACTGCCAGCCGTGCAGGGTGCAGGTGAGGATGTCGCCATCCACCTCGCCGAATACCGACAGGTCTGCCTGACGGTGTGGGCAGTACCGATCGAGGCGATACCCGCACAGTTCGATCTCCTCGTCATTCTCCGGCGGGTCGAGCTTGCGTGAGGCCTCAGACTCTGCGCGCTTCATCCGCTCGTTCGAGAGCGACTTGAAGAAGTTGTACACGTACTCGTTGTAGGGGCCTTCACGCGAGGCGCTGAACCGGCAGGAGAGGAACAGTGCGTTGCTCCAGTCCACGGCTTCCTCTGCGGCAACGGTCTCGACGAGTTCGCGCGGGATGTCGAAGCGATAGTGGTACGGCTCACCGTCCCAGCGTCGCACCTCACCGGCCGGCATGTCGAGATACACGTCGAGATCACCAGTGCGCAGCAGCACGCCTGCACCGATGCCTGCGCGGAGTTTTGGGGCGACAGCCATGAGCGGTTCCCACCAGGCCTTGAGTCGGTCGAGCAGATCGGCACGTGCAGGTATCCAGGTGGACTTGAGCGCAGTGAGCCAGTCCTTCCAGTCCGCCTGATAGGCACGCAGGTACTGCTCCTTGTGCTCGAAGATCGCCTGCACGTCGGCGTCGCTCATCGGATGCGTGACCTCGATGCCGTCGGTCGTCACTTCCATGGACGTACCGGGCACGTTCATGATCCCTGCGCGGTTCGACGCAGCGAGGCGGTCGAGGAACACGCGCTGGTCGGGGAAGATCGAGAGTTCGTCGCCGCGAATGATGTTGAAACCGAACAGGTCGTCATCGAGAAATGCAGGTGGACCCGCACAGGGCACGACGTATCGGGCGTCCACTACCTCGACGTAACGCATCGCGCGCGTCAGTTGGCTGTCCACTTTCGCGTCCACCAGTTCGCGCATGCGCTCCGGTGTCTCGTCGTACACCATGGGATACCAAATGGCCCCGGAGAACTGCAGGAAGTGCAGGTCGACACGCCCGTGCTTGTTGAGGGCCGCAAGGTCGGTGGTTCGGCAGTCGTTCTGGTTGACGAGGACGTGCTTGCCGTCGAGCACCACCAGCGCGGAGTCGCCGCCCGGGCCGTCCGCAATCGCAGTCTCCACATGGATCGCTACCTGCAGTCCGTTGCCGAGATCGGTGAGCTCGCCGTCCTTGGTGCGGATGAACCTGCTGAACCCGAGGTTTCGCAGACGACGCTCGAGCTCTCGCGTGGGGTAGCCGGGCAGCAGCACCGTGGTGTCCCGGTTCACGTGGTCAATGAGCCAGGGCTCGTCGAGATGGTCGGCGTGGATGTGCGAGATGTAGAGGTAGTCGGGGTTCTCGATCTTCGCCATCAGCTCGGGGCCGAGTTGGTCGTTGCGCGGGAAGACGAACCACGAACCGAAGAAGGCCGGGAGGAACCAAGGGTCACAGACGATCGTGCCGGCGTCGGTCTCGATGAGGATTCCCGCGTGGCCGATGGATGTAGCTCGCATGACACCCTCAGGCTACGACCGCCGGAGGTGCCCGACCGGGACGTTCCGCCCCGGACCGACGGCCGATGAGCCCTTTTTGCGCGGTAACGTCGCCGCCATGCCCGAGTTCATCAGTGTCAGTGCCTCCTCGTACGACCCGGCCTCGCTGGCCACCAAGCTCACCGAACTCTCGTCCTCCGGGTGGCAGGTGGTCTCGATCATCCCTACCGGTGGCGACATCACCGCCTTCCTCAGCCGAGGGACGGCTGCCGCCGCTCCGGCCGTCGAGGTGGCGGCTGCGACAACTGCCGTTGCACCCACGCCCGTCACCACGGCATCGAACCCGATTGGCGAGCCGTCGGGATGGGGTACCGCTCCCACTACGCAAACGATGCCCCAGACCGGCTCCTACGGCACGGGTTCGTACGGCACTGCTGCACCCTCTCCGCAGCCCGCCTCGCAGACCCCCTCGGTGGTCACGGCTGCTGCCTCCACCTCGTCCACGGGCGGCACCCCGGCCGGTTGGTACCACGACCCGTCGGGCCGCTACGAACTGCGCTACTGGGACGGTTCACAGTGGACCGAGCACGTAGCACGGGCCGGCAGCCAGTTCACCGACCCGCCGGTCGCCTGACCCACTGGGCCGCTTGCGCCTCGTACGGTCGACACGTACGGGGGCTAGATGAGCGCGTGCAGGTTGGTGGTGGTCGGGTCACCGTCGTAGGCCACCGAACCCTCGCGCAGCGCAATCACGCGCGGCGCATCTGCTGCGTACGACAACTCGTGGGTGGCCACCACGATCGTGCAACCGTTGTTCTGTGCGGTAGCCACGAGTGACATCAGCGCAACGCGACCCGGCTCATCGAGGCCCACGAAGGGTTCATCGACGAGCAGCACCGAGAACGGCCGGACGAAGGCAAGCGCAATCGCTGCCTTCTGACGCATACCGCGGCTGAAGCGTGTGGGGAGATCGTCGATACGGTCACCGATGCCGAGTTGGTCGAGCAAGCGGACGGAGCGCTCCTCCCACTGCTCCACGTTGTGCAGGCGGGCTACATACTCCAGGTGTTCCCGGACCGAGAGGTCGTCATAGAACGTCGGGGTGTCGCCGAGGTACGAGAGCAGACGCCGCGATGCAGCGGATCCCGAGGGGCGACCATGCACAATCACCTTGCCGCCGGTCGGGTCGAGCAGTCCGGCAGCCATCTTCAGCAACGTCGTCTTGCCCGAACCGTTGTGGCCCACCATCACCACTCGCTCGCCGGCGCTGATGGTGAGCGAGGTCGGTTGCAGCGCCGGGCGGTCGCCGTAGTCCTTGCGCACCTCGACCGTTTCGAGTGCCCACAGTTCGCCGGTCATCGCGATCCTCCCGCCCGTGAGTGACGGGCCTTGAACTCGGCATCGCCTGCTGCCCAGAGGGCGCCGGCCTTGCTCTTCACGTCATCACGCTTGCGCGCCCACCACGCAACGCCGGCGATCACCAACGCAACAGCCACCACGACCTGCAGGGCCGGCGGAACCGGTTGATGACCATCCCGCGCCGCAGCACGTGCAGCGAGCACAGGAAGGCTGCCACTCACGGCAACGATGAGCGGGCGCACCGTTCGGAACACCTCACGAATGCCGGCGATCTCGGGAGGCAGCATGTCGCTGGTGGAGCCCGCCATCACGGGCTCGGGCAGGGCCGACATCACATTGAGCACAGCGGCCGCCGTTCCTGCCCAGACCACGGGGAGAAACATCAGCAGAGCGAGGTGCCACGACATCTCGGTGCGGTGGAACGCATACACGCCCGCTGCACCGAGCAGACCGAAGAACGCTGCCACCGCAGCCGGAACGGGTAGGTGGCGCACCAGCAGCCAACCGCGCTGTTGTGGCAGTGCTTCGCAGCGCTCGGGCTGATCGATCTCCTGCGCGAACGGCTCCACGCATTCGAGGCCGAGGACAAATGCGGTCAGGCCACTCACCACCACCATCGGAGTAGTGCCGCGGAAGGCCACTACTTGCGCCGCTGCGGTGGCCGCGGTGAGCAACATCATGCGAATCAATCGGCTCAATGGGAACCGCGCAATGCTCTGCATGCCGCGACGCGTGACCGGCTTGCGCAGCAGGCGCGGAGTGCGGAACCACGGACGCTCTCGATGCTGCTCGTTGCTCAACTGGCGTCGAAGGAGCACCACCGTTCGCAGGTCCCGCATGGTGACGGCAAAGCGCAACTGGCTGACGAGCGCACTGCGACGCGCGAGAGCATCGATGGAGAGACGTTCAAGACCAACGAGGGCCAGCGCAGTAACGATCAACACGAGTGCAGGCGCGACGAGGTCGATGGCGCGAATGCGATAGGGCCACAGGAGGAGACTGCCAACCGTGTCGAACGGGCCGGCACCAACGCCGGATCGGGGGATCGACGCAACCTGCAACGCGATGAGCGCAGCGCCCACCAGGGTCGCCTGCCACCGCCGAACATGCAACACGTGCGCAGCGAGCGCGACGCTCACGAACGCGAGGCCGATCATGGCACCGGCAGCAGCACCCGTAGCGGTCCAGGGGATGAGCGCCCGGTTGAGCCGCCGGCCGAGCAATTGTCCACCCACTGCACCGACAGACGCCCCCGCAAAGGCGGCAAGCCGTAATTGCTGCACGGCCGGGCGCGAGAGCACAGCGCGACGGCTCACCGGTGAGAGCAAGAGGTACTGAACGTCGGGCGGTTCCACCGCAATGGGGCCGCCGCGCGAGCCAGAGCGCAAGCCGAAGGCGACTGCCAGTGCCATGACCGAACCGAGCACCGCCGGGGTGAACTCCCTCACGTTGGCTATCTGGCTTGCGCTCAACTTGTCGTCGCCGACCAGGTTCGCCAGGAGCGCCACGCCGACGATGGCGATCATCGCTGCGACGTACACCTTGTACGCAAGCTCGAACCACTCGAGCGACACGAGTCGCTTGCGCTTGCGGGCCGTCCGCAGGGCGCGGACCGCTGCGTGATCTGCTGCAGCGGTGTTCATCACGCTGCGACGCTAGCGACCCGGGCATGCCCGAGGCGCGTCACGCGGGACCGGTTGCAGTGGGAAGTCCCGGAGTGCTGCTCCATCCCGACCAACTGGGTACGAACAGACGGGGAACCGGAAGGCCGGCGTGCTCGATCGCGAGTACGTCGGCGCAGGCCGAGACGCCTGAACCGCAGTAACAGACCACCTCGGAGTGATTCGACACGCCAAGCGAGGAGTAGTGCTCTCGCAACGCTGCGGCCGTGCGAAACCGGCCCGTCGCAGGGTCGACATTCGCCGCCCAGGGCGCGTTTGCTGCACCCGGGATGTGACCGGGCCTCGGATCGATCGGCTCTGACTCACCACGGAAACGCTCACCGGCCCGTGCGTCGAGCAACAACCCGGGTCGCGCACCAAGAGAAACGTCGCTCACCGTGTCAGCCCACGCAAACCGCTCGGCAGGCCAATGTCTGGGTGGGAACACCGTCGGCGTCGCCTCGGAAGGGCCGCCCGTTTCCAACGGCGTACCCCAAGCGGCCATCCCGCCGTCGAGCATCGCTGCAGGGAGGCCGAGCGAGCGCAGCATCACCACCAAGCGTCCGGCTGTCCCGCCTGCCGAGTCGTCGTAGGCAACGACAGCCGTGGTTCCGTCGATACCGAGTCGACCCATCGCGACGGCGAACTGCTCGGGGGACGGAAGCGGGTGCCTCCCCATGATCGCGGCTTGGTCGTGATCGGAGAGGTCGGTGTCCATATCCACGAACACGGCGCCGGGCAGGTGACCGGCCGCGTATGCATCGCGTGCCGAACGCCCGTCGAGGTACCAACGGACGTCGGCAACGATGATGTCGGCACGGTGTTCCCGCAACCACTCCACGCTTACCAGCGGTGGTAGCGCTCGGCTGGATACGGAACTGCTCATCCGCGCAGCACGCTTGCAGCGGCATGCCATCCACACATGCCGTGCACGGCGGCACCGGGCGGCGTAGACGCGGAGCACAGCCATACACCTGGCAGTGGCGTTCGGTACGGGTCGAGCGCGATGCGCGGCCGGGCGAGCAACTGCATGCCCGCCATGGAGCCTCCGGCGAAGTCGCCACCGATGGCACTCGGGTTGTACGAGACGAACTGCGGTGCCGTGCGCACGACGCGACCCACCACAAGGTCCCGCCATCCCGGCGCGAAGCGGTCGAACTGCGCCTCGATGCGATCGGTGACGTCGAGCGGTGATCCGTTCGGTACGTGGCAATAGGCCCAAAGCGTGTGACGACCTGCCGGTGCCCGGGTGGGGTCGGCGACGGTGGGCTGTGCGACGAGCACGAAGGGGCGCTCGTCCACGCTGCCACGCTGCACTGCGGCCTCGCTGGTCTGCACCTCTGCAAATGGTCCGCCGAGGTGCAGTGTTGCGGTGCGCCTTGCGTCGGGTGCGAGCCACGGCATCGGCCCCGAGAGCACGTAATCCACCTTGCAGGCACTCCATCCATGACGGAACCTGCGGTACGCGCCACCGCTGCGTCCATCGAGGCGACCACCGCTCATGGCCACGAGTTGCTTGGGTGCGAGGTCGAGCAGCACGGCATCCGCCTTCGGCAGTTCGCGCAGGTCCGTCACCTCGTGATCGGTGTGGATGTCTCCGCCGTGGGAGCGGATGACTGAGGCGAGCGCATCGACAATTGCTTGCGATCCACCCTCGGCAACGGGCCAACCGACGGCGTGACCCATGAGTCCGAGCATCAGACCGAGACCGCCGGTGAACGGCCGGTTCATCGGGAGGCACGAGTGCGCAGCGAGGCCTGCGAGCAACGCTTGCGCCTCGTCGTGCTGGAACACGCGACGCAGCACGGTGGCGGGCCAGATGCCTCGCAGACCGAATTTCGCAGCGGCTATCGGATTGCGCGGGATCCCGAGCAGTGGGCCCTGTGTGAAGGATGCGAGGTAGTCGAAATCGGCAAGCAACGGCGCCATGAGGCGTCGCCACGCCGCACCGTCTCGGCCCGGCAGCGCAGCCACGGTGTCGTCGAGCGATCGATAGAGGACGCCAGCACGATCCCCACCGAGTGGGTGCACGAGCGGAACCTCGGGCTGCACCCAGCGCAGACCGTGATCCTCGAGACGTAGTTCGCGAAAGGCAGTGGACGATGCTCCGGCGGGGTGCACTGCTGCGCACACGTCGTGATGCACACCGGGCTCGATGAGCTCTGCAGTGCGGCTTCCCCCGCCGATGGTGGGGCGCGCCTCGTGGACGGACACCTGCCAGCCCTCGCGGGCGAGGCGTGCTGCGGCCGTGAGTCCGTTCGGACCGGCGCCAACAATGACCGCTGACTTCGTCATGTCACACCGCTCCCGCGAGTCGCTCGGCCTCGGTCTGCACGTCGCGCAGGGGCAGACCCAACGCCCGGGCCGCTGCAGCAGCGTCGTCGTACTCTGCTTTCACACGGTTCGCCGACCGCTTCACACGCACCGCATGACCCGACACGTGCACTGTCACGGTGTCACGGTGCAGCGCCCATCGATCAACACCCACAGCCCGTACACCGAGGCTTCCCGTCTGCGCCGTGAGCACCTCGCGCAGACGTTGCACATCGATGGTCTTGGCAAGCACATGAATCGTGTGCGCCGGACGACCCTTCTTCATGGAGATGGGCTGCACCCAGGCATCGAGTGCGCCGGCACGAAGCAGTTCCTCGACGGTGAACGCAAGGACCTCACCCGTGACGTCGTCGACGTTCGTCGTGAGTTCCACCAGCAACTCGGAGGTGCCCCCCTCGGCCTGACGGGCGTCGGTCTCCGTGATGAGCACCTGCAACACGTTCGGGCGATGATCGGGGTTGCGGCCACCGGCGCCGAGACCGGTCGCCACGAGCGTGCCGTCGGGTAGTGGCCCAAACGAGGAGGAGAGCGCACACATCAGTGCGACACCGGTCGGTGTGGCCAGTTCCTGCGGCTCGTCGAGACCGACGAGCGGGAGCGAGTGATGAGCAGCGATGGCGCTCACAGCCGGTGCTGGGTTCGGCAGGATGCCGTGCGCTGCGCGGATGGTCCCCTGCCCGACGCTCACCGGTGAGCACACCACTCGATCGATACCGAGCACCTCGAGCGCTGCGCACACGCCTACGACATCGACGATTGCGTCGAGCGCGCCGACTTCGTGGAACTCGACATCCTCCGGGTTGACGCCGTGGAGTGCTCCCTCGGCGTCGGCGAGCACGGCGAAAACCGCAAGTGCACGAGTGCGTACTCGGTTCGGAAGATCGACCGCCTCGAGACGACTGCGGATGTCGCGATACGGCCGGTGGTGATGATGATCCTCGGGCGCACCGACAATCGCAAGCGTGGAGCGAAGCCCCTGACGCATGACGTGTTCCGCGTCGAGTGACCATCCATCGATGCCGAGGGTGTTGAGGATCTCCCCGATGGCCACCGGATCGGCGCCAGCATCGATCAATGCACCCAGAGTCATGTCGCCACTGACGCCGGAGAAGCAGTGGAACCATGCTGTCCGGTGGGGGGCCGTCCGGTGGGTGGCCGTGCGGTCTGCGGTGGTGTCGAGGTCGAGGCTCAACGAGTTACCCGCATCATTCGTGCAACTGCACATGCAGCGCCGTAGCCGTTGTCGATGCCCACCACCGTGACGCCTGCTGCACACGACGAGAGCATGGCGAGCAGTGCAGTGACTCCCTGCAGCGACGAGCCGTAGCCAACCGATGTGGGAACGGCTACCACCGGTGCCGACGTGAGCCCCCCCATCACGCTCGCGAGGGCGCCCTCCATGCCGGCGCACACGATGACGGCATCGGCTGCATGCACCGAATCGACGTGGGCAAGAAGTCGGTGGAGGCCGGCCACGCCGACATCGACAAGTCGCTGTGGGGCGAAACCGTGTGCCTCGAGCGTGAGAATTGCTTCGTCGAGCACCGAACAGTCGGCGGTGCCGGCGGCGGCGCAGAGCACACGCTCGGGACGCCGGTTGCTGGCATCGGGAAGCCGCCACACCACGCAACCCGCACGCGCAACGCCGTCGGGGTGAGCGGCGAGCATCGCCTTGGTCTGGTCGTCGTCGGCCCGGGTGACCAGTACTGCTCCCGTTCCGTGCGTGAGCAACTCGGTGACGATGCGGACGCACTGCTCCGGTGTCTTGCCCGGTGCGTACACCGCTTCGGGCATCCCCTGGCGCAACGCACGATGGTGATCGACGAGTGCGTCGCCAACATCGGCGAATGGCAGGCGCTGCAGTCGGGCCACGGCGTCGTCTGCGGCCACGCGACCGGACGACACGTCCTCAATGAGGGCCCGCAGTGCCTGCTCGTCCATCCCCCTATTCTGCTGCTCAGCGACCCCGAACACCCCCGTTGGCGAACACCCCGGTTGGTAGCCTCGCCAAGTATGAACGTGCCCGCCACCGCCAGGATCGGCTTCCTCGGGCCGCTCGGCACGTTTACGGAGCAGGCTCTCACCAGCCAGGCGGACCTCCGCGCCTGCACCCGCGTGCCGTACCGCACGATGCCAGACGTACTCGACGCCGTCGATTCCGGAGACCTGGACTACGGGTTCCTTCCCATCGAGAACTCCATCGAGGGATCGGTGAACCTCTCGCAGGACGAGTTGGCGTTCAGTCACAGCCTGCTCATCCAGCGCGAGGTGGTGCTGGACATCGAACATTGCCTCGTGGGTGCTGCTGGAACGCGGCTCGACACGGTCACGCTCGTGCTGTCGCACCCCGTTGCCACGGCGCAGTGCCATGCGTTCCTGCGCAGGGAACTGCCGCAAGCCGAGATCCGGGAAGCTGCGTCCACCGCAGAGGCCGCACGACTCGTAGCCACCGACCCGCAGCCTGGTGTGGCGGCCGTGGCACCGCGCATTGCTGCCGAGGCGATGGGCTTGGCGCTGCTCGCCGAGGACATCGGCGACTACCAGCACAACCAGACACGGTTCGTACTCGTTGCACGAGAGGGCATTCCCGCACCGACCGGCCACGATCGAACGGCCCTCGTCGTGTACCAGCGTGCGGACGAGCCGGGTTCGCTCATCTCGATCCTCCAGGAATTCGCGGCCCGTCGAATCAACCTGTCGAACCTGTTGTCACGTCCCACCAAGGACGGCGGCCTCGGCGACTACTGCTTCATCATCTACGCCGACGGACACATTGGCGAAGAACTCATGGCCGACACGGTTCGTGCGTTGCACGCCAAGCAGAGTTCGGTGAAGTTCCTCGGCTCGTACCCGGCGGCCGGCGCACACGCTGCGGCGCGCGACCATGCCGACGAACGTTGGCG
>CANIBN010000072.1 GCA_947465505.1 Acidimicrobiales bacterium | reverse complement strand
GACGTGAGCGGGCGGAGTCGGGTGCCGAAGCCACCGACCAGTACGACTGCTCTCATCAAGGAGCGGCCGATCAGTTGGCAGTCGTGGTGACCGGAGCAGCCGTCGTGGTGGGTGCAACGGTCGTGGTGACATCGACACCCGACGCACCGGTAGCACCCGAGGCCCCACTGGCACCCGTTGCCCCGGCAGGGACGGTGGTCGGCGAGGTGGGCGCCTGGTCTGCAGCACCAAGGGTGGGCAGGTCGGTGGCCCACTTCGGCAGCGGGATGTCTGCGTTCTGCACGCTGTCGGCCACGAAGGCAACCACAAACACCTGCTGGTCCTTCAGGATCCGCTCGTTGCCGAGATTCGAGGTGCGCACCGAGCGGCTATCCGGCTTGTCGTAGCGATCCCAGATGATGGTGCGCAGCGAGGCCTTCTCGGGCTTGCCGTTCACGTCGCAGGTCTCCTTGCCAGCGGTGTAACTGACGTCGTCCGATGGCGGCGTGAGCTCGGCGCCAGTGATGCTCAACTTCTTGTCGGTCACTTTGACTCCGTAGAGGCCAAGGAACACGTCGAACTTCGCTGACTTACCGGTGCTGCGGTTGATTGCCTGCTCGTTGGAGGGGTGCCAGTGCATGACACCGTCGCCGTGCGAGTGGATCTGCAGATCCTGGTAATCGGCGCTGGATTCCTTGTTGTCCTTGAACGGCTCGAGGTAGTGATCGCACACGTAGATGCCGTAGGCAAGGTGCCAGTGATTCCCGAGTTTCGGACCGGCTGCTTCGGCCTGGCTGTAGTGGCGCGAAACGCCCACCACGAGGACACCGAGCAGGATCACCGCAATGATGGCGATCGGGAACACCGACCCACCCTGGAAGCGGATTTTCTTGCCCTTGCCTCGCTGAGCGAGACGAGCAACTTTCTTGGCGGTCGAAGCCTTACCCATACAAGGGAGCGAGGCTATCGGGTTCCGGGGCAGGACCGGGGGTCAGGCCGTCAGAGCGTGGCGAAAAGTGCCTCGTAGCGCTCTGCAACTGCCGCCGGAGAGACGTGATGCTCAACCCACGAGCGCCCACTCGCTCCTGACGAGGTCAAATTCGCCCGTTCGGCCAGCATCTCTCGAAGCGCCGCCACGAAGAGATCTGCCCGGTCCGGCAGCACCGCCCGACCCGCGCCGCTCGCCGCGAGAATCCGGGGAACCTCCGTTCCGGGGTCGATGGCCGCCAAGATCGGACGTCCCGAAGCGAGGATGGAGTACGTCTTGCTGGGGACGCTTACCCGACCGAGTCCGGCCCGCAGAGGGACAACGTGGAGGTCTCCGGTGGCAAGTACCTCAGACAGCCGTGCGGCGGGCTGAAACGAGCCGAATCGAAGGTTCGTGAGGTCTGAGGCCGCCGCCTCCAGTTGGGCACGTCCGGAACCGTCCCCATTCACGACAAACGTCACATCCGGAATCTGACGGGCTGCTTCGACGAGCAGGTCGAGCGACTGAGACAGCCCGACGTTGCCGGCGTACATCACGACGAACTCGTCGCCTATGCCGAGCTCGCGTCGGTATGCCGTCATCCGATCCTGCGGGGTGATCGCTGCGGTGTCGACAAAGTTCGGAATCATGACTACGGCATCACGGTGTGACGGACGCACCTTTGCGGACACGTTGTCGGCAAGATCGTCCGACAGGACCGTGACCGCGTCGCAACGCTCGTAGGTGATGCGCTCGAGCCACCGGGCGACCGAAATAATCCGTCGATTGGTGATCGCCCCCGTCTCTACGGCGGCGTCGGGGAACACATCCTGGACGTTGAAGACAACCGGTGCACGACGAATGAGCGCGACCGCCCAACCCACGAGTCCGAGCGGCAGCGGCGGCGACATGACCAGCACTGCGTCAACCCTTCCGCTCCCCCGCTGTCGTCCAGCAGTGAGCGCTCCCCAGCCTGCGAGCAGGCAGAAGCCGCCGAAGCCGAGTGCCCTACGAGCAATGTTGCTGCGGTCCTTCCCGGGGAACGGGTGCACTCGGGTGACGGAACCGAAGCGGGTCGTCGCCCGGCGAAGCATCGTGCCGTCCCAACCGTCCTCGATGCGGTGGGAGCGGTACCACGGGAGCGCAGTCACCACGTGCAGTTGGTGCCCTCGGCGTGCTAATTCCTCGACGAGGCGGGTCATGACCGTGCCCGTGGGGGCAGTGTCGGGCTCGAAGTGCGGACAGAGAACGACGATCTTCATGAGAGAGCCAATCGATAGGCGGCGAGGAGATCCTCGGCGCTGCGCCGGGTACTGAACTCGGCGACCCGGGCGTACCCGGCAGCAACGAAGGCCTCACGTCGTGCACTAACCGCATCAAGTGCGCCCGCCCAGGCGTCAATCTCGAGCGGAAGCACGAGGCCTGCGCCGCGTACCACCTCGGGAAGACTGCCGCGGTCACTTGCGATGAGCGGTGTCCCGAGCGCCATGGCCTCGAGCGCCGGTGCACCGAACCCCTCGTACTCACTCGGGAACGCCACCGCGAGCGCCATCTTGATCAGGCCGTCTCGATCATCGCCCGAAACCCGACCGGTGCGCACCACCCGCGCCGAGGCGCCGCTTCGCGCGATTCGTTCGTTCAGTGTGTCCTCAGCGGAGCCAGCGCCACCGGTCAGCACCAACACCACGTCGCTCCACGGGCCGGCGACGAGGTCAACCAGAAAATCGTGTCGCTTGTGCGGGTGGGTCATCGCCGGATACACAACGATCGGCGCGTCACCCAAGCCGTACTTGGTGCGTAGCGTCGACTCATCGGTGGCAGTCGCGCCGAGATGCGCCTCCATGCCGTGGCGCACCGTGACGATTCGGTTGGGGTCAACGCCGTATGCCTCGACGACTGTCTGCTTCACGAATGCAGTGGGAGTGGTGATCACCTGAGCCCGCCGAATCGATTTGGGCGTCGACCATCGGAGATAGCGCAACTTGAGAGGCGCCACATATCCCGGGTAGTCGTGCCATTGCAGGTCATGGATCGTGAGGACAGCAGGTCGGGTGCCCACGGCAGGCACCGATCCACCGCCGTGGTGCATAAGGGACGTCCGGCGTCGTGCTGACCGTGCAGCGAGCCACGTGTGCTCCATTGCCACACGAACTGGCCGCTGTTGGCCCGACAGAGGAGCCTCGACGAGAGTGATTGCGTGCAATTCGGGATGCGCATCGGCAAAGCCCGGCAGCACGTACGCGTCGAGGTCGAAGTCGTGGGCCACCTCCTGCAACCCGAGCAACTGGCGCACGAAGTAGTCCTCGCTGCCGCCGACGCGTCCCGGGCGCGCCCAGAGGAGATTCATCCCCAGTCGGGTCACCGCGCTGCTCGACCGACGACAGCAGTCTCCCTGCCCTCGAGCAGTCGCTTGATGTTCGACCAGTGCCGCACTGCGCACAAGCCGAAGATCCCGGCGGTAACAGCGACTTCCCAACCGGGTCGGCCGAACGCCGCTGCCAGAGCGGGGACTGCAACACAGGCGGCGAGCGAGCCAAGCGATCCGCGCTTGGTGAGTTTGACCGTGAGCGCGAACACCGAGATCCCGATGAGCGCTACGTACCAGAACATCGGGATCACACCGCCGCCGGCGGTTGCCATACCCTTTCCACCACGGAACTTCCGAAACACGGGAAAGATGTGGCCGACGACCGCCGCTGCCCAACACGCCATCGCCAGCGGACGGCCGTCTACTGCGACACCGACGATCGGGATCACCAAACCCTTCAGCATGTCCCCCACGAGCACCAGTGCTCCAGCGGCCTTGCCAGCCGTTCGGTACATGTTGGTGGCTCCGGGGTTGCCGCTGCCTTCCTTGGTCGGGTCCACGCCCTTGCGGCGGCCGACGAGGATGGCAGTGGGGAACGTTCCGAGAACGTATGACCCGATGATGAGCAGCACCCAAGCGGTAGGCACGGGGGAAACCTTAGGACTCGCGGCGAGCGTGACCCGTGCATCGTGGCGTCATGCGGTGTCTCGCGTTCCCACAACTGCGTTACGAGGACGGACGCAAGTGCACCACGTCGCCCGTGTCGACGAGGACGTCATCGGGTAGCGGACTCCCGTCGGGGGAAGCGTCGGGTCGCACCACGAGACGTCCATCGGAGCGCACATCAATCGCCGTGCCGAACAGGTCGCCGGTCATCATCTCGACACGAACGTGCTGTCCGAGTGTGACGAGACGGCGTCGGTACTCGTCGTCATGGGAGTCGCCGAGTTCGATGAGCACTCGCAGCAGCTCCGCAAGCACTTCGCCCGGGTCGATGTCGGCCCCGAGGAAGGCGGCGCCCGGCGGCGCCCACCGGACGTTGAGGCCGAGACCGGGTACGACATAGTCAACCTTCCCGCCCGCGCCACCGACCTGGGTGAGGATCCCACCAAGCTTGGACTCCCCGATAAGGAGGTCATTGGGCCACTTGAGCCCTACCTGCACGCCCGCGACCCGTTCACAGGCGACCGCCGCCGCCACAGCTACCCGGTGGGTGAGGCGGTGCGGCTGGTCCAATCCCGTACGAAAAAGTATCGAGACCAGCAGGTTTGCACCCGCCGGCGCCTCCCACACCCGCCCCAAACGACCCCGACCGGCTGTCTGGTGAAGGGCTCGGAGGACCGTTCCATCGGGTGCGCCGCTCGCTGCGAGGGCCAGCAGGTCGGCGTTCGTCGACCCGGTTTCTTCGAGAACTTGGACAATGAATCTTGGCTGGTCGGCGCTCATCGGCCAACATTGTCAGTTGTGCTCCAAAAGATCCTGATTGCCAACCGCGGCGAGATCGCCGTCCGTGTCATCCGCGCAGCCCGTGAACTCGGAATCAAGACCGTTGCGGTCTACTCCGAACTCGATCGCGATGCCCTTCACGTACGGCTCGCCGACGAGGCGTACGCCCTCGGCGGCCAGACCGCAGCCGAGAGTTACCTGAACACCGAGGCCATCCTCGACGCCATCAAGCGCTCGGGAGCGGACGGTGTTCACCCGGGCTATGGCTTCTTCTCCGAGAACGCCGACTTCGCCCGCGCTATCGAGTCCCAGGGCGTGGCATTCATTGGGCCGCCGCCGGAAGCCATCGAAGAGATGGGCGACAAGGTGTCGAGCCGAAAGGCAGCGCTGCGCGGGGGTGCACCGATCGTTCCGGGTACCACGGAGTTCGTGACGACCGCCAAGGAGATCACTGATTTCGGCAACGAATACGGCTTCCCCGTAGCCATCAAGGCAGCCTTCGGTGGCGGCGGACGCGGTATGAAGGTCGTGAAGTCTGCCGACGAGGTGCAGTCCGCAATGGAGTCAGCGCAGCGCGAGGCTCGCAACTTCTTCGGCCGAGACGAGATCTATGTCGAGAAGTACCTCACGTGGCCCCGCCACGTTGAGGTGCAGTTGGTCGGCGACAAGCACGGCAACTGCGTGTGGGTGTCCACTCGCGACTGCTCCGCACAGCGCCGTCACCAGAAACTCATCGAGGAGGCACCGGCCCCGGGCCTGCCCGACGGCATGGAAGAGGCGATGGGTCAGGCGGCCATCAAGGCAGCTAAGGCCGTTGGCTACTTCAACGCTGGCACCGTGGAGTTCATCTATCAGGACGGCGAGTTCTTCTTCCTCGAGATGAACACTCGTCTGCAGGTTGAGCACCCCGTCACCGAGGTCATCACAGGTATCGACCTCGTCGAGTGGCAGATTCGTGTCGCATCGGGCGAGAAGCTTCCGATGACTCAGGAAGAGGTCGCCGCTCAGCGACGCGGCGCGGGCATCGAGGTGCGCATCAATGCAGAGAACCCGGCAGGAGGCAAGTTCCTTCCTTCCCCCGGCAAGATCACTGCCCTGCGTGCGCCTGATGGCTTCGGTGTGCGTTTCGATGCCGGCTACGAGGCGGGCGACGAAGTGAGTCAGTACTACGACAACCTGGTCGGCAAGCTCATCGTCTGGGGCAAGGACCGCCCGACGGCAATCGCCCGCACGATCCGTGCGCTACAGGAGCTCGTCGTGGAGGGTGTTGCCACCACGATTCCGGCCGACATTGCGATTCTTGAGCACCCCGACTTTGCTGCGGTGACGCACTCGACGAAGTGGGTGGAGGAGCGCCTCGACCTGTCGTCGATCGGTGCACCGAAGAAGCCCGAGGCGGGTGCCGAGGACGCTGCTGCGCTTGTGGAGCGACGCACCACGGTTGAGGTCAACGGCAAGCGTTTCGACGTGAAGATGTGGGTTCCCGACACGCCGATGGTGGCGGTCGCTGGTGGAGCCGGTGGCGGCGCAAAGAAGCCTGCCCGGGCAGGCGGCGGTAGCGCCGTTGGCGGCGGGACGGGTGCTGGCGATGTTGCCGTGCCGATGCAGGGCACGATCGTGAAGATCCTCGTCGAGGTCGGGCAGGCCATCGAGGCAGGTCAGGCCGTCGTGGTCCTCGAGGCCATGAAGATGGAGAACCAGATCAACGCCGAGAAGACCGGCACGGTGAAGGAGATCAAGGTGGAGGTCGGCGCCAAGGTTGGTGCTGGCGACATCGTGGTGATCATCGCCTGAGATCCGTTCGAGGACGAACACGCCCCGTTCTCGGTCTGGCGGTCTAGGAACGCCGAGGATCAGGTGCGACGCTGAGAATCCGAGCCTGCGAAGGATTCTCGGCGCAGCACCCCGAGCGTTCCGTATGGACGCCGACCGAGAACACGAGGCAGTGGTTTGCCGAGCCGGCTATTCGGCAGCGTCGGCGAGCGCTTCGCTGAGCGCCGGATGCACGAGCAGGCTCTCGACGATGTCGGTGACCTTGAGGTTCGCTGTAACCGCCAGAGCGATCACGCTGATGAGTTCAGCGGCATTCCCACCGACGATCGAGCCACCGAGAACCACGCCGGTGGCCGGGTCCGAGATGATCTTCACGAAGCCGCGTGAGTCGTTGTTGATGAGCGCCTTCGCCGATGCGGAGAATGGAACCTTGGTTACCCGGATCTTGCGCCCGGCCGCGAAGGCCTCAGCCTCAGCCAGACCCACATCGGCAATCTCTGGTTCGGTAAAGATTGCCGAAGCAGCCTTGTCGTAGTCGAGGTGACGGTGCTCCCGGGTGTGCAGGCCCATCACGTGCTCGGCAACCTTGCGGCCCTGCATCGACGCCACCGAGGACAGTGGCAACTTCCCGCTCACGTCGCCAGCGGCGTAGATGTGCGCGACGTTGCTCTGGCAGTGATTGTTGATGGCGACGTAGCCATTCCGGTCGAGTTCAACGCCTGCGGTCTCGAGGCCCAGCCCATCGGTATTCGGCACGGAGCCGATGGCGAGCACCGCATGGCTGGCACGCACCACACGCCCGTCGTCGCAGCGAACGACCACACCCGGACCCTTGTCGTCCTCCACTCGGTCAATGCCGATGGCACGCGCCCCCTTGAGCAGCGACACACCACGCTTCAGAAAATCGTCCTCCAGCACAGCAGCCACCTCGGGGTCCTTGCTGGGAAGGACCTGCTGACGGCTGACCACCAGGGTGACCTTGCAGCCGAGCGAGGCAAACATGTGCACGAACTCCACTCCGGTGACACCGGACCCGATCACGGCGATGTGTGACGGCATCACCCGGGGCGGATAACAATCACGCGTGGTGAGGATGCGCTCGCCGTCGGGCGTGCACCAGTCGGGGATACGCGGACGGGAACCCGTACCCACGAGGAACGAATCCGCCTTCAGCGTCTCGGTCTCTCCGTTGGACTCGACTACCACTTCGTTCGGCCCGACAAAGCGCGCCGAACCGGACATCATCCGCACGCCCTGGCTGGAGAGCAACCCCTCCACGCCGCGCTGGATTCGGCTCTTAATGGACTCGATGCGCTCCTCGAGGGCAGGCGTGTCGATCTCCGCCTCATGCTGTTCGAGACCCATGCCGCGCATCCGACGACTCGCCGCCATGGCGCCGCCGGTCGCAATCATGGTCTTCGACGGGATGCAGTCCCAGAGATGCGCCGCGCCACCGATGACGTCGCGCTCGACCACCGTGACCTCTGCCCCGAGCCGAGCAGCGTACGTAGCGGCGGTATTCCCAGCGGGACCGCCTCCGATGATGACAAGACGCACAGGCACGGCGAAAAGGCTAGCGTTTGGCGAGTCAATCAAAGAGGTGGCCTCATGAAGACCGTGTTTCGTTCGCGCCGGCAGCGCCGGGGACTGGCGGGATTGCTCGCCGTTGCCCTCGCAACTACGGGACTGCTCCAATTCTCCTCTCCGCCTTCGCAGGCCGGCGTCGCTGGCCCGAGCCTCGGTGCGTTTCTCGTGACCTACGGCCGACGAAGCGCCACCGAAGTCGAGACGGCATGGGCGAGTCGCGGACTCGTGGAGATCACGCGAACGTCTCGAGGCAACTACACGCTCACTGCGTCCCAGATCACTGGTGCTGGCAATGCGCAAGTCACGGTCCTCGGACCGGGCGCACCCCTGCCGCTGTGCAACGTGACCAGCACCTCGGTGAGCAGTGCGGGCACAAAGGTCAAGGTGCGCTGCTGGAGTGCTGTCACGGGGAAGACCGCCGATGCCGGCTTCTCGCTCTTCTACAACACCGGCCGCTTTACCCTCGCCGGCAACCATTACGCGGTCCTCTCAACGAACAAGACCAACCGCTCGCACACGCCCACGAACCAATTCCGCGCCGCGCCAAGCGCGGCCCCTCTCACGGTCACGCGGCTGGCACGTGGTGCGTACAAGGTCACGTTCCCCAACGAGAACTTCCCGAGCAATGGCGCCATCATGTTTGTCTCGGCGATCGGCTCGAGCCCGCGTTACTGCAATCTCGCGGGGTGGCTCCCGGACGGATCCGACGTCATTGCTCGTGTGGACTGCTATACCCGCTCCGGGGCACGCTCAGACTCGCTGTTCTCCCTCGTCGCCACCGAAGGGAGCCTCACCGGTGACACCGGTCCGGGCGGCGGCCTCTCGGTCTGGCGAGACTACGGTGCGTTCACCAGCACACCTGCCACATTCGGGCCGAACGATTACCACTGGAACGGCAATGGTGGCTCCGACTCGAGTCGTAACGAGTACCAGCCTGGGAGGTCTACGGTCGTCGGCGACAACGTCGTCACGGGACCTGCAATTGTGTTTGCGATGGTGTCCTCCTACGGATTCAACTTCGTGTGGCCCGAGGACCCCGCTCATGAATCGACGGCAAACCGCTGCGCCCCCGGTCTCGTGAGCACCGACCTCGGCACCGGTGACGCGACGTTCGAGGTGCAGTGCTACACGCCGTCCGGCTATCCGGTGGATGCGTCGTACACCCTCGGGGCAGTCCTCATCTCCGCCGTGCTGTAGGTGCCCTGCCGCCGGTCTCCATAAAGTCCCTGAGCCGATCGCTCTGGGCAACTAGCCTCGTCTATTTGTGAGCGAGCACATCGAGAACGACGACAGCGAAGCCAGCGACGGCGGTCATTCCGTACTCGAGGCCGAGCGCTCGAAGCGCTACGCCAAGATCGACGAGATGCGGTCGGCAGGACTGGAGCCGTACCCGTATCGATTCGACCGCTCGCACACGCTCTCAGACCTCCGAGCCGCGTTCGGCGATCTCGAAGCAGGCACAGAAACCGAGCAGCAGGTTTCGGTAGCCGGACGGGCCATGCTCATCCGCGAGCAGGGAAAGCTCATCTTCGCGACCCTCAAAGACCGCGACGGCGAGATCCAATTGTTCGTCTCCAAGGCAATCGTCGGCGACGAAGCATTCGCCGAGTTCGGGGCGCTTGATCTTGGCGACTGGGTCGGGGCCGAGGGCACCGTGATGACCACCCGAAAGGGCGAGTTGTCGGTGAAGGTGGAGCGATTCGTACTCCTCTCGAAGGCAGTTCGCCCGATGCCCGACAAATGGAAGGGCCTCACCGACGTCGACACGCGATTCCGTCAGCGATACGCCGACCTCATCGTCAACGACGAGGCCCGCCGAACCTTCCGTGTGCGCCACGAGATGATCTCCAGTTTCCGGCGCACACTCGCCGAGATGTCGTTCATCGAGGTAGAGACACCGGTTCTCCACGTTGAGGCAGGCGGAGCGCACGCTCGACCGTTTATCACGCACCACAACGCGCTCGACATGCAGATGTACCTGCGCATCGCGCTCGAACTGCACCTGAAGCGGCTCATCGTCGGCGGCATGGAACGTGTCTACGAAATCGGCAGGGTGTTCCGCAACGAGGGCCTCTCGCCCCGGCACAACCCTGAGTTCACCATGATGGAGCTGTACCAGGCGTACGGCGACTACTCCGAGGTGATGAACATCACCGAGGAGTTGATCCGACGTGCCGCAACCGACTGTCTCGGCACCACCGTGGTCGACATCAACGGCACGGAGTGCGACCTCACCGACCCCTGGCCACGCCACCGGATGATCGACTTGGTCGCCCGCGCCACCGGAGTCGACATTCATCCGTCCATGCCTCTCGTGAAACTCGCAGCGCTTGCAGAGGAGCACGGGAGCAAGCCTGAGCCTCACTGGAACGCCGGGAAGCTCATCGACGAGCTCTTCGCAGCAACCGTCGAGCAATCGCTCGTCCGGCCCACGTTCGTCACCGGTCACCCCGTGGACATCTCCCCGCTCGCCCGCCGCGATCGCAACGATCCGTACCTCACAGAGCGATTCGAGCTGTTCGTTGGTGGCCGTGAACTGGCAAACGGATATAGCGAGCTGAACGACCCCAGGGAACAGCGCATGCGCTTCGAGGAGGAGCAGTCGGCCAAGGAGAGCGGAAACCTCGAGGCCGGCACGGTGGATGAGGACTACTTGCGCGCCCTCGAGTACGGAATGCCCCCCACCGGCGGACTCGGCATCGGTATGGACCGACTCGCCATGTTGCTGTCCGGCGTGCACTCCATTCGGGAAGTGATCCTGTTCCCGACGCTTCGCCTCGAACAGTTCTAAGCGTGTCAACGCCAGCCGGGGGTGTGCCCAGCCTCTAACCGCCTGCGAACACGCCGCCCAGAGCGAGACCCGCTGCACACAGTGCTCCTAGGCCGCCAACGTACGTGCAGAACCGTGCCCGCCGGTCGACGAGGACACGTGCTCCCTTGGCAACCCGAGCAGCGAACACCATCACCGCGCCGGCGGCTAGGATGGTAAGCACTTCGTGCGACGTTGACCGCGGTCCCATGGTTTCGAACGTTGCGGCCACCCCGAGGCTCGACCCGAGAGCACATACTGTCCATGCGCGGATCCGCGTGCGCTCGAGGTCGTCTTGCCAAGTGGGAGCCGACAACGACGTGCGCTGCGGCGCTGTTGCTGGAGTGGGGACTGCTCCTTCCCCCGACACCGGCGCTCCGCCAGCGACACGGTCGTCCAACTTCTCGCCGTGAGAGTCACCCAGAGGCGGCCCTACCTCTGGGGGCAGGGGTAAACCGAGAGGGCTTCGGTCCTCCGGCCGGGATCGCATTGTCAGCAGGGCGAGCACCAAGAACGCTACTGCGATGAGCACCCCGATCACGACCATTCCAGCCGTTGCATCTGCCCTGCAGGAATCGCCATCGGAACCGCTTTGATCGCTGCAGAACCCTCGGACCAAAGGCATCAAGAGAAACAGGACAAGAAGCACCGGTATAGCGATTCCCGCAGTTACCACGGAAGCGACTCGGCTGCGCTGCGGGTGCTGCGACGGGCGCCGCCAGGACAGTCCCATCAGGGCCACCGGGCAATACCCGGCACCAGCACCACCGCGACAGAAACAAGACCACCGACCACGGCGGTGTCTGCCAGCATCCGTGACCTCCTGTCGAGGCTTGCCCCGGGCGGGGTGTCGAAGGAACGCCATCCGAGAAGCGTTGCCGCGGAGCCCACGATCAGCACGAGGATCTCGAGGAAGAACCGCCCGAACGGGCTGGCCAGTCGGCTCAGAATCATCAGGCCGAAACCAAGCCCCGCGACGGCAACGGCCCAGCGTGCTCGTCCACTGCGGATCTCGACGTGCTCCCCACTCGAGATGGGCTCCTCGCTCTGCTTGACCCACGACCCGCGCAGCCGAACGACGAGACCGACGGCGAACGTCGCCACTGCGAGCGCCAGCAGGACTTCGATGACGTGAATCGACTGCTGTGCACTCGCCTCGCACGAATCGACCTCAGAACTGATCCGATCTCCGCAGAAGCCGTAGCCCAAGGCACCAAAGACGAGCGCAACGAACAGCAGCGGGGCAGCGATGGCTGAGAACATCATCATCCGAAAGCCTCTCCGGCGGAGGCGTTCGGCATGCGAGCGGACCGGTGACGGCCGGCCCTCGAGCGTCGCGTTCTGCATGAGCGGAGTTTTCGCCTCGCCCACATCCCCTTGCAGGGCCGATTGGCCCGAAACGACG
>CANIBN010000071.1 GCA_947465505.1 Acidimicrobiales bacterium | reverse complement strand
GGTGACGAACCGCTGGGAGGCAGCGCGGTGGTGCCACCGTTACGACTCTCTGCTCACCGTGTACGGCCCGTGGTGGCACTGCGACTGGGGCCACGATGACCACCTCATCGTCGAGTTCGAGGACCGTGTGGAGCCCGAGCTCGGTGCACCCACCCTCAGCCAGGTGGACGAGATCCTCTCGTGGGCGCACGCTCGCCTCGACCGGTCGATCCTCGTCCACTGCCGTGCCGGCCAGTCCCGTTCCACCGCCGCCGCCGTGGCCATTGCGTGTCTCGCCGGACTCAGCGAGGTTGACGCGCTGCAGTACGTCCATGATGCGTGCAGACCGGCCGACAAGATCGACTCCCGGCCGTTCATCCCCAACACGCGATTCCTGCGCCACGTCGACACGTTGCTCGGCACGCAGTTGCGCAGAACAGCAAGCGCCTACTGATGGGCGATGGGAAGCCCGCCCGACACCTGGGGTGTGGTGGCGAGATAGTGCTGGCCGGTGGGGCAGTCCTTGAGGAGGTCGCACCACCGACAGTTCGGTCCGCTCACGCGTGCCGCCTGCTCGATGCCGAGCGCTTGGTTCACCACAACTCGCAGTGCAGCGAGGTAGTGGTCGGCCCCGATGGTGACGAGCTCGGTGTCGACGTCGAAGGTACGGGACTGACGCGACTTCGGGTGCAGCACCACCGCGGTGCCCACGCTCTGCCCCTGTAGCCAGAGCACCGCTGACACGCGTGCAGCGATACCACGGTCGTCCTCGTCGTTCGGTGCGGCGCCCGTGGACACGTACACCGTGGAGTCTGCTCCACGCGGTGGACGAACGAGCGCGTCAGCGCTCGCCCGCAGGCTGATCGTTGCGGTGAGGCGTGTTTGCACTGCACCGCGCTCGACGAGATCGCGCTCGGACACTTCCGGGCCGATGGAGCGCCAGGCAACGAGCCAGCGCAGCGCCTCGTCGGCAACGTCGAGGCGAGCGGTCTTGGAGAGCGAGGCGATCCAGTCCTGCGCCCGCTGGAAGTCGCGATCGCCGTCGCCGTCTGTCAACAGATCACGGATCGCGGCGCGCACTGCATCGCGAGCGTCGTAGATGCCGGTAGCCAGCGCAGCCAGACCAACCTGACGAGCAGCGAGCACCGACGACCAACCGGGCCACGAGTTAGCGGCAGCACGTGAGGGGCAGTCCGACACGCGTTCGGCCGCCATGTCGTTGATGGTGGTCCACCCATCGGGGTAGCGCTCGGCGAGCGGCTTCATGACGCCGAGGGTCGCTGCTACCCAGTCTTGGTCACGCTTCGTCATCGAAGTCCTCGATGTCGAGCGACGCATCGGACGGTTCGTCGAGATGCGCAAGTGCCAGACCAGCGTGTGCCGAGGGGCAGATGTGTCGCTCGGGGCACGAACGACACATTCCCGACGGGCGTTCGTCGGGCTTTGCGCCTGCAGCAAGGTCACCGAGTGTGAGGAGTGCATCGCACACCCAGCGCGTGGCGGTGGCGAGTGAGCCGTGGTTCACCGGCGTGTCGACGAGTGCTCCAGTAGGGCGGTCGTCCTCGGGCACTGCGGCCCAGATGCCAACGCGGTGTGGCGCAAAACCATCAGCCGCAGCAACGATGAATTGGTACCAACTCGTCTCGTTGAACGGATTCCAGGGGGTGCGTCCCGACTTCAGCTCGAGCACGGCTCGGGGCCGGTGTGGATTGCTGGCGAGGTGCGTACCGATGGAAATGTCAGTGATGCCCTTGAGCACCACTCCGGGTCGACCGCTTGCGTCGGGGGCAAGAGGCACCACGAGTTGCTCGCCCACGTGCACGTCGATGCCGCGCCGTGGGTGTCTCCACGAACGGGCGAACCGATCGGCGCGCAGCGTGATGGAGTCCCACACGAGGTCGTCGAGCTCGGGTAGTTCCTCGCCTCGAGCCGTGTGCAGCTCGAGCAGGGCGGCCTTCAGCGCCGACGGGTCTCCGAGCGGGTAGCGGTCCCAGAGGTGCATGCGCGCCGCGCTCTCGACGAGACGGCCGATGACGAACAACTCGTTGTCTGCGTCGAAGGTGGCGCTCGCCTCAGCGACAGCGCGACGGGGACAGGCGTTGAGCAGTTCGATGCGACGCTTGGCGAGGCGCAGCGGAAGGCGTTCGGGGGGAACTCCGCGCACGGCATCGGCCGCTACGCGTTGCAGTTCGGTCGCGTCGAACGGGAGACGTTCGCTCTCGTTCTCGAGACCTTCCAGCCAGTCGACGATCGTGGACACGACCGCAGACTAACGAAGGGGTGTCAGACGGCGAGGAGGTCTCGTGCGCCGGTGTCCGAGGAAGGGTGGCGCAACTTGCTCATTGCACGAGCCTCGATCTGACGGATGCGCTCACGGGTGAGGTTGAAGTGCTCGCCGACTTCCTCGAGCGTGCGGGGCTCGCCGCGGTCGAGACCGAAGCGAAGCTTGAGGATCTCGCGCTCGCGGTCGTCGAGCGGTGCGAGCAGACGGTTGATCTCCTCGGGCAACAGCGCCGTAGCAGCAACCTCGAACGGCGACTCTGCAGAGCGATCCTCCACCACATCGCCGAGTTCGGCGTCTCCGTCCTCGCGCAGCGGCTCGGACAACGACAGGGGTTCGGCGGCGAAGCGAAGCGCTTCGGTGACCTTGTCTTCGGGCATCTCGACCTCTGCCGACAGTTCGGCGAGGGTGGCCGGACGACCGAGCTTGAGCTCCAGACGGGCACGTGCCTTCTGCAGACGGGCGAGCGTGTCGCCGGCGTGGACTGGCAGACGGATGGTGCGGCCGGTATTTGCGATGCCGCGGGTGATGGCCTGTCGGATCCACCACGTTGCGTAGGTGGAGAATTTGAAGCCCTTGCGCCAGTCGAACTTCTCGACGGCGTGCATCAGACCGAGGTTGCCCTCCTGGATGAGGTCGAGCAGCGGCAGACCGGACGCCTGATACTTCTTGGCAATTGACACGACGAGACGAAGGTTGGACTGCACGAATGCCTGCTGGGCATCCTCGCCCTCACGGGCCTGCTTGCGCAGATCACGCTTCTTGGCAGGGCTGAGTTCCTTGCCGCCCTTTTCCATTGCCTCTGCTGCGATCTTGCCGCTCTCGATGAGCTTGGCAAGGCGGACTTCGTCGTCCTTGGTGAGCAGCGTGTACTGGCCGATGTCTGTGAGATATAGGCGGACAAGGTCCTCCTCATCACGTTCGACGCGGTCTTTGGCCACGGTGCTCCTCGACTTCCTCGGCGCTTAGTTCGCCACTGTTTTGTCCGTGGGCACTGACCCCCCGGACAGTGGAGTCAACATACCTACGGTGCTCCGACGCTCCACCCTGACGCTTTACGGACACTTGACTTTTTTCGACCAGAGCCCGATTTCCCGTGATTCCGCTACGTTTTGCGCATGATTCGCCACGTTGTGATGTTTCGGCTGAAGGAAGATGCCACCACCGCTCAGGTGGACGATTTCCTTGCCGATCTGCGTTCGTTGCCCGAAATCGTGCCGCAGGTGAAGGGTTTTTCCGTGGGACGGGACGTTGGTGTGAATGCCGGCAACTTTGATGTTGCGGCGGCGGTTGATTTTGAGAACCTGGAGGGGTATCTCGCCTATCGGGACAATCCCGAGCACCAGCGGATGATCCGCGAGAAGGGCTCCCTCATCATCGCCGAGCGCGCCGCCGTACAGTTCGAGTGGTGAGCATGATCCGCGTACGGGTGAATCAGGACGAATGCATGTCGATCGGTCGTTGTCTTGCCGATGCTCCCTATGTGTTCCGCTTCGACGACAACGAATTGTCCGAAGTGGTTCCTGGCCAGGAGGGCACGCTGGACGAGGCCACAGCGGTGCGCATCGCACGCAACTGCCCGAACCGGGCGATCATCGTGGAGCGCGAAGACGGGTCGGTCGTCTCGCTGGATTGACGTCTCGCTCAACTGAGCGCGGCGCCGTCAGTTGTTGCCGGCGAGCCAGTCGATGAGGTTGTCGAGCAACGTGCGGTATGCGGCGTGCTCGTAAGTATCCACACCGTGACCAACCGTGGTCACGCCAACTCGGCTCGCGCCCTCCCGACGTGTCCACATCACCGGTTGGCCCGCACAGCGAGCGCGCACGTCGATGGCGTCAGTCTGGATCATGTCGGTGTACACCTCGTCGACAATGTCGAACGCCGCGCCATAACCCGTCTCGGGCTCGATGGTGAGCGGCCCCCGTTCGGGGTGCCACGACAGTTGCTGTTCGTCCCAGCTCCACTTGCGGCCGAGGAGTGTGCTCCAACGATCCCAGTCGTCGAAGCAGATGCAGCCGGTGTGGACGGAGAACACCGACGAGCCCGCAGCGAGATGACGATCGAGTGCGGCGTCCGCGGCCGGTGGGGTGCGGTAGCCCCACTGCTCGCGGAGCGAGTCGTAACGGGCGTGCGTCATGCGGAAGCGCAGACCGTTCACCAGCAGCATCCCGTAGGGCACCGGTCGCGTGGTCATCGCTGCCCACGCGTCGTCAGGTTGGTCGAACACGTCCGCGGTGATGCGGTGCTGCGCAAGCACCTCGACGAGCGCCTGTGCCGTTGATGCGAAGTCGTGTCCGTGGGACCCGCCGGCGATGATGAGCGCGCTGCGTTCGTTCACACTCACAAACTAGCGAGGAAGCCCAACAGCGCAGCGTTGAAGGCCTTCGGCGCTTCCTGCTGTGTCCAGTGGCCAGCACCCTCGATCATGGTGCTGCCGCGATAGTTCGGCAGCACGCTCTTCATGCGCTCCGGGCCCGTCGGATCCATCATGTTCACCGGATCCAGCGTGCCACCGATGAAGTAACTGGGCATCGTGACGAGTTCGGGGCCGAGGTCTTTCACGATGTCGTAGTTCGCGTCGAGGTTTCGGTAGTAGCTCACCGGTCCGAAGAAGCCGCTTGCACCGTAGAGATCGGCGTAGCGGTCGAGGTCCTGTTCGGTGAGCCACGCACCTTCGGGTCCCTCGTAGGGGAGTGCCGGTGGTGTCGACATCTGCGTGAGGAAACCGGTGCCCTCCATCGGCGGGAGTTCGGTGGGCATGTTGTTCGGTCCCGGCCATCCGCGACCCGACGCACCCCACAGCACCTTGGCCATCGTGTGTCGCGGATCTCGACCGAGTTCTTCCTCAGCAGGACCGACGTTCTGGAAGTAGAGGATGTAGAAGAAGCGATCGCCGTAGAGCGCGCGCATCAGTTGTGTGGGCGGTGCGGGCCACGCAACGAAGGGAACACTCACGCCGACCACTGCGTTCACGCGACTCGAGTGCAGCTTGGAGAGCTCCCACACGATGAGCGCGCCCCAGTCGTGTCCGACGAACGTGGCCTGCTCCTGGCCGGCCTCGTCGACGAGCGCAACGAGATCGCCGCACAGTTGTTGGATGCCGTAGTCGCTGACGTTCGTGGGTCGCGACGAACGGCCATACCCGCGTTGGTCCGGAGCGATGACGTGATAGCCGGCGGCGGCCAGCACCGGGATCTGGTGACGCCACGAGTGAGCGGCCTCGGGGAAACCGTGGCTGAGGATGATGAGCGGTTGGCCACGTTCGCCTGCCTCGAGCAGATCGAGCTCGACGTTGTTGACCTTGGTACGGCGTGTGCGGATTCCCGGTGTCGACATGGGACACATGTTGTCACGGCATCGGACGGCGCACTTCGGTGCACCTGCCGTAGTTGGGTGGTGGGCCCCCACCCACCCCCAGAACGATGACAGCCCAGAACGATGGCCGGCTGGATGGCTACGACGAACGCGCCGGCAGTGCCCAATCGATCGGGGTGCGCCCGGCCTCGACGAGCGCAGCGTTCGCCCGTGAGAACGGTCGGCTGCCAAAGAAGCCGTTACGCGCACTGAGCGGGGAGGGGTGCGCTGACTCGATCACCACATGGCGGGTCAGATCGATGAGTGGCTTCTTCTTGCGTGCGTAGGCACCCCAGAGGATGAACACCACTCGCTCGGCCTTGTTGTTGACGGTGCGGATGATCTCGTCAGTGAAGGTCTCCCACCCCTTGCCGGCGTGCGACCCGGCAGCGTGAGCCCGCACCGTGAGCACAGCGTTGAGCAGCAGCACGCCCTGACGGGCCCAGTGCTCGAGATTGCCGTGGTCGGGCGGGGCAATCCCGAGGTCGGTCTCTAACTCTCGGTAGATGTTCGTCAGCGACGGGGGGACGTCCACGCCCTCGGTGACGCTGAAGCACAGACCGTGAGCCTGTCGGGGCCCGTGGTAGGGATCCTGGCCAAGGATGAGCACCCGAGTCTCCGCGAACGACGTGAGATGGAGAGCGGAAAACACCTGCTCAGCTGGGGGATACACCGTTGCCTGGGCGCGTTCGGCCCGCACGAAGGCCTGAAGCTCGGCCCAGTAGGGCTTGTCGAGCTCCGCACGAAGAAAAGGATTCCAATCCGTCATGAAAGCGCGTGACTTTTCGTGGTTGCTCTGCCACAATAAGTATCGAAGTCTCGATGAGTCACCGGGCAACCGCTCCTAGTGAAGGTTGCTCGAAGGTAGCGAGACAGAAAACCGTCAGAACCCATCCGAATCACGAGGAACCCATCATGGCACTCATCAGCATCAGCCGAGTCGTCCGCATCAGCGCTGTTCTCTTCACGCTGACGATGCTTATGGCGACGCCTGCACTCGCTCACTGAGCAGCGCACTTCTCCAGAGTTCAGCCGTAGATCGCGGTTCGTAGGCGTACGCCTGCGCAACCCCCCATCGAGGAGCCCCGGGTCCCTTCACCCGGGGCTCCTCCGCGTCCGGGTAGCGAGTATCGACTGCCAAGTACAGCGTGCCGGGTGCTCAGGCTGCGAGGCAGCGGTCGAGCAGCCGCGCCGTTGGGGTGTCGATGAGCGCGTCCACCTGTTCACGGTGCCAGAGGTAGACCGAACGTACGGCAGGCAGCACGTCGGCCTCGAGCGCAGCCAGCTGCAGCCCCGGAGCACCTTCGAGTGATCGCAGGTGGGCAAACACCGCGCCGAGCCCTTCGGGCGCTGCAACAAGTGACGCCGCGTTGAGGCCCGGGATGCTTGCGATGCGACTCCGCCAGGCCTCAGCAAGTTCACCACGTTCCGTGCATCGCTCGGCAAGGCTGATCACGAGTGCCGGATCGTCGACCTGTTTCATCCAGGTGCCGAGCAACTCGAACAACTGTGACTCCACCCAGCAGTGTTCGCCGGCGAGACGCGATGCAGCGACGATGTCCATCAGCGCGATGTTACGGCTTCCTCGATGCGAGCCAGTTGGCCTCGAGGTGACCGAGCGGAGTGGAGGGCGCACCGTTCGACAGGTACTCATCCATCATCGAGCGCCACGGCCCGTGCGTACCGAGCTTTCCGAGCAGCGCCGAGATTCCCCACACCACACGGTCGAGCATGACGAAGCTGACGGGCAGGTTCACCTTCTCGATCACCGGTGCATGCGGCCCCTTGATGTCGAGGATCTTGCCGATGGTGTCCTTTACGTATTCGCGAGAGAACGTGAACTCGTCTGCCAGATACGGTCGGTATGGCGCGCTCACGTAGTCGAAGACCGCCTGCGCGTCGAGGCCGTGGCCGACGGGGAGGAAGCCGATGTTCTCCATGTCACGAACCAGGCGCTCCGGGTCGCGACCGAGGATGCCGTGCAGCGACGGCTCGAGGTGGTCCCACTCGCCCGGCGTCCAACGCTTCACCAATCCGAAGTCGAGGAAGGTCACCGATCCATCGGGTGCGAACCGGTAGTTGCCCGGATGGGGATCGCCGTTGAACGCGCCGAGGCGGAGGATGGAGTGTTGTGAGAAGCGCCAGATGATCTCGCCCGCACGCTGACGCGCTGCCTGTGTCGACTGATCCATGAACGTCTGGAACGACAAACCGTCCACCCACTCGGAGGTAATGACGCGCTGTGTGGACAGTTCGGGAACGAGTGCCGGAACACGGATGAACGGGTGATCTCGGTAGTAGTTCGAGAACTCGCGCTGGTTTGCTGCCTCGATTCGATAGTCGAGCTCGTCGATCATGCGCAGGCGCACTTCTTCCACGACAGCTTTCGCATCGATGCCCTTCAGCACGAACGAGGTCATGAGGCCGTAGAGGACCTCAACATTCGCGAGGTCTGCGCCGAGTGCGTCGGCAATTCCCGGGTACTGCACCTTCACCGCAACCACCCGGCCGTCGCGGGTGATCGCCCGGTGCACCTGTCCGATTGACGCTGCAGCGATGGGAGTCTCGCCCCAGTCGAGGAACACCTGCTTCGGGTCGCCCAGCTCCTCGGTGACGACTTGCGCGGCGAGCGCAGGCGACATGGGCGGTGCGTCGGCCTGCAGGGTGGCGAGCGCCTGCTGCGCGTCGTCGGGGAGTGACTCGATGATGAAGCCGATCAGCTGACCGGCCTTCATCATCGCGCCCTTCATCTGTCCGAGTTCGCGTGCGACGTCCTGCGCGGTGCGAATCGCGAACTGTTCGTTCAGTGCCGTCTTGCGGGCGTCGTCGGCACCCACACCGCGGATACGTGTCCCGACAAAGCGAACGCCGTTGCGGGCCGTCAGTCGGCCGATCCGAAACCCGCGGGAGAGGCGGGTGCGGAGGTGACGGGTGCTCACGCCGTGGGGGAACTGGTGACGGTGCGGGCCGTCGGGTTGGCCACGAGGAACGCTTCGGACAGTGGCTCGCCGGTGACCTCGTCAGTGAAGTAGGTGCCGGCCTCGAGTCGGGTGAGGGCGGTCTCCACATCGGCGAGATCTGCAGCGATGGCGTCGAGATCGAGCGCTGGTGCCGGCACGGCGGCGACAGCGGTGGTGTCGTCGGAGGGGGCCTGCAGGGCGTCTTCGTTCATGCCCGCAAGCCTAGGGGCCGGTAGCGTGCACCCCCATGCCGTACCCCTTCCCGGCCCTTGATGGGTCCTCCCCCAAGACACAGCAGTTCAACGACGTTCCCGAGATGGGGATCGATCCGTCGAAGCGTTACACCGCCACGATGGAGACCTCGATGGGCACGCTGGTGATCGCCCTCGACCCCATCAAGGCACCGGTCACGGTGAACAACTTCGTGTTCCTCTCGCTGTACCACTACTACGAGGGCGTCATCTTCCACCGCATCATCAACGGTTTCGTGTGCCAGGGCGGCGACCCCACAGGTACCGGCCGTGGCGGCCCGGGATACCGCTTCAAGGACGAACTGCCCAAGCCGGGTCAGTACCAGATCGGTTCGCTCGCCATGGCCAACGCCGGCCCGGACACAAACGGTTCGCAGTTCTTCCTCATCAGCGGCCCGTCGGGTGTCGGTCTGCCGCCGGCCTACGCGCTGTTCGGCCAGGTCGTGAAGGGCCTCGAGGTGGTTGAGGCCATGCAGAACGTGCCGACCGGCTCGGGCGACCGCCCGAAGACCGACGTGGTGATCAACTCGGTCACCATCACCGTCGCCGACTGAGTCTCCCCGTGTTCACGGCGTACCGGCAGAGCGAAGCCTTGGCCGGTACGCCAACACGAGCACACCGCAGAGGGCAGCGATACACGCCCCAATGACGCCCATGGTGGCGTAACTCGACCATTCGAGAGCGAAGCCGGCGAGCAGGGCTGCGGTGCCCGATGCGAGGAACGTCGTGGTGTCTGCCACGGCTTGGATACGCGGTCGCTCCGACGCAGACACCGCATCGGTAACGAGTGTGGAACCCGCTACAAAGTTGGCGTTCCACCCGACGCCGAGGATGAACAGGGCAACGATCATCGCCATGTGACTGTCCGGATGAGCGAGTGCTGCAGTGGTACATCCCGCCACGAGCACGACACAGCCACCGATCACGACGGGAAGGCGCCCGAACTTGTCCACGAGCCAGCCCGAGATCGGCGACGGTGCGTACATCCCCAGCACGTGTCCGGAGATCACGGTGCCGATGCCATCGGCGGAGTAGCCGTGGTCCTTGAGATGCACCGAGGTGACGGACATGACTGCCACCATCACCACCTGTCCGATGACGAGCGCAGCGAAGGCGAGTTGCAGCACCGGCCTGCGCAGGCACGCACGCACGTCCACCGTGATGTCTTGCTGGCGGGGCTCGTCGCGCAGCAAGCGGGAGACCTCGCGCGGATCGGGACGGATCACGAGCCAACAGGCGACGGCTGCAACGACGTACACGCCGCCACCAACGGCGAACGGTCCACCGAGTTCGGGCAGGCCGAGGTGCGTCATCATCCGGCCTGACGGCGCCCACAGCTTTGGACCGAACACCACGCCGATGGTGCTGGCCCAGACGACGATCGACACAGCCCGTCCTCGGCGTGCGTCGGGAACGACGTCTGCTGCCGCAAAGCGTGACTGTTGGCTGGCCGTGTTGCCGAAGCCGAACAACAAGAGACCGACGAGCACGAGTACGTACCACTGCCATCGGGCAGCAAGCCCGACCACCACACCACCCACAGCGCCGATCAGGTAGCCGCCGATGAGCGTGGGCCGTCGACGCGAGCGGCCGATCCGCTTGGTGAGCACGGAGGCGCCGAGTGCGGTGCCGGCCATCATGGCGAAGCTTCCCGTGCCGATCCACGTCTTGGACCCGAGCAGCTCCTGGATGAGCAGTGGGGTTCCCGTGAGCCCGATCAACTGCCCGAGGCCGCCGAGCGCCGACGATCCCATCAGCCCGCCGAGAATGCGGTATTCCGTGGAACGCGGAACCGTGCGCGGGACCACGTTGGTGGCGTCCGGTACGGCCATCGCGCCGACGCTATAACGTCGGCCGGGCAATGGAGACGATCAACCTCGGCACGGCGCGTCGGATAGCGCTCGGCGCACAGGGGTTTGCCGATCCTCGACCCACAGGCCGAGTAGACCTCCGGCACTTCCGCCGTGTGATGGCCCGCATGGGCCTGCTGCAGATCGACTCGGTAAATGTGCTCGTGCGCAGCCAGGAGTTGCCGCTGTTCGCTCGACTCGGTCCGCATCCGCGGGATCTCGTGGAGCGCGCCACGGCAGCAGGGGAGCTGTTCGAGTACTGGGTGCACGAGGCATCGCACGTTCCCACGGAGCATCACCACCTGCATCGCTGGAAGATGGCCCAGGAGCACCGCTGGAGCGGAGTGGCCGCGGTAAAGCGGCGTCGCCCTGCCTACGTGGAAGAGGTGTACGAGCGCGTTCGAGACTCCGGCCCCGTGGTTGCGGGCGACCTCTCTCGGCGGGTGGAGAAGAAGGGTCCGTGGTGGGACTGGGACGACGCCAAGGTGGTGCTCGAATCGTTGTTCTGGTCCGGTCGCCTCACGGCGTACCGAAGGCCCAACGACTTCGCCCGTGTGTACGACCTGCCCGAGCGCGTGATCCCCGAGCAGGTGCTCAACACGCCCACACCGTCGGAGCGCGAGGCGCGCAAGGAGTTGCTTGCGCTTGCCGCGACACATCTCGGCGTGGGCACGCTCGCAGACCTGGCCGACTATCACCGACAGAAGGCAACGCCCTGCAAGCCACTCGTAGCAGAGTTGGTGGACGAGGGGCGTCTGGTTCCGGTTCGTGTTGAGGGATGGCGCGATGTTGCGTACCTCGACCCGAACGCGTCCGTTCCGCTCCGCGTCGGTGCGCGTGCACTGCTCTCGCCGTTCGATCCAGTGGTGTGGTTCCGGCCGCGGGCCGAGCGACTGTTCGACTTCCACTACCGCATCGAGATCTACACGCCTGCACCGCAGCGCGTCTACGGCTACTACGTGTTGCCGTTCCTGCTCGGCGATGAGCTCGTGGGGCGTGTGGACCTCAAGGCGGACCGTGCTCGCCGCACGTTGTTGGTGCAGGGCGCGTTCGCCGAGGACCGCTTCCGCACACGTACAGAGATGACCTCGATTGCGGAACCGCTCGCCGCGGAACTCGCGCTGATGGCTGGCTGGCTCGGTCTCGAACGCGTCGAGGTGAACAAGAACGGTGCGCTGGCCGGAGCGCTTGCGCGCCAGCAGATCAGCGTCGGCGCTTAGCGGGACGTCCGGGGTGGGCCTTGGCCTTCACCGAGTCGAGGGGCGGGCCCTGCAGGCGGCTGCCGCCGTCACCGAACGACTCGTTGAGGCCGTCCTTGTCGAGGTCGAGCGGCTTGCCCGGGTTGGTGACCTCGATGGGGGCGTCTTGTTTCTGCTTGGGCTCGAGCACCTCGGCGAGGCCGAGCATCGCTGCACCGATCATTTGACCACCGAGCCCGACACGCTTGCGGGTGGAGCGCGGCCGGTCGTCGTTCGGGTCGTCCTCGAAGTCCTCGGGAAGGAACTCGTCGTCGGCGTCGGCGTCGCCAGCGGAAGCGATGTCGCCGTAGGAGAGGTCGTCAACCGATACGGGTTCGTCTTCGGGCAACGAAGGGTCGGG
>CANIBN010000070.1 GCA_947465505.1 Acidimicrobiales bacterium | reverse complement strand
TCGACCGTTCATCCTGGCGGGTCGTCACGAACGCCCAACCCGATGCTGCACTGTGGGACGACATCGTGTTCGGCTGGCAGGTGTGCGCCGCGGTCAGTTCGAATGCCATCGTCCTCGCCAAAGATCGACAGGCCTTCGGCATTGGCGCGGGCCAGCAGAACCGACTCGACTCCGCACGAATCGCCGAGGGCCGTGCTGCGGGACGAGCCGTGGGCGGCGTGTGTGCGAGCGACGCTTTCTTCCCGTTCCGAGATGGCCTCGATGCAGTCGCAGCAGCGGGTGTTCGTGCTGTGGTGCAGCCTGGCGGATCCGTGCGCGACGAGGAGGTCATCGCTGCGGCGAACGAGCACGGGATCGTGATGGTCTTCACGGGAGAGCGTCATTTCCGGCACTGAGCACCGCAACACCGTCCTTGCCGACCATTCCCTCACGGGGAGGGCGTTGTGCAAGGCGCTGTCCGAGGCCACGGACACGTGGCTCGTCGAACTCTTTGATCAGGCAATCGTCGGGGTAAAGGGACGCTTCGCGCTCATTGCAACTGGTGGCTACGGCAGGGGCGAGCTTGCTCCGTACAGCGATCTCGACGTGATGTTGCTGCACGACAGCCCGAAGACCGTTGCCGAGGTGGCCGAACGACTGTGGTATCCGATCTGGGATGCCTCGAAGGGCGCCGACAAGATCAAACTCGGCCACGCAGTGCGAACGGTGAGAGAAGCGAAGTCGCTCGCATCTGACGACCTTGACACGGCGACGGCGCTGCTCACCTCTCGCCACCTGGCGGGCGATGCCGGGATGACCGCCGAACTCATCGGCACCATTTCCTCTGACTGGCGCTCACGTCGTGCTCATTGGCTCGCGGTACTTGCGGCAGGTGTGGTGTCGCGCCATGACGAAGCGGGTGAGGTTGCCTTCCTGCTCGAGCCGAACCTCAAGGAGAGCAGCGGCGGATTGCGTGACATCCACGCGCTGCGATGGGCCGAAGCGGCCGGCGCGCTGATCGCCCCGACCGATCGTGCAGGCCTGCTGGAGGCGGAGGACACCCTCCTCGACATCCGCGTCGCACTGCACCGAGCGACAGGACGAGCAGGGGATGTCCTGCTGCTGCAGGAGCAGGAGGCCGTCGCCCCCCTTGCAGGTTTCGGCGACTCTGACGTCTTGATGGCGGCAGTATCCGCGGCCGCTCGGCGTGTGGTGTGGATCGGTGACGAGACGTGGTCGCGAGTGAATGGCCTCCCACCTGTTGCCAGCGATCACGTGCTGGCGAGTGGTGTGCTGCTCCGCGGCGGTGAGGTGGAACTCGAACCCGCTGCGGATCCGTCCGACGACCCCACACTCATCCTGCGCGTTGCCCGCACCGCTGCAGCATCCGGTGCTCGCATCAGCAGAGCGACACTCGAGCGACTTGAGGCGTCCGCCCCGGTGCTGCCCGCACCCTGGCCTGCGGGTGCTGTCGACGATCTCGTGGGACTCCTGCTCACTGGTCACCAGGCGATTCCCGTGTTCGAGGCCCTTGACCACTACAACCTGCTCGTACGCATCCTCCCCGAGTGGGCGCCGGTTCGCTGCAAGCCCCAGCGCAATGCGTACCACCGGTTCACGGTAGACCGACACCTCTGGGAGGCCGCAGCGAATGCTGCCGACCTCGCTCATCGTGTACCGCGCCCCGATCTTCTGGTGCTCGGCGCCCTGCTGCACGACATTGGCAAGGGATACCCCGGCGATCACACCGACGTCGGTGTCGTTCTCGTCCGCGACATCGGACCGCGCATGGGCCTTGCCGATGAGGACGTGGATGCGGTTGTTGCGATGGTTCAGCACCACCTGTTGCTCCCCGATGTCGCGACCCGACGAGATCTGTCCGATGACGGCACGATCAATGGCGTCGCCGAGGCCGTTGGTAATGCGACAACGCTCGACCTGCTCGCAGCGCTCACCGAGGCCGACTCGCTCGCTACTGGCCCTTCTGCGTGGGGTTCGTGGAAGCGCGAACTGGTGACGGTGCTCGTCGACCGTACGCATCACGTGCTTGGGGGCGGCGACTTCACGCAGGTCAACTGGCGCCTGTTCCCCTCGTCGGAGATTCTCGAACTGATGGGCGAGGGCACCACCGCCATCCGCACGACCGACGACCGCGTCACCGTGGTGGCGCCAGACCGCCCCGGTCTGTTCTCCCGCGTCGCCGGCGTCCTCAGCCTCCACGGTCTCGACGTACTCGCTGCCGAGGCCCACTCGGATGACGCCGTCGCCGGCAGGCAGGCGATGGCGGCGAACGAGTTCCGCATCCTTCCCCCGAGGGATGGTGTGAAGTGGGAACGCATTGTGGCGGATCTGCAGCGGGCACTCGATGGACAACTCGCCATCGAGGCTCGCCTGGCTGAGCGAGCGAAGACCTACCGCCGTCGCAAGATGCTCTCCGCAACGGTGAGCCCACCGTCGGTCCGTATCCACAACGATGCGTCGTCGAATGCGACGGTGATCGAGGTACGCGCACCAGACAAGATCGGTGTGCTGCATCGCATCACCAAGTCGCTCGGCGAACTCGGCCTCGACATCCGCCACGCGAAGATCCAGACGATGGGCAACGAGGTCGTCGACACGTTCTACGTGCGCACGGCCGACCGTCTGAAGGTCACCGACGTCTTCCACCTCACCGAGGTGGAACGGGCCGTACTCCACGCCGTCGGCTGACCCCGCATCAACTAGCCTCTCCCGTATGAGCGAGCAGGTGGCCCCCGGAGACTTCACGAGGGACCTCGTCCGCTGGAGCGAGGCGCTGGCCGCCATCGCCCGTACTGGTCTCGGCTTCACGCAGAGCCTCTACGAGAAGGAGCGATTCGAGGAGGTCCTCCACGTCGCTGCCGACATCAAGGCTGCGGCGGACGATGCGCTCGAGGTACGGCGCGAGCAGGACCACTTCGTGCAGGAGTGGCTGGAGTCGGTGGGCGAGGGTGTCCCCGGCTATGTCACGCCGAAAGTCGCTATTGGCGTCATCTGTCACGACGACGAGGGACGCATCCTCCTCGTCAAACGCCCCGAGTCGGGTATCTGGCTCTACCCAACAGGCTGGGCCGATGTGGGGTATTCGCCGAGCGAGGTAGCGGTGAAGGAGGTGCTGGAGGAAACCGGCATCGAGTGCGTGCCCGAGCAAGTCATTGCAGTCATCGATGGCCAGCGCATGGGCTTCACCCGTTTCGGCATGTACATGATCCTGTTCCATTGCCGCGCAGTCGGAGGCTCGCTGCAGGGTCACCCGCTCGAGACGGCTGGCGTCGGCTTCTTCGCCGAGGACGACCTCCCGTGGCCCACAGCAGGCGCGAGTTGGTGGGGCCCGATGGCCTTTGCCGCAATCCGCGGCGAGAAGCTCGCCGCGGCATTTGAGCCGCCGCGCGACCCGATGTGGCGCGGCACTCCCGGCTGAACTCCACGCAGCAGCCATCAGCGCGGTGCGGCGCAACCGGCTAGGTTCTCGGCATGTCTTTGCTCCCGCTCAACCCCGACGAACTGCTCTCCACGACCCGCGCCGTGCGCAAGCGTCTCGACTTCGATCGGCCGGTGCCCGATGAACTCATTCGTGAGTGCGTTGCCATGGCACAGCAGTCGCCGTCGGGCTCGAACAACCCGTCGATGTCGTTCATGGTGATCAAGGACGCAAAGAAGCGCAAGGCTGTCGGCGAGGTGTACAACCGCTGTTTCGAGCAGTACAAGACCTGGGACGGCCGCTACATCGGTTCCATCGAGAAGGCAACGGCCGAGGAGAACGCTCAGCAGCAGCGCAGCGCCTCGTCGGCAGACTTCCTCGCCCCGCGTATGGGTGACGCTCCGGTGCTCGTCATCGGCTGCAACAAGGGTGTTCGTTCCGACGGCCAGAACGGCATGGTGGGCGCCTCGCTCATGGGCAACATCCTCCCTGCAATGTGGAGCTTCATGCTCGCCGCCCGCGGTCGCGGGCTCGGCACGGCATGGACCACGCTGCACCTCCTCGAGGAGCAGGCCGTTGCCGACATCCTCGGTATTCCGTTCGACACGGTGCAGCAGGTCTGCCTCACGCCGCTCGCCTTCACCAAGGGCACCGACTTCAAGGTCGCAGAGCGCCCGGATCCCGACACGGTGATCCACTGGGACACCTGGTGACCATTCCCGAAGCGCTGCGGGCACATGCGCTCGCAGCCAAGGGGTTCATGCCACCCGACGAGGGCGATGCTCTCTACGAAGCAGCCGTAGCGGCTTCGTGTGGCGCGCCCGGACTTGCGATGCTGGAGGTCGGGTCGTACTGCGGACGATCAACCGTCTGGCTCGGCGCTGCCGCGCGCGCTGCCGGCACCGTGCTGTTCGCCGTCGACCACCACCGCGGCTCGGAGGAGAACCAGCCGGGATGGGAGTGGCACGACCCCAGCGATGTCGATCCCCGCATCGGCAAGATGGACACGCTTCCGATGTTCCGGGCAACGGTGCACGATGCCGGCCTCGAGGATGTTGTCGTCGCTGTGGTTGGTCAGTCGCCGACAGTCGCGCGTGTCTGGAGCACGCCGCTCTCGTTCCTCTTCATCGACGGCGGTCATGGTGTGGAGCCAGCGCGGCTGGATTACGAACTCTGGACGCCACACATTGCAGTCGGGGGCACACTTGCCATCCACGACGTGTTCCCGAACCCGGCAGATGGTGGTCGCCCGCCGTACGAGCAGATCTTTCTGCCTGCGATCGCCAGTGGCCGGTTCGTGGAGACGAGCGCTACCGGTTCGCTACGCGTGTTGCGTCGGGTAGCGGAACACTGATGCCGCCGGTGACGCACCGGTGAGTGCGTCGGCAGCGAGGATCACGGCCGCAGCGGTGTACGCGGAACGCTCCTGATCCGGGAACGTGATGCGCTGCGGATAGACGAGCCCCGTGAGATACGCGCCATCATCACACCGATGAGCACGCGTGGTAGCGAGCAGATCGATGGCGGTGTCGATGTCGCCCGCCGCTCCGTGGGCCATCGAGCACTCGGCCGTCTCGGCAGCAGTGACCCACGGCTCTCGGCTCACGCAGCGAACGCCTCGGCCGGGCATGACGAAGCGGTCCCACTGGTCGCCCAGACGGATCTTTGCGCCCTCGCCACGGATGACGCCGCAGAGCACCGGGTAGTACCAGTCCATGGCCCAATCGGACTTGTCGGCGAACCTCGGAGGAGCGGGCTCCTCGCGAATTGCCGTGCCAAGGAGGTTGAGGCAGCGGTACCAAACGGACACGTCCTCGTTTAGCGCCGCGCCGAGCGAGGCAGCGCAGTGCAGCGCGTGCCAGATCGACGATGAGCCGGTGAGGAGCGCATAGTCCCAGGTTCGTTCGCCGGTTGCCTCGGTAGCCCAAAGGATCGGCCCATGGGGGAGTTGCAGAGACAGCACCCACGACATCGCCCGCTGGAGCATTGGCCACGTGCGCTCCGCAAACGCATGGTCGCCGGTGCACAACCAGTGGTGCCAGAGCCCCGCGCCGATGTAGGCGCACACGTTGGTGTCGAGCTTTGCGTCCTCAAGGGTGGAGTCCGGCATGTAGTAGTTGTGCCAGGCGCCGTCGGGACGCTGCATGTGGAGGAGCCACTCGTAGGCGAGCGCCGCCTCGTCATGCAGCCCGGCAACGTCGAGCGCCATGGCGGTCTCCACATGGTTCCACGGGTCACAGTGCCCGCCGGGGAACCAAGGGATCATGCCGTTGGGCAGCTGCAGCGCTGCGATCGACCGCGCTGTTGCCCGTACCTCGTCGGCGCTGATGATGCCCGGGAGGTTCGGGAGGGACGTCATGCGCCGGCCTTGCGCCCGTAGAGCACGACGCTCTTGCCGAGTGCCGGGTCGAGCGCGTGCTCGAGGGTGCGTACCCATTTCGGCTGATTGATGATGTCCCACTCGAGGAAGCGGCGATAGCGGCTGACTGCCCAGTGGTTCTCGTTGCGGGGGCCGACCGCACACTTCAGCCACCAGTACGGCGAGTGCAGCGCGTGGGCATGGTGGGATGCGAACACGTCGAGCCCGGCAGAGCGCAGCTTTGCCCGAAGCTCGGTCTGTGTGTAGATGCGTACGTGTCCACCGACGGACTTCGGAGCGTGATACTCATCGCTCAACATCCAGTTGATCTTCTCAGGGAACCAGGAAGGCACGGTGACCGCAAGCACGCCGCCGGGGCGCAGTACCCGCACGAGTTCACGGATCGCTGACACGTCGTCCTGGATGTGCTCGAGCACCTCAGAGGTGACCACGCGATCGAACACGCCGTCGTCGAACGGCAACCGTGTCGCATCGCCGCGCATGACGGCTACGTAGCGCTCGCCGGGGATCTCGCCGGCCTCGACCATGGCGGCAAACGTGTTCCGCGTGCCCTGCACCTCGTCGGCTGCGTAGTCAAGTGCGATCACTCGTCCGCCGCGGCGAGCGGTCTCGAAGGCGTGCCTGCCGAAACCGGCGCCCGCATCGAGCACGAGGTCGCCCTGCTGGAGACCCCAGGTGTCGTAGCGAACAGTGAGCATGGGTATGGCCTGAGATCAGGCGATCCGGCCGTTGCGTCGCAGCTTCGCGACGTTCTGGGGGAACGAGAGGACTTCTCGATACTGGTCGACCGTGAGCTGAGCACAGTGCTTCCAGCTCCACCGCTCGACGACGCGCTGGCGGCCAGCCGCACCGACGGCGGAGCGAAGTTCGGCGCTCTCGAGGCCGCGTCGCAACGCCGCTGCGAGCGCGTCGGAGTCGCCCGCCGGACACGACAGCACCGTGTCGCCGTCCTTGCCCGTCACTTCGGGCAGCGCGCCACCGGTGGTGGCGACGAGGCAGATCCCGGTTGCCATGGCCTCGATTGCCGGCAGGCTGAACCCTTCGTAGAGGCTCGGAACCACGGCAAGCTCGGCCTCGGAGTAGAGCTCGACGATCCGCTCGTCGGACACACCCGACACAAAGTCGATGTATGGCTTGAGCCCGAGCCGCTCGATGAGGTCCATGCTGTGGCCCGGTCGCGGCTTGCCGATGATGGTGAGCCGAACGTCGCGTTCGGTGCGCAGCTTGGCCATCGCTTCGAGCAGGTACTGCAACCCCTTCAGCGCCACGTCGGCAGACGCCGTGGTGATGAGCTGGTTGGGCTTGCGCGCCACGCTTGGCATTGGCTTGAAGAGGTCGATGTCGACACCCACCGGCACCAGCCGCATCTTGTCGAGCTCGACACCCATATCGCCGTGGATGTCCTTGATGCTGTTCTCGCTGACGACGACGATGCGCGGCATCTTGCGCGCCACGCGCCCCTGCATCTCGACGAAGTTGTACCAACGCCCGATCGACCAGCGCTTCCATCGATTCGGGGCATGGCTCATCTCGAGCTCACGGTCCTTGGTGATGGGGTGGTGCAGCGTGGTGATGAGCGGCATCATTTGTTCGAGCTTGACGCAGCCATAGCCGAGGCATTGGTTGTCGTGGATGAGGTCGAAGTCGCGCACCCGGGGCTTGAGTGCCTTCACCGCACGCAGCGAGAACGCCAGCGGTTCGCTGAAGGTGCCCATCGAGAACTGGGCAACCTCGACGAGATCGGCGAGGGACTTGAACTCCCAGTACGCCGGGAAGCGACCCGGGTAGAGGTCGTTGAACAGGTCGAGACTGCGCAACTGGTGCAGCGCCACCCGGTCGTCGAGGATCGGGTAGGGCTGGCCGCCGTATACCTCGACGGTATGACCGAGGTCGGCGAGTGCCTTGGTGAGGTGGCGGGTGTAGACACCCTGACCACCCACGTGGGGCTTGCCGCGGTAGGTGAGGTAGGCGATCCGGAGCGGTTCGTCACCACTGAGCGAACGCGGGAGCGGGGTCGCAGCCATGGGTTCCCGAGCCTATCGGTGACCTACCGATCGGTAACCCGCCGCCAGGCGATCACGCCGCCGTGCCATTACGCCGCCGTGCCATTACGCCGCCGTGCCATTACGCCGCCGTGCCATTACGCCTCCATGCCATTACGAAGGTACGGCTGAGCGGGGAATCGGGCTCCACCACCTGTGGGAGGAGAGTCAGGCCGTCGGGCGGGCCGGACTGCGGCTCCACGCACACGGCATGTCCCGGTTCGTACACCACCCAGTGGTTGCAATCCGATGAGAGGATCAACTCCAGACCATCGCGGTAGCGCAGCACGGGACTCTCGTCGACCCCTGCGAAGCAGTCGTCCCAGGGGTGCGGGCCGGGGAACCCCGTGTCGCCGGTAGGGATCCCGCTGTCGTCCCGCTCGTACATCGCGGCCGGGTGAAACCGAAATGCCGGCGGCGTGCCGCCATCGGTGAACCAGGGATGCCAGCCCACCTGCGCAGGAAACGGTGACCCGAGCGCCTCGATCGACATCCAGCAGCGTGCCGCACCCTCGTTGCGGCCGTCGGACTGCAGCGCGATCTCTTGGGTGACGCGTCCCGGCCACGGCCAGTTTGATCCGAGTTCGGTGACCAGACGAACGCTGTGTCGAGCCTGGGACACGACGTCCCACTCGACATCAAGCACCGTGCCGTGCCCCGCGTGAGGTGGGAGTCGCAGCGGCAACTGGTACGTGGCCCCGCCGAAGCGGAACCGACCCTCGCGCACGCGACCGGCCCACGGGGCCATGGGGTACGAGCCCCAGAGCATCGGGTGCGTGTGCCCCTCGTTCGCCGTGACCAAGCGCTCCTGTCCGCCCACGATGAGTGAGGCGAGCCGGCCACCAAGTTGCTCGTCGACGAGAAGCGTGCTCGAGCCGTTGCGGAGTTCGATCACGGTGCCATTATGACGTGATGCGAGCAGTCGTCCAGCGGGTTACCCGTGCACAGGTCCGCTCTGAAGGCGAGCTCGTCGGCTCGATCGGCGCAGGGTTGTGCGTACTCGTCGGCGTGACGCACGATGACACCGACGCGTGTGCCAAGAAGCTCGCAGACAAGCTCTGGAACTTGCGTGTGATGGCCGACGCCGACGGTGTGATGAACCTCTCGGTGGCCGACACCACCCGTGCACTATTGGTAGTGAGCCAGTTCACGCTCTACGGCGACACCGTCAAGGGTCGACGACCCAGTTGGATCGCTGCAGCCCGCCCCGAGCACGCCGAACCTTTGGTTGATGCCGTGGTGCACGAACTACGTGCGCTCGGTGCCACGGTGGAGACGGGTCGCTTCCGCACCGACATGCAAGTGGAGTTGGTGAACGACGGGCCAGTCACGCTGCTGGTCGAGGTGTGACTGCTGCTGCCTTCGCCTCCCGATAGCGGCGCACGAGTCGTCCAAAGGTCGGTAGCGACCAGAGGAACAGCATGAGCAGCACCCACGGCTTGTCACCGATGCGCTCGTACCACGTGAGTCCCGAACGGACCTCGACAGTTCGCTCCCGCCAAGCAGACTCTGTTTGCCCGATGCGATCGAACACCTCGCCCGATGGCGAGATGAACGCGCTGAAGCCGGTGGGTGCGACCTGTACCACCCAGCGGCCGGACTCTACGGCGCGGAGTCTTGATGCGGCGATCTGTTGGCTCTGGAGGATCGCTCCGCGATAGCTCGCACCGTTGGTCGGGTTGATCACGATGCCCGCTCCGTTGCGAACCGCCTCGCGCACGCGACCCCCGAAGAAGATCTCCCACGAGATGGCAACGCCAACAGTGCCGACGGGCGTCTCGAGCACGGCAGGATCGCTGCCCGCCACTGCGTCACGCGGCACGAGTTGTGTGGGCACGCCGACTGAGCGGAGGAAACCTCGCATGGGCATGTACTCGCCGAACGGGACACGACGCTTCTTCTCGTACCGGCTCATGATCGAACCGTCGGGAAGTACCACCACCTGCGCGTTGCGGAAGCGGTTCGGGTTCGAGTCGCGTTCGGTGATCCCCGCCAGAACGGGAGCGTTGAGGCGGCTGGCTTCGGCGGCAACCTCTGCGAGCGCAGCACTGGAGTCGAGTCGCAGCACGTTCACGATGTTCTCGGGCCACACCACGAGATCAGCACCGCCGCCGTAGGTACGCGTGACGGCGAGTGCACGGTCGAGGGCGATGCGAGGGAACGTGCGAATGGCACGGGTTCCCTGCGGGCCGCCACCCTGCATGATGGCAATTGAGGTGCGCCGACCGGTGTCGTGTCCCTGGGGCACCGTGGAACCAATCGCTAGTGCAGCAGGCACGACTATGAGCGCGCCGAGGTGCAACCCGAGTCGTGCCGGCGTGGGGCACGAGCGCGTGACGAGTGGTTGGAGCACACGACGAACATTGGTGGCGATGAACACCGTGACAAAGGTGAGCAACACGGGTCCGCCGATTCTCGACAGGCCGAGCAACGGGCCGCCCACCTGGCCGAGCGGAAGGGATGCGAGCGGTACGCCCCCGAACGGGAAACTGAAGCGGAGTGCCTCGGCCATGGTGAACGCACAGGGGAGTGCCAGCCAGCGCCAGACATCATGGGGTGGGCCCGGAAGCGCGACGACGGCGAGCGCGTGGAAGGTGGCGAACAGCGCAAGGACAACGAGAAAGCCAGGCACGGTGAACTGCCACATCCACAACATCCCCGGGGCGAGCCAACCCACGATGAACAGTGCGGTGCGCCGTGCGCGCACGGCGCTTGGCTGGCCGGCGAGCAGCCACTCCCATCCTGCGAGTCCGGCGAATGCGAGTGGCCACCATCCCCACGGGGGAAGTGATGCGGCGACGAGTACGCCAGATGCGAGTGAAGCGAGGGTGCGCCGCACCGCCGTTGGTGACGGCCTGCGGACGCCCAATCAGGCCGCCGGGGTGGAGAGGTCTGGCGCGTAGTCGAGGAAGACGACAATGCGTTGCTTGGTGCTGCCCTTGGGGTGGCAGGCGAACAGCGTGGCGGTCTTGCTCGGTGTCTGCTCCACGATCCACAGTGCGTCGGGATAGACGATCTTCGTCTCCCGCACGACGTACACGTAGCGGCCACCCTGGAACGCGAAGACGACCTGATTGCCCGGCTTCAGCTTGTCGATGTCGCGGAACGGGTGGTTGTGACTGACCCGGTGTCCGGCGATGACCACGTTTCCGAGTTGACCTGGCATCGCGCTACCGGGCCAGTGGCCGGGGCCCTTGTTGAGCGTTGGCAGCGACACGCCCTCGTACAACGGCTGGTCGATCTTGATGTCAGGCAGTTCGATGCGTCCGATCTGGCTGCGCGGGACAACAAGATCGGGCGGCGGCGGGTCCTCGGGCTTGGGCAGTGTTTCGGTGCTTGCTGCAGTGGTGCCGACGGTGCTGTCTGGTGCCTCGGTATCCGGGCTGAGCAGCGTGTCGAGCGATGCAGCGGTGGTGGTAACTGCAGCGGTGGTTGCAACTGCCGTCGTAGGCGCCTCGGTATTCGGCGAGGTTGTCGGGGTACCTGCGCTCGAAGCATTCCCACAGGCGGCAAGAGCAAGCAGTGCGACAATCGACAGAGAACTCCAACGGCGACTCACGGTTGCAAAGTCTGCCACCGGATCAGGCCCGGGATACTGCACGGGCGGCTTCGCGGCCCTGACGAATGCACGCAGGCACCCCGACCCCCCGGTAGGCAGCACCGGCCACCACGAGGCCCGGGCAATCCGCTGCCAGTGCCTGCTCGATGGCGTCGACACGGTCGAGATGATGCGGCAGGTACTGCGGAAACGCGCCGGGCCACCGGGTGACGCGGTAGCCGCGTGGCAGCACGGGTTGACCGAGATGGCCACTCACCTCGTCGACGGCGGTGTGGAAGGCCTGCTCGTCGTCGAAGTCCATCGGGATCTGGTTGCCGTAGCGGCCGAGCGATACGCGGAGCACCGCCCCACCTGCAGGGGGGCGCCAGTGGGTCCACTTGTAGGTGGCGAGCGATACCGCCGTTACGTGGCGCTGGACTGGTTTGGGAACGAGATAGCCGCTGCCGAGCGGTCCGACCGGCTTGGACACATGCAGCGCCACCATGAGCACGCCGGCGTACGGAATGCCCGCAAGCGCCTCGGACGCCCGGGGGCTGAGTTTGGCCACGAGCCTCGACGCGGGTCCGGCCGGTGTGGCGAGGATGACGGCGTCGAAGGGTTCGTCGTTCACCCGCCACGTGGCACCGTCACGCACGATGTCCACGACGCGGTCGTGCGAGAACGTGGTGGTTCCGGAGCGATGCAGCCGGTCTGCCAGCGTTGCTGCCAGAGATGCCAGACCGTTGCGCGGCGTGAGGAACACCGGCCCCTCCACGGGTACGGCCTTGCGGTTCCTGCGAAGCGCGAGCAGCAGGCTGCGGGAGCCGGAAGCCGGTTCGGCGATCTGGGGAGTCGATGCACGGAGACTGAGATGGTCGGAGTCGCCGGCATTGATGGA
>CANIBN010000069.1 GCA_947465505.1 Acidimicrobiales bacterium | reverse complement strand
TCGTGCCGTCGTCGCCAGTCTTGGTGTAGATCCGCTCACGGCCCATGCCCGGGCGAGGCTACTGGCGTTGAGGGACCCGTCGGGTCATCGGCGCAGGGAGCAGCGGCGATAGCGTGGAAATGAGTGAGCCGCCAGCCGTATCTCGATGCAGTCCGTGAACGGGTTGTCGTGTTCGACGGTGCATTCGGCACGTATGTGCAGGGACTCGATCTCACCGCAGACGACTTCGGCGGTGCCCAGCTCGAGGGCTGCAACGAAATGCTCGCCCTCACCCGGCCCGACGTGATCGCCGGCATGCACAATGCCTTTTACGAGGTTGGGGTAGACGCTGTCGAGACGGCGACCTTCGGTTCGTTCTCCCTGGTGCTCAACGAGTACGGGATCGCTGATCAGGCGTACGAACTCAGCAGGACGGCGGCCCGGATCGCGCGAGACGTATCGGACGAGTGGGAGGCACGAGACGGGCGCCCGCGCTACGTGGCCGGATCCATCGGCCCGGGCACCAAACTGCCGAGCCTCGGCCATATTGGCTTTGTCGAACTGCGCGACTCCTACGTCGAGCAAGCCACCGGACTCCTCAACGGCGGGGTCGATCTGTTCCTCATCGAAACCTCGATGGATCTCCTGCAGGTCAAGGCGGCGATGATCGGTTGCCGTCAGGCGATGGCACAGACTGGCCGCAACGTACCGATTCAGGTCCAGGTCACCATCGAGACCACTGGCCGGATGCTCGTTGGCTCCGAGATCGGCGCCGCCGTTGCCACCCTCGCCGCCATGAAGCCCGACGTCCTCGGAATCAACTGCGCGACCGGTCCCGGCGAGATGCAGGAGCACGTTCGCTACCTGTCCCAGTACAGCCCGGTGCCGATCAGCGTCATGCCGAACGCGGGCCTCCCCTCGGTGGTGGACGGGCGCACTCACTACGACCTAACGCCAGACGAACTCGCTGCTTACCATCGACGTCACGTGGCCGAACTGGGGGTCAGTGTGGTGGGCGGATGCTGCGGCACTACCCCCGCCCATCTCAAGGCAGTCGTGGACGCGGTGCGAGAACTGAAGCCATTCGTCCGCACGCCGCAGTTCGAGCCAAGCGTGTCGTCGATCTACTCCCCCGTCACCATCGAGCAGGACAACTCGTTCCTCATTATCGGCGAGCGCACGAACGCCAACGGCTCGAAGGCATTTCGCGACGCGATGCTCGCTGGAGACATCGACACCTGCGCAAAGATCGCGGTCGAGCAGGTGCGCGAAGGGGCGCACGTCCTTGACGTCTGTGTGGACTATGTCGGACGCGACGGAACAGCAGACATGCATCAACTCGCTGCGCGCTTCGCCACGAGCGCAAGCGTTCCGCTCGTGCTGGACTCCACTGAGCCTCAGGTGATGGAGGCGGCGCTCTTCCATGCCGGCGGCCGCTGCATCCTGAACTCCGCGAACCTCGAGGATGGCGAGCACGACGGCTCCCGGCTCGACCGTGTGATGTCCCTGGCACGCGAGCACGGCGCAGCAGTGATCTGCCTGCTCATTGACGAGCGCGGTCAGGCCCGCGATGTGGAGTGGAAGCTCGAGGTGGCTCATCGCATCCACCGCATCGCCACCGAGCGCTACGGACTCTCGGCAAGTGACCTCATCTTCGACCCGCTCACGTTTCCGGTCTCCACGGGCGACGACGACCTCCGCCGCGATGCGCTTCACACCATCGAGGCGATCCGGCGGATCAAGACCGAGATCCCCGGCTCCTACACGGTGCTCGGCGTATCGAACGTGTCGTTCGGCCTGAACCCGGCGGCCCGTCAGGTGCTGAACAGCGTGTTCCTGCACGAGTGCGTGGAGGCGGGTCTCGACGCCGCCATCGTGCACGCCGGGAAGATCCTGCCGCTCAACCGCATTCCTGAGGAGCAGCGCCTCGTTGCGCTCGACCTGGTGCAGGACAACCGGTCTCCGGGGTACGACCCGCTCCACCGACTTCTCGAGGTGTTTGCGGACGTGAAGACGGCGAAGGCCGAGACCGTTGACCGCAGCGGTTGGACGATTGAGGAACGTCTCAAACATCGGATCATCGACGGCGAGCGCGACGGCCTTCCCGCCGACCTCGACGAAGCGCTGGCCAACGGCTTGCCAGCACTTGCGATCCTCAACGATGTTCTCCTCGAGGGCATGAAGGTCGTCGGCGAGTTGTTCGGATCCGGCCAGATGCAGCTGCCGTTCGTGCTCCAGTCCGCCGAGACCATGAAGATGGCAGTCGCCCACCTCGAGCCACACATGGAGCGCGTTGGCGGCTCCACCTCGAAGGGTTCCATCGTGCTCGCCACGGTGAAGGGTGACGTGCACGACATCGGCAAGAACCTCGTGGACATCATCCTCACCAACAACGGCTACACCGTGCACAACCTGGGCATCAAGATCGGCATCGCCGAGATGGTTGCCAAGGTGCGCGAAACCGTTGCCGACGCAATAGGGATGAGCGGACTCCTGGTGAAGAGCACGCTCATCATGCGGGAGAACCTCGAGGAGTTGAATCGTCAGGGCCTCGCGGAGATCCCCGTACTCCTCGGTGGTGCGGCACTCACCCGAACGTACGTAGAGAAGGACCTGCGCGAGGTGTACGAGGGTCGTGTGTTCTACGGCCGGGACGCGTTCGAGGGCCTCAGCACGATGGACCGTCTCATGACCATGAAGCGCACAGGGGACTGGGATCCCGACTTCGGGCGGGTAGCAAGCGGTCGCACCCTTCCCGAGCGCTCGAACCGGTCAGTCAAGGAGTCGACGACGGAACTCCCACATCGTTCCCCCGACGTGGTCGCCGACAACACCGTGTTCCAGCCGCCATTCCTCGGTACACGCGTGGTGAAGGGTCTCTCCCTCGACGACATTGCCGCCTACGTCAACGAGACCGCCCTGTTCCGCAACCAGTGGGCATTCCGGCCCGAGTCCGGCGAGTCCGACGAGGACTTCAAGGCACGGATCCGACCGATGCTGCGTGAACGCCTGGCCGCCGCCAAGGCTTCTGGTGTGCTCGTTCCTCAAGTGGTGTACGGCTACTTCCCGGCGAACAGCGACGGCGACGACCTCGTGATCTGGACCGACGCGTTGCGCACCGTGGAGGCGTGCCGCTTCTCCTACCCGCGCCAGACCGAGTCGCCGTTCCTGTGTATCGCAGACTTCTTCCGTCCCATCGGCGACGGGCCCAACGCATCCAACATCGATTACGCCGCCTTCCACATCGTCACCATGGGCGAGCGGATCAGCGACGAGACCGCCCGCCTTTTCGCCGCCAACGAGTACCAGGAGTACCTGTTTGCTCATGGCTTGGGCGTTGAGATGGCGGAGGCCCTCGCCGAGTACTGGCACCATCGCATCCGGGAAGAGTGGGGGTTCGTCGGCGAGGACGGGCCCAGCCTGTCTGGCCTCTTCCGCCAGCAGTACCGGGGCGGCCGCTACTCGTGGGGTTACCCGGCTTGCCCGGATCTCGAGGACAACGCAACGGTTGCCACACTGCTCGGGGCCGAGCGGATCGGCATCGTGGTGAACGAGGAAACCGGTTGGCAATACCAGCCCGAGCAGACCACGTCGGCCCTCATCTGCCACCATCCGCAGGCCAAGTACTTCGTCGCTCGGTAACCCTGTCACACCCCTCTGGGACACTGCGTTGCATGAAGCAGCAAGCACCCAGTTACGCAGCGAACCGCACCGAATCAGCCGAGCACACCGTCCCTTCTCTCGAGGTTGGTGCGCCAGTCAACGAGGCAGTCGCCGCAGCCCAGACCTCGCTCCCGGGTATCACCGTTCCCGATCAGCGTTTCCGTATCGACGAGCGCACCCGCCGCATTGGTTTGGCCGGCGTAGCCCGGGCGAGGGCCGTGCTCGCCGAGCAAGCAGCCCGCCGTGAGGCCCGCGAGGCCGAGCGGGCCGGGCGCCATGCGCCAACGACCCGCACGCAACAACAGGCGGCCTAACCCGGTCAGCCCGCCGACGGGGCGAGGTTGCGCACCGCGTCCCAGAAGTGCAGGTCCGGATCGAGTGGCTGAATGGCCAGCGAACTCGTCGTCACGCCGTTGTCGAAGTACTTCTGGATCTGTGCACGGCACTGAGCCGGCGAACCGTGAACGATGAGTTCGTCAACCAGCGAATCGGGGATCGCAGCAAGTGCAGCCTTGCGGTCGCCCGCCTTCCAGGCATCCCACATGCCCTGCAACTGAGGCCCGCGGCCAAGCCATTCATGGAACGCGGCGTACACCGGCACGTTGAGGTAGGCAGCGATGGCGAACTTGCCCGCCGCACGCACTACTTCGGCGTTCTCGCTGGGGCACACGAAGATGCGGCAGACGATCTCCTTGTCCTGTCCCTCGGCATTCACCACGGATGCCACACGCTTCACGTCGTCTGCCGAGAGCCAGTTGATGATCGTGCCATCGGCCTCGCGGGCGGCGAGCTTCAGCATCCCCTCACGAAGTGCTGCCACCAGGATCTTCGGTGGCTGCTCGGGACGGACGTTCAACTTGAACCCGTTGATCTCGAACGTGTCGTACTTCTTCGTGACCTTCTCGCCGCTGAGTGCGTCCTTCAGGAAGCGCACCATGTCGCGCACCTTCTTGTAGGGCTCCACGAAGGGCACACCGTTCCAGCGTTCGACAATCACGTTGCTCGACGAACCGAGCCCGAGCGCGAAGCGTCCCGGCGCTGCGTCGGCAAGGGTTGCGGCGCACTGCGCCATGCACGCTGGCGAGCGGGTGAAGGCCGGCACGATGGCCGTCCCCAGGCGCAGCCGAGGCTCCCACGCTGCTGCCATGGCCAGCGGCGTGAACGCGTCCATTCCGTCGGCCTCGGCCGACCAGATATCGGTGTACCCGAGGTCGGCGAGCTCTTCGAGCTTCTGCCGCTGTGCGTGCAGGTGTCCCGGAAGGGGCACGGTCATCCCTGGGCGCTTGGGCAACGTCATGACTGATTCTCCTGCTGTTCTACGGGTTCAAGACTTCGGTCCTTGGGATTCTCCCAGAACCGGAGCACACAACTCTGACCGGCGACGGCGAGCAACGTGCCGTCCTCGGCGTACATATTGACCGAACCGTGGGCGAAACCTCGCTCTGCCACGTGGATCTGGATGTCCAGAAGCACCCATTCGGTGGGCACGAGACGGCCGAACCGCATCGTGTTGTCGAGGCTGCTGCCCCCGCCGGCAATGCCGAGCGCCTGCCCCGTGCCAAGGAACATGAAGTCCCCCAGGATCGACAGCATCGCTGCATCCAGGACCCCGCGGTACTCGGGCACCCTCACCCACACCAGCGTGTTGCCGTCGCCAGGGTTCGTGCCGTCCAGCGTCTCCCATGGCCGGAACTTCACTGGACGCTGCTCCACCCGGCCGCTGAGCGACTCGTCCTGGTCGAGCCGAATACGCTGCCGAGCCTGTCTTGCGGGCAGAACCTCGGGCATCGCGGCGAACTGGCCCGAATGCGGAAACGCTCGGTCGCCCAACGCAGCACTCACCACGAGGATCTTTCGGTCGCCGACGCGCAGCACCGCCTGACCCTGGGTGACCTGGTTGCCGACCACCGACAACTCGACATCAATCTCGATCACGTCACCCGGGCCGGCGAACGTGAGGAACTGCCCCGTGGTCCAGATGCAGTTTCGGCCCGATGCGGCCTCGAGTGCCGCCACTCCTGCAGCAATTCCGACACCGCCAAACAGGGAACTGCGTCCGCTGCAGTGCCCCGGCTTCACTGTCAGTAACCAGTGGAGCGGACTCGCCGTCGATTCGAGCCCGAGGAACGTGTGGCCATTCATTGCGCAGGCGACTCTAGAGGGAGCGGCCCGCTAGCGTCGCCCCGGATGTCACGCATGCGGGTAGACCGATTGGCCATCGGTCTGTTCCTAGCGGTGTCTGCCACCGCATTCGAGACACTTGCCGTAGGAACCATGCTCCCGTCGATCGCCGACGAGTTTCGCGGTGACCGCCTCTACGGCGCGACCTTCGTCGTCTACATGCTCGCCAACCTCATCTCGCTTGTTGCGGCAGGTGAGCGGGCCGACCGCACCGGGCTCCGGAAGCCCTTCCTCGTTGGCGCAGCGACCTTCGGTGTCGGCCTCGTGATTGCCGGGACAGCGAACTCGATGTGGATGCTGCTCATCGGCCGGGCGCTACAGGGCGCGGGCTCGGGAATCTTCGTGTCGCTGTCCTTCGTCGCCATTCGGCGGGCCTACACCCCCGAGCGCCAACCCGCCATGTACGCACTCATCTCCACCGGTTGGGTACTTCCATCGCTCATCGCCCCATTCGTTGCGGGGTGGATCACCTCGACGGTCGGGTGGCGATGGGTATTCATCGGCATGTTGCCGCTGGCCGCAGTCGTAGCACTGCTGGCCGTTCCCCAGTTGATAGCCGTTGATGCTCAGACGGCGCTGAACGACACACCGCAGCGATCGAGGATTCCGCTGGCGCTCCGGATCGCTGCAGGCATTGGTCTGATGACTGCAGCCTCGTACACCTCTCGATGGTGGTTCGTGCTCAGCCTCGCCGCCGCCGGCCTCGTTCTCGTGGTCGCTGCGCTACGCCGCCTCATGCCAGACGGACTCCTTCGAGCAGCGCCGGGCCGGCCGGCAGCCATTGCCGCCCGGATGTGCGCCATGGCCGCATTCAACGGCGCCGACTTCTTCATCCCGCTCGCTGCACGGCGGGTACACGGCGCCTCGCCCACGATCCAAGGAGCAACAATTCTCGGCGCTGCAGTCGGTTGGAACATCGGCCAATGGGTGGCCGTGCGGACTGGTGCGCGCATCGGCTTCCATCGTCTGGTGCCTGCAGGTTTCGTCATCCTCGCTGCAGGGGCCGCCTCGTCAATCGCCATCCTCTTCAGCGGGATTCCGTTGTGGATCACGTTCATCACGTGGAGCATCGGTGGCCTCGGCATGGGAGTGCTCTTCAACCCCACCTCACAGGTCGGCATGGGTTCGTCGAGTGCCGACACGGCCGGGCTCGCATCGACCCAGTTGAACGTTGCCGATGTTTTCGGCTTCTCGGTCATGGCGGCCATCGGTGGCGCCATGGTGTCCTTCGCCGACCAGACCTCGCTGCAACTCACCACGGCCCTTACCGTGGTGTTCGTACTCGCCGCCGGTGTCGCACTTGTGGGTGCACTCGCCGGACGGAATGTTCGAGGCGAATCCAGCCCGGCCGAAGCCGTGCCCGCTCAGTAGAGCCGGGCGCCGGTCAGCCCGCAGCGAGCGAGCGGCCCACGATCTCCTTCATGATCTCGGTGGTCCCGCCATAGATCGTCTGGATACGAGCGTCCGCCCAAGCACGGGCAACGTTGTACTCCCGCATGTAGCCGTATCCGCCGTGCAGTTGCACACACCGGTCGCACACCTTGTTCTGCAATTCGGTTGTGTAGAACTTCGCGGCCGCTGCCTGCTCCGGCGTGAGCTTGCCCTCGAGGTGCATCTCGATGCAGCGGTCGACGTACGTCCGGGCCGCCTGCGTCTCGGTGGCCAGTTCGGCGAGCAAGAACTTTGAATGCTGGAACTGTGAGATCGACTGGCCAAAGGCCTTTCGCTCACGCGTGTAGTCGAGGGTCCACGTGAGTGCCTGTTCACATACGGCGACGGCCAACACCGCGATACCGAGTCGCTCCTGCGCAAGGTTCTGCATGAGGTAGATGAATCCCATGCCCTCCTCGCCCAACAGGTTCTCGCGGGGCACCTCGACATCGCTAAACGACAGTTCTGCGGTGTCCTGCGCATGCAGTCCCATCTTGTCGAGGTTGCGGCCGCGCTCGAATCCCTTCATCCCACGCTCCAGCACCAGCAGGCTCATCCCGCGATGCCCCTTGTCGGGGTCGGTCTTCACCACGGTGATCACGAGGTCAGAGTGGATGCCGTTGGAGATGAACGTCTTCGCGCCGTTCACGACATACGCGCCTCCCTTGCGCACGGCAGTTGTGCGCACGCCACTCAGGTCGCTCCCCGTGTTCGGTTCGGTCATGGCAATCGCACCGACGTACTCGCCGGTGACCATCTTCGGAATCCAGCGCTCGGCCTGTTCGTCGTTGGCGAGTTCGCAGATGTAGGGCAGCACGATGTCGTTGTGCAGTGTGAAACCGTTCAGGCTGCCAATGGCGCCGCTGTAGCCGGTCTCCTCGGACATGATGACCGCAAAGCGGTAGTCGTCCGACCCGCCGCCGCCCCACTTCTCCGGAGCGGTGATCCCGAGAAAGCCCAACTTGCCCGCGTCGGTCCAGAGGTGGCGGGGGATGATGCCCTCCTGCTCCCACTGCTCGTGATGGGGAACGACTTCGTTCGTCGCCCAGGAGCGAAATGCCGAACGGAACTGATCGTGATCGTCGTTGAAGATGGTGCGCGGGAAGGGCTGCATGGCGGCCACGCTAGGCGCTCACCCTCGGATCACCCAGTCTGGTGCTGCAACACGCCCTCGTCAGGAGAGCACGGCGCGCGCCACCAGGTCCATACCGAACGAGGTGAGGATTGCGAGATACAGCAACCCCGTTGCTGCCATGACGGCGGAGTAGTACCGCTCCTTCAGCGCCAGACGGGTCACGATCACGAGCGCAATGGTGGCCACGGTGCAGGCGAGCCACATCCAGCCCAGCGTTCCGTTCCAGCCGTCGTCAACCGTTCCCTTGATGACGCTGACCATGCCCGTGGGCAGCAGCATTACCGCCACCTCAAAGGGCCAGAGATAGAGCAACGACGAAACGATCTCGTTGAGCAGGCGTCGAGGGAGGCCCGGCTGCACCAGGTACCAGTGCCCGAGGAGCATCGCGTCGGTGATCGCACCGAGGAACGCCGCGCCGACGATCGTCCGAACGACGGCGACGACATCGTTGCCACCTGCAGCAATACCCCCAGCCACCAACCCCACGAGCCCGACGAGCGGTACGACGAGGTCCCACCGGGGATCGAACTCGGGACCTGCTGCTGCCGGGGTCGCCGTTCGGGTGCGCTCGATACCTGTCTGTGCAGCAAGTTCCTCGCTGCGGTCGTCGAACTCGGTCCGCTGGCCGGACACTCCGGCCGCACGGCGTCGCACGGACGACGCGAGACCACCGATCGCAACCAAGGCCACGAGCACGGAGGAAACCTCCCGTACGGGAACCCTCCCGTAGCGCAGACCGGTCACCACCGCTCCAACCGCCATGAGGGCGTACACACCCCTCAGGAGCCACCCGTAGCCGATACCCACCTCGCGACGACGGGTGGTGAACCAGCAGAACAACATCCCACCACTCGCCCACTGCAGGAGAACGGTTGCGGCGTCGAGGCGGATCACGGACGCCGAGGGTATCGCCACCGATACGCTCGAACCCTGTGCGACTCGCGGCCCGTTCTCCCCTGTTGGCCGCCGGTCTCGGCTTGACGCTGGTCATCGGCCTCGCCGGGTGTTTCACCGGTGAGCGTGCCAGCATCGACCCCAACCAGTCGAAGCCCGATGTCACCGAGGCCCCTATCGACACCGCACCCACGGTGAGCGGCCCGAGCGGACCGCAGACTGCCGCCTCCCTCGCCACGTTGTTTGGCAAACCGGCCACCGGTCCCGAGACGGCAACGTTCGAGTTGCGACCAACCACGCAAAGCGAACCCATCACGGCCGTCGTCACGAGAGACGCGACCCGAACCGTCGTGAGCATCCGGGACGTGCAATACCGCAGCGACGAGAACGGGCCCTCCACCTGTCGCCGAACCACGAAGGTGTGTACACGGGGTTTCAACGCGCAGCCCGTCAGCGACTTGAACATCACCGCACAGTTCTGGGGACCGTCGGTGCGTCAGGAACTCCGCTCCCCCACCCTCGCCTCGCGAATTGGGCCGGTGAAGACCTCGAATGAGACGCTCGCCGGCCAGGCGGCGTTGTGCATCGACGTACCGGGCCCGCAGGTAACCGATCGATACTGCGCGCTCTCTACAGGGATGCTCGCCCAGAAGACCACGGCAAGGGTCGTCATCACGCTCGTCGCATACGCAGCCACGTTCGACGAGACCCTCTGGTCAGAGTTCCCGACCGACTGACCGCAAACCGTCACGATGAGCACCGAGAAGTCCTCGCTTCCCGCAACCCTCACGCTGTCGGGTCACCGACAGTGGTCCGGGCTCTGGTTTGGAGTTGCCGCCATGGGAGCAGCGTCCGGTGCGGTCATGGTGTTGGGTGGGGCTTGGGCAGGTTGGTTCCTCGTCGTCATCTTCGCCCCCAGCGCTGTGGTGCTCGGGATGTCCCTGCGGCCACAGTCCAATGAACTGATCCTCGACAGTTCGGGATACACCATCAAGTCGACGTTCCGGAGCAAGACCGTTCCGTGGTCCGACGTCGAACGAATCGGCACCGTCGAAGGCGTCAAACACCGGAAGGTTGCGCTTCGCTTCCGGCCCAGCGTCGTTGCATCGGACCCCGAGGCAGCAGCAGTCGCATCAGCGCTCGGCGGGTATCACCGCACACTTCCACTCACCTACGCACTCGAGGCCGAGGAACTTGCAGACGTGATGCGTTCGTACGGTCACATCGACGGTCCTCAGACGTCCAGCACCACCAGTGAGTGATCGACTCGGTTGAGCGGGTCCGGGCCCTCAGCGGCCGCAACCACGATGTCCTCAAGACGCATGCCCCATCGGCCCGGGAGGTAGATACCCGGTTCGATGCTGAATGCGTGCCCCGCCTCGAGCGGACGCCGGTTGCCCTCCACGATGTAGGGGTCCTCATGAGCATCCATGCCGATGCCATGACCGGTCCGGTGCACGAAGTACTCGCCGAACCCCGCCTGCTCGATGATCCGACGGGCCGCTCGGTCGATCTCCTCGCACGGAGTGCCCACTACCGCGGCGCGCACCGCTGCAGCCTGTGCTTCGTGCAGCACCTCGTACGCAGCCTGCACCTCGGAGGGAGGACGGCCGAGTGACACACACCGCGTGATGTCGGAGCAGTAGCCATTCATCGTCCCGCCAAAGTCGCAGAGCACCAGTTCGCCGGCCCGGATTACGCGGCTTCCCGGCGTGTGATGGGGAGACGCTGCGTTCTCACCGGCCGCCACGATGGCGAAGTTCACGACCTGGTGTCCCTCCGCAACGATGCGGGCCCCGAGGTCTGCCGACACTTCCGCCTCGGTGCGACCGACGAGGGGGATCAGTCCCGCCTGAAGTTGCGCAGCAATTCGGTCAACGGCGCTGCCGGCAGCGCGTAGTGCTGCGATTTCGGAGGGGTCCTTTGCCATCCGGAGCGGGCCAACGACGTCGACAGAGCGCCGGAACTCGACGTGAGGCAACAGCGGCAGCAACTCGACGAGGAACCGAGCCCAGGCCTGGTCGCCGAATGCCACCACGCGGGCGGCGCCGACGAGACGGGCGACCAACGCAACCGGGTTCTCCGTCTCGGACCACGCGAGCAACGAGAACACTCCGGGCTGCTCGGCGACTCGCGGCGCCTCAAGCCGGGGGATCACCATCGTTGCCTCGCCATCTCGGGGGACGACCAGCATGGTGAGCCGCTCGAGCGGCATGGCGTGGTAGCCCGTCAGATAGGGGAGGTCGAGACCGAGCGACAGCAAGAGGGTGTCCACACCCTGCGTTGCCATGGCCTCCCGAACCCGGTCGAGGCGGGAACGGTAAACATCCGTGGGAAGCGGCGAGGTAGCACCTGGCGTCTGCATGACGTCATTCTGTCGTCACCGACCGCGTCCTGCGCCGATGCCCTGCTCAGCCCACCGTGTAGCCTGCACCGGTTGGAACGATTGGGCATGGACCGCGACGGATTCGTCGGTGCGCTGAGGCGCCAGTGGTGGATCGTCGTCGTCGCCTTCGTGGTCGGATTCGCCATCGGCGCAATTCCCTCCCCCAAACGGGCGACAGACGCCGCCACCTCCTACGTGGCCACACACACCCTGCTCCTCACGTCGAACGACCCGTCTGGTTCGGTCATCTCCGACACGTTGAACCTGAATGAACTGCAGCTGCTGAGCACCGCCGGCGAGGTCCCCAAGACCGTCGCTGCAGCACTCGGCGAGACGAACAGTGCCCTTCTCGTCAACCAGATCGAGGTCTCTCTCGATGGGAGCACCAACGCCCTCACCATTTCCGCTCGGGCCACCACCGCCGAACGGGCAGTCACCATCGCCGACACCTTTGCCGACGAACTCAGCAAGTTCGTCACCACACGCCAAGACGAAGTCCGGGAGCAGCGCCTCACCGCCGCCAGCGAACGTTTGGTCACCCTGCAGGCCGATGTTGAGAGTTTGAGCAAGCAGGTTGCCCAGAGCCCTGACAACCGCATCCTCATCGCGAAACTCGACGCCGCCACACGGCGATACAGCAGCAACTTCGAGGAGTACGACAATCTGCAGGGCCAACCGCGCACTATCAGCCTGGTCACCCTGGAATCTGCTCAGGCGGTAC
>CANIBN010000068.1 GCA_947465505.1 Acidimicrobiales bacterium | reverse complement strand
TGATGAAAGCGTCGCACACCGACTCGCCGCGCCGCCTCGCACAGGCCTTGGGTGCCAAGCACGTTGGTGCGAAAGAAACGGGCCGGGTCGAGGATGGCAAGACTGTTGTGCGACTCGGCGGCAAAGTTGACCACGACCTCCACGCCGTGGCTCTGCATCACCTCGGTTACCGCAGCGGTGTCACCGATGTCGATGTGGGCAAACGTGAGATCCGGAATGTCGTCGAGGCTCTCACGAACCCCGGCGTAGGTGAGCACGTCCAAGGCGATGATCGAGTCGTGGGGATGCCGCTCACGCCAGTAGCGGCAGAAGTTCGAGCCGATGAATCCGGCAGCACCGGTGACGAGCAGTGTGGAGGCCATGGTGGCGCTCAGGTCCTCAGCGGCCACGACGGCAGCAGACGTGGTTCGATGGCGCGGCGGGTTGGATTTGCCTGGTCCCGGTCCGAGAGCACCGGGTCGCTGAAACCCCAGTCAGCGGTGACGTTGGGGTCGTTCCATGCGATGCCGAGTTCGTCGGCCGGGTTGTAATAGCCATCGACGAGATAGGTGATGGTCATGTCGGTGAGCGCAGCGAACCCGTGCGCCACCCCGGGAGGGATGTAGACACCGAGGTGGTTCTCGCCGGAGAGGTCGAGTGTGAACGTTGCTCCGTCGGTGGGTCCACCTGCTCGGAGGTCGTGGAGCACCATGCGCGCGGTGCCAAACGGGACGTACCAATAGTCCGCTTGGTGGAGGTGGTAGTGAAGCCCTACCAGTGCACCTTCACGACGGTCCGCCCGATTCGACTGGATCATTTCCCGTGCCCCGGGTATCCATTCCCTCCGGTACGTCTCGACGAACTGCCCTCGGGAGTCGCCGAACACCTGAGGGGTGACGACGTACACGCCTGCGATGGATTCACACTGTTGAACGGCTGCGCCCATTGCTTGCTACTCCACATCAATCTGGCAGTGGTCGCCCACCATGAGACGCAAGGCCTTCGGGCGACTCTGTGTACGTGTGACTACCGCATCCCTCCCGATCAGGGAGTCCTGCAGGCGCGGCACGTTGGTAATACTCACGCGTTCCAGCAACACCGAATGCTCTACCTCGGAGTGCACGACCGTGCAGTCGATTCCGATGGCGGTGTAGGGGCCGATGTAACTGTCGACAATCCGCGTTCCCGACGCAATGGTGACCGGGCCCCGGATTCGCGAGCGCACGACGCTCGCACCCGGCTCCAGCACCACGCGTCCGTCGATGGTGCTCTCGGCATCCACGTGGCCCTCCACACGGGACTCGATCCGTTCCAGCAGCAGACGGTTGGCCTCGAGCAGGGGAGTGAGTTTGCCGGTATCGATCCACCAGCCCTCCAACTGATGTGTCCTCACGCGGTAGTGGTGCTCAACGAGCCACTGGATGGCGTCGGTGATCTCGAGCTCACCGCGAGGCGAGGGCTGGATCGAGCGCACTGCCTCGTGGATCAGCGGGCCGAAGAGGTACACGCCCACGAGCGCAAGATCGCTCGCGGGCTCTGATGGTTTCTCGACGAGCCGTACCACATCACCCTGTGAGTCCAGTTCGGCAACTCCGAATCGATGGGGATCGGTGACGCTCTTGAGGAGGATCTGGGCGGCGGGGCGGGAAGGGTCGTCGCGGAAGGCGCGCACGAACGTGGAGAGATCCTGTTCGAGCAGGTTGTCTCCGAGATACATCACGAACTCGTCGGCGCCGAGGAACGGTTGAGCGATGAGCACACAGTGAGCGAGACCGAGAGGCTCGTCCTGAGGGATGTACGTAATGGTGGCGCCCCAGCGCGATCCATCGCCAACTGCCGCACGTACTTCGTCGGCGGTGTCGCCGACGATGATCCCAATATCCCGGATGCCGGCGTCGACCATCGACTGCAGCCCGTAGAACAAGATCGGGGTGTTGGCCACCGGCACGAGCTGCTTGGCACTCGTATAGGTGATCGGCCGCAACCTCGTTCCTGCGCCACCCGCAAGGATCAAGCCCTTCATCAGGACAAGCCTACGGGAATGCCGTGCTGACCACGGACCGCTTAGGGCTGAAAGGCGCGTCCGTCGAAGCGGTCGATGGTGGTGAAGGTGTCGACGTTGCGCCGTTTGAGCCGGGTGGGCTGGTGCACGGGGTAACCCAGGAACAGCGTCGCAGCGATGGCGTGGTGGTCGGGGAGACCGAGGAGTTTGGCCACAGGTGGCTCGCGCCGCGCGAGGAAGGTGGTAAGGACCCCACCGAGCCCGCGACTTCTTGCCGCAAGCAAGGCGCTCCAGCAGAAGGGATACACCGACGCGCCACCGACGATTCCGGTGCGCGGAAGGTCCTTGTCCATCATGGCCAGTTGGCGCATGTCGACGCCGATCACCAGCACTGCCGGTACCTGTTCGATGTTCGCTACGAGTTCGCTCGGGACGTCTGCATAGGGAGGCTGAGGGCGAGTCGGGTCGTTGACATCAGTCACCGAGAAGGCAGTCCGCCCGGTGGCATTGATGGCGACGTACTCGTTCCACACGGCTTGCATGTGTGCGGCGAGCTCTCGCCGAGTGGCCGGATCCTTCACGACAACAACGCGCCAACCCTGGCGGTTGCCGCCGCTCGGGGCAAAGCGTGCGTCGTCGAGGATGTCGTGGAGCGTGCCGTCGTCGACCTGTTGGTCGGTGAAACGGCGCACGCTCCCCGTAGTGCGGAGCGCCTCTTGGGCGTCCATGTCGGTCAGGCCTTGCCCTCGGCCACCTTGCGGCGAACGACGTTGAGTGCCGACCCAGCGCGGAACCACTCGATCTGCTCGGGGCTGAAGGTGTGGACTGCCTCGAAGTCGATGGTCTCACCGGACGGCTTGACGATCTGGCAGTGCACGTTCTTGCCCGGCACCGGCGGGAGGTTGAGCACGTTGATGCGATCGTCCTCGCCGATCAGTTCATAGGTGGCAGCGTCTGCGAACGTGAGCGGTACGAGGCCCTGCTTCTTCAGGTTCGTCTCGTGGATACGTGCGAACGAGCGGGCGAAGATAACCACGCCACCACGGAATCGGGGCTCCATGGCCGCGTGCTCACGCGACGAGCCCTCGCCGTAGTTGCGGTCGCCGATGGCGCACCACTGGATGCCCGCCTCGCTGTACCGCTTGGCGAGGTCCGGGTACGACGCGGTGGATCCGTCGATTGTGCTCTTGCCCTCTCCGACCGCATCGTTGTACGCGTTGACCGCTCCGATGAAGAGGTTGCCCGAGATGTTCTCGAGATGCCCGCGGAACGTGAGCCACTTGCCTGCTGCCGAGATGTGGTCGGTGGTGCACTTGCCCTTGGCCTTCATGAGCACGGGCAGACCGAGATAGTCCTTGCCGTTCCATGCAACGAACGGGTCGAGCAGTTGCAGGCGTGAACTGGTGGGCGACACGGTGACCGTGAGTGCCGAGCCGTCGGCCGGGGGAGCGGTGAACGTGTCCTTACCCGGGTCGTAGCCGTTGGCGGGGAGCACTTCACCCACTGGCGGGTCGAGTGTCACCGCGACGCCCTGGTCGTTGATGATCGTGTCCGTCGTCGGGTCGAAGTCGAGGCGGCCGGCGAGCGCCAGTGCAATGACGGTGTCCGGTGACGTGACGAACGACAGCGTGTTTGCCGATCCATCCGCACGCTTCGGGAAGTTGCGGTTGAAGGAGTTCACAATGGTGTTGAGCTCCTGCATCTGCTCCGGCTTGCGCTCCCACTGCCCGATGCACGGACCGCAGGCATTGGCAAGAACCGTTGCCCCAATGGCCTCCAGATCTGCGAGCAAGCCGTCGCGCTCGATGGTCGCGCGGATCTGCTCCGAACCTGGGGAGATGAGCAGATCGCACTTGGCGCGCAGGCCCTTGGCAGCAGCCTGGCGTGCAACCGAGGCGGCACGGGTGATGTCCTCGTACGAGGAGTTGGTGCACGAACCGATGAGCGCGGAGGACACGGTGAGCGGCCAGCCGTTCTCGCGTGCAGCGTCGCCGACGCCCTTGCCGACGCGGTTGGCGCGGTCGGGGGAGTGGGGTCCGTTGATGAGCGGCTTCAGCTCGTCGAGGTTGATCTCGATGAGCTGGTCGTAGAGCGCACCATCATCGGGCCGCAGATCGGCTGCAACCTTGTCGGCTGCATCAGCGATGGCCTCGCGCCCGGTGGCCTTCAGGTACATCGCCATGTTCTGGTCGTAGGCGAACAGCGAGCAGGTGGCGCCGATCTCTGCACCCATGTTGCAGATGGTGGCCTTGCCGGTGGCCGAGATGCTGTCGGCGCCGGGGCCGAAGTACTCGACGATGGCGCCGGTTCCGCCCTCGACGGTGAGCACGCGGGCAACCTCGAGGATGACGTCCTTGGGAGCAGACCAGCCGGACAGCGTTCCGGTGAGCTTGACGCCGATGACCTTGGGCCACTTCACGTTGAACGGGAAGCCGGTCATCACGTCCACTGCGTCGGCGCCGCCGACTCCGATGGCCACCATGCCCAGCCCGCCCGCATTCGGGGTGTGGCTGTCGGTGCCGATCATCATGCCGCCGGGGAAGCCGTAGTGCTCGAGCACCACCTGGTGGATGATGCCGCTACCGGGACCCCAGAAGCCGATGCCGTACTTTGCGGACACGCTGCGCAGGAAGTCGTACACCTCACGGTTGTCGTCTACGGCGACCCCGAGGTCGATCTTCGCGCCGACCTTCGCGGAGATGAGGTGGTCGCAGTGCACCGTGGAGGGCACGGCAGTGGTGGGCAGGCCGGCGGTCATGAACTGCAGCAGTGCCATCTGTGCCGTGGCGTCCTGCATCGCAACGCGGTCCGGGTTGAAGTCGGCGTACGAGCCACCACGCTCGAGTTCCTGGTTCGCAGGATCCACGAGGTGGTTGACGAGCACCTTCTCCGTGAGCGTGAGCGGGCGGCCAAGACGCTTGCGGCCGAGAGCCGAGCGCTCTGCGAGCGTGGCGTAGACCTTCTCGACGAGTTCGATGGGGGTACCGGCGGAAACGGCCATGGTGGGCTCCTGACAGGATGGGTGTTGTTGGTGGACGGGCTTGCAAACCCGTCGCTTGTAGACAAGTGTAAGACAAGTTCCGGGTGAGCGACAAGCACCAGCAAGACCCGGGAGCACCTCGCATCATGGCCACCGAACGCACCATCCGATATCGCGAGATCGCAGGGATCCTGCGCGGAAGGGTGACCAGTGGCGAGTACGTCGCCGGACGCCTCCTGCCGAGCGAGTCCGAACTCTCCGAGCAGTTCTCCGCCAGTCGCGTCACGGTGCGCCGAGCGCTCGAAACGTTGCGGGACGAGGGTTTGGTGTCAGCCCGCCAGGGATTCGGTTGGTTCGTCTCAAGCGAACCCGTGCGACAGACCCTGGGCAGGCTCGCCACCATCGAGGCCCAAATGGCCGAGAGCGGGATGGACCCGCAGCGACGCATCCTTGAGTTCGCGTTCGTGCCGGCCACCGCAAAGGTACGTCGAATCCTCCACTCGGAACAGGTGCTTCGGGTGCGACGGCTCAACCTTGCAGATGGTCAACCATTCGCCGTTGTCACGGTGTGGTGCCCGGCTGAACTGGCGCAGGACCTGTCCCGTAGCGACGTCGAACGGTCGCCGTTCTACGAACTCCTCCACGTTCGATTGTCCGGCGCCACACAGACGATTGGGGCCGACGCCGTGGGCCCGGAGGATGCGGCGCTGCTGGGCGTCCCTGCCGGTTCGCCCGTGCTTCGCTGCGAGCGGATCACCTCCGACGAGCACGGGCGCTCTGTGCTGTATTCCGAGCACCTGTTCCCCGCCCACCGGACCGAGTTCGTGGTGGATCTACCGCACGCCGAACCGTCGATCGCCCCGTCCGGTCTCCGTCTCGTTGAGTAAGCGCAACCGGGGGTGTCCCTGACAGACTGGTGTCATGTCCGAACGCGTAAACATCACCATTTCTGGCGGCGTCGCAGACGTGCGCTTCAACCGCCCCGACAAGCGCAATGCACTCGACAGCCTGATGTTCTCGGCGATCGTCGAGGCTGGCGAGAGCCTGAAGAACGAGTCCGCCGTTCGGGCGGTTGTCATCTCCGGAGTCGGTGCTTCGTTCTGCGCAGGGCTCGACTTCTCGTCGTTCCAGGCAATGTCAGGCGGCGGCGACAAGTCCGAGCGGCCCACCGCCGGCATCACCGACATTGCGCCTGGACGAATCACGCATCACGGCCAGCAGGCTTCGTGGGTGTGGCAAGAATTGCCGGTGCCGGTGATCGCAGCAGTCCACGGGCATGCCCTCGGCGGCGGCATCCAGATCGCGCTGGGTGCAGACATCCGCATCGTGCACCCCGACACCCAGATGTCGGTGCGCGAGACCTACTGGGGCCTCGTTCCCGACATGACCGGAACGCTCACGCTGTCAAAGGTGTGTGGACTCGACGTCGCCAAGGAACTCACCTTCACAGCGCGCGTGTTCAGCGGCCGCGAGGCCAAGGAACTCGGCATCGCCACCAAGTTGTCCGAGACGCCGTACGAGGATGCGCTGGCGCTGGCGAACGAAATCGCCTCGCGCAACCCCGACGCCATCCGCGCATCCAAGCGCCTCTTCGCGAACCTCGCGAACGCTCAGGCGGCCGATCAGTTCGCCATGGAGCGTCGCGAGATCGGCGCGCTCATCGGCTCGCCGAATCAGGTCGAGGCAGTGATGGCGGGCTTCGAGAAGCGCGCCCCGAACTTCAAGGACTAGGGGTCGTCCGCAGGTCCCTTACTGCCCCAACGGGTGGAAGAGCGTTTCGCAGCGCTGGCGCTCGCTCCAGTGTGCTCCTGGTGTTCGATAGTCGTAGTAGCGGTACGCCGCGAACGGTGCCGTCTCGCTCTCGGTGAGCACACGGATATGCAGGTCTTCGCTCCACTCGGGCCGCACCGAGTACGGATCGAGCGGCCAAGGCCGTTCGAAGAAGAGGGCAGCGGTGCAGTGGGCTCCTGCGAGCGCGTACAGGTTGTATGGCGTGAACGAGCCGGCATCGATTTCTTTCGTCCGGTGATCCTGAAGAAGCCCGAATTGATGCCGGACGAGTTGGGCGAGTGCCCGTGCGCCGGATCGGGCGATGAGAAACCCGAACGCAAAGGTGGGGTCGGTGTCGGCTGTTGCGCGAACGGTGAGCAGCACCTCTCGGGAACCGAGTTCGAGTGCAAGGTTGTTCAACGATTCGGGATTGCTCGGCGGGCCCATGTGGGCCTCTACGAAGAGTCCCCCGCAGTGCTCAAGGATGACCGTCCGCGCAAGGAACGAACGGCAGGCGGGAATCCTGATGGCTCGAAAGAGTTCTTCGTTCTCTCGGCCCCAACGGCTCTCGACGAGCTCAGCCACCTCGTCGATGGACCAGACCGTTGGGGAGAGATCTATCGCCGACCAAGCTGCGCGCACGTTGTCAAGCACGGTCGGGTCCCCCTCCCAGTAGAGGTGCAGCGGGCCCTCCCTGGTCCCGAGCGCGCGCAACGCCTCAAGCGATGACGTCTCGGATGGGGTAGCCGCACGTGCAGGGCGACGTATCCGATCGGCGAACACGTCGGGCTCGAGCGAGTTGAGTGCTTGGGTGAATTGCTCGACGCCGCCGGCTGGGTGCGTCGTCAGGTCGCTCTCGGTGACACCGGCGGCGCCCCAGGTCGAGTAGCAGCGCTGGATGAACTCGTCGAGTCCGCAGTACTCGTCACCACCCTTGAAGAGGTAGCAGCCCTCAAGGCCGAACCGATCCGCTATCTCGGGATAGACAGGCCACACAGAGATACGGAGAAAGTCAGCAAGGTAGGTCTGCCAGAACGCGGCCTTGTCGAAGGGAAGGTCTCGCTCGACGGGCAAGCCTGCGGAGATTGCGAGTTGATACGCAAGCAGTCCGATTCCGGCCGGCGAGGGGTGGTTTGGGCTGTAGAGAAAACTGCCGATGGCGGATACCCGGTCGAGCCACCACCGGCCATCGAGGCCGGAAAGCGAGAAACGCTCAAGGTGTGTCCGAACACTCGGGCCGTGCACGTCAAAGTAGCCAAGCGCTCGGAAGAAGGGATCGGAGAACAGCCGTTGGCAGTCTGCTGGGGACAATCCGCGTAGGAAGGACCCGAGGATTATTCGGCTCGTCCACACCGTTCGAACCGGAGCGGCGATGAGTGCTCCACGGAAGAATGCGTGGATCGCATCCGGGTGATAGCCGGGAAGATAGACGTCGGGGACGGTCTGTGACACCGGGTGGTCCGGGTGCCGTTGCCTGAACTCCGCAACGAGGCCGTCTCCGGCGAGGATGGTGTCAAACTGCTCCCGTAAATCCTCGCCAATCCGTCGCCACTGGTCGGGGTCCTCGAGGGACCTCATTGGCCGTGCAACGACTTCGCTGGTGGGCATCATCAGGCGGAACGCAGCGCAGATCGGCTCGCTAGAACACGATCCGACGAGCAGGATTCTGTGCGGGCTCATGCGGGTTGGTTGTACTCCTCATCGCAGAGGACCTGAGAGCCGTTCGCAAGCGCGTTCGCCGCCGCAAGATGGCCGGAAGTGTCCGGGGGTGTTGAGGCACCCTCAAAGTAGGTCGCAAAGAGTCGCATCGCGTGCCGCACGCCGGCCGGTGTGACCGTGCGGCAGTCCGGGTTGAGGAAGCGATATCGGTAGTTCGGGGCGACGATCGCCTCGTAGGTCGGTAGGTAGTCGACCCCATCGAATTCGCGGGTGATGGTGTCGGCTGCGACTCGCAGGACCGACTTGGTGTAGGTGGACGACACGAGAACGTGGCGTTGTTCGTAGGTCGCTGCAATTGCGACGGGAGAGACGCTGAGGATGACCTTCAGAAGCGGATTCCGCTGCCTCAAACGGCTGATGAACAGACGCAGATCCGACACCACCTCCTCAACGCCGAAGTTGTGGAACGAATGGAGCGTGGGGTCGAAATCGCCGGCGAGAACGCCGGGCGCAGACGGGTAGGCGGTGCCGGTCGTTCGACTGAGCCAGGCCTCCGTGAGCCCGAGCGTGAAGATGAGGACGTCCATGGTTGCCAAGAGCGACGCAACGTTGTGGAGATGCCGTCGCCGGTTGCCAAGAAGTTGCGCTTCGGAGGGGAAGCCTTCGGGGTGAACCAAGGGTCGGTATGCGTCGAAGAAGCGACCGTTGCGCATCCAGATCTCGCCGATGTAGTCGTCGGGCCGTTCAGATCGGTCGATGAGTTGCAGGGCTTGGCGCACGGTGTACACGTTCCCGTACCGACAGGAAAAGATTGGCGGGCCGCCGTCGCTGCGTTCGCTCTCGGTGAAGTAATAGCGATAGCCCCACTCGGAGAGTTGGCGCCCGACGTGCTGGGCGAAGCATGAACCCATGGTCGCAATGCGGTCCGAGGCGCAGAGCCTCACGCTCGGGGAGGGGATGAGCGGCAGTTCGAATGTTCCCGATGACGGAAGCATTCCGGTGTTCCAATAGCGATACGGCTCAAGCGACTGGTAAGGATGCGCCACCCCCCAGACCGTAGCACCGGCCCAGTAACGGCCCTGCTGCGGCCGTTACCGGGGGAGCGTTGATTACCACTGGTTCCAGTGGACGAAGTTGCTCGTGTCGAGACGCTTCGCCGGCTTGAACTCGGTGCCGATGGTGTATGCGATCGGGAACAGGCCGCCCTGTGTCACCTTATCGAACGGGATGCCGAGCAGTTCTGCTGCCTCTTGCTCTGCAGGGAGGTGCAGCGTGGTCCACGCCGAACCCAGCCCTCGCTCGCGCAGCGCAAGCATGAAGCTCCACACTGCGGGGAGTAGCGAACCCCACTGTGATGCGGCCTGGAACACTGGCGCATTGTCGAGACGACCCTCGATGATGGGGATCATGAGGACGGGCACCTTGTGGAAGTTCTCCGAGAGGTGCTCGGCCGAGCTGCGGACGCCTTCCTTCTGCGCAGCGCGCATGTCGCCCTCGGGCCACTCACGCGAGTACTTCGTGTACTCGTCGAAGTGCCTCTTGTAGAGGTTGCGGAGGCCGAGCTTCTTCTCCGGGTCGTCCACGAACATCCAGTGCCAGCCCTGGCTGTTCGAGCCCGTCGGCGCCTGGAGCGCGAGATCGAGGCATTCGAGGATGACCTCTCGCTCGACGGGCTTGTCAAAGTCGAGTCGCTTGCGCACCGAGCGGGTGGTGCTGAGGACTTCGTCGGCGGAGAGGTTCAGTTTCATGCCGAGAGTCTGCCCGGTCCGAGGACTCCGTGCTCAGGATCGCTCGACGAATCCGGACTCGATGAGGTGTTCGAGCCATTGCTCGACGGCGAAGGCGGTGGGATCGTCGGGCGCGTCGGCAAGGAGGACGCCGGCAGCCGTTGGCTCGGCGAGGATCTCCCACACGGCCGAACCGACCGAATCCAGCTCGGCGAATCGGCGAGTGCTTGGGCGATAGGCCACGCCACTTCCGTCGGCGAAGCACCACGCAATGGCATCTGATGAGAGCACCCATCCGTTTGCTCTCGCGCCTTGGCTCCTGCGTCGAAGCTCTCTGTAGGGGATGGCGGTGCTCAATGAGGCCTCGGCGAATGCTTCCGACACGAGCACTGTGGCGGCATCGACATCGGAGAAGTGAAGCCGACGTGCCGAGCAGCGACTCGCAAGGTCGACGAGTAGCGACAGCGCGTGGACCCCAAGTCGGTCCACGTCGTGGCAGCACGACACCAGAAAGGTCACAACCTCGGCTCGATGGGCGAACGGGAGGAGCGTGTTGGGCTCCGCGCCGCGGTATTGCGGGGCGAGGAGGAGAACCGGCTCTACGTGACCCTGCGCCGCAGTCGCACCGAGCTGCTCGAGCGTTGTCTCCACACGGTGATAGTCGTTGGACCGACGCTCGCCATCGACACCGTCGAAGAGGTGCCACACTGCCTGCCTCAGGGTGAGCGGCCTCGGGTACGGGACGATGGTGGTGCCGTCAGGGGAGAAGGTCACCTGTTCGTCAGTGACGTACAGCCAGCCGGCCCGGAGCAGCTTGGCCGTAAGGGTGGACTTGCCGTCGCCCGAGCGGCCACCGAGCACGATGGCAGCGGTACCGCGTGCGACCGAGGCGGCATGCAGGTGAACAAGCTCGGGCTCCGCATCGAGCTTGCGATGGTTGAGGGCACGAGTAATAGCGAGCTCGTGCGCCGCGGAGTCGGGATCCTCGAGGAGCACGGTGCCGTTCACCCTGCTCTGCAGCTTCCCGTTCGGCAGCCGATCGATCGACACGGTTAGTGCCGTACCGGCTGCAGTGGTGTCGGGGAATCCGCTGTACAGCGCGTTCCACCGCTCGACGAGTGGGGCTATCGGGGACGCGAAGCGAACGGAGAACGGGCCGACCGCCACGGGACGCGCCGCAAGGAGGGGTTCGCTGTCGACCCTCATGCTGCCCGTCATGCCAGCGAACGCTACCGACACGTCAACGAGGGGCCGTATCCTGCGCTTGTGGTGAGCAGCGGGGAACCGTCCGGACGGGTACGTATCCCGCTGCGTCTCGATCGGTTCGTCGCAACGGTTGAGGTTCCGGCAGCGCTCGCTCCGGAGGTTCGGGGCCTGTTCGTCGATGAGGTCCGCAAGGATGTCGCAGAGGTGGGCACCCTCATTCAGGTCGACGACCACGATCGAATCTGGTCGGACGGCCGGCGCTGGGATCCGGGCGAGGACCAGACGCTCCTGGACCAGTTGATCTATGTGCTCATGCAGGCTTCGCTCGATGCAGACCCGGACCGCCTGCACCTGCATGCCGGATTGGTGTCGCGAAGGGGGCGGGGTCTCCTCGTTGGAGGGCTCGCCGGCTCCGGCAAGTCCACTCTGATCGCTCAACTGGTGGAACGCGGGTTCGACTACTTCACCGACGAGCGAGTGGCTCTCGATCGAGGAATGCGGCTTGGCGCGTTGCCAAAGCCGATCTCGGTGGTGAGCGGTTCCTTCACGGTGCTTGATGGATCGAACCCCGCCACGAGCGGTGTAGGGGCGTCCTCGCACCGACTGTGGCACGTGCCGGCATCGTCGGTTCGGCCGCAGGCTGTCGGACACCCCTTGCCGGATCTTGCTGCGATCGTCCTCGTGGAGTATCGGCCCGAAAGCGAAATCATTGCCGAACCGATGCACCCGATCACGGTGGCGCGGGTGTTGCTGTCGGACTCGATCGACGTTGACCGATTTGGCCCAGACGGTCTGTTGCTCGTCACGAAACTCTGCGTCTCGGTACCCTGTTTCTCGTTGATTCACAGCGGAACCCCCGAGGTAGAGAGCGTGTTAACTTCACTGCTCGATCGGCGCAGTCCCCATTCGGTGAGCGAGGTCAGTGAAGTGACGGGACTGGCGAACACGGGACAGCGCGGCCAGGCAACGTGTGCACCGGATTCGGTACTCGGCGTTTCGCCGGGCGTGCGAGGCGCGATCGCAGCAGATCGAGCGCTTCTCCAGGTGGCGGGGGGAACCCTTGTCGAACTCGACGAGTCGCAGACAGCGTGGCTCCAACTGCTCGACGGAGAGACTTCGGTCGAAGCACTTGCTGCAGAGGTGGCAGGTGCCGTCGGAAGTGAACCTGCAGCGATGCAACGCACGGCG
>CANIBN010000067.1 GCA_947465505.1 Acidimicrobiales bacterium | reverse complement strand
GCTCGATTTCGCAGGTGGCGCTGCGATCCATATCAACGCCGGAATCGCCGCTCTCGTGCTCACCTTGGTCGTCGGCCCGCGACGCGGCTGGATGAAAGAACCAATGCCGCCGCACAACCTTCCCTTCACCATGCTCGGTATGGGCATCCTGTGGTTCGGATGGTTCGGCTTCAATGCCGGGTCTGCGCTCACCTCTGACGGTCTGCCGGCTCAGGCACTCGTCAACACCCATCTCGCAGCCGCAGCCGCAATGCTCACGTGGCTCCTCGTGGAGAAACTGCGCTCCAAGCACGCGACCACGCTCGGCGCCGCTTCCGGCGCGGTAGCCGGCCTTGTGGCGATCACGCCGTGTGCCGGTTTCGTTAGCTCAATGTCGGCGGTCGCCATCGGTGCCATTGCAGGTGCGGTGTGCTTCCTCTGCCTGCGCATCAAGCAGGCGCTCAAGTTCGACGACAGTCTCGACGTCATCGCCGTCCACCTCGTCGGTGGTCTTCTCGGTTCGCTGCTGCTCGGGTTCTTTGCCGACAAGTCCGCAACCGGCGTCGGCACCGACGGCGTGTTCTTCGGCGGCGGCTGGGGTCTGTTCGCCGATCAGGTGGTTGCGGTAGCGGCGGTACTGCTCTTCTCGGGTGTCGTGTCCTGGATCATCGCCGTCGGCATCGACAAGACCGTCGGCCTGCGCGTGTCTGCCGAGGACGAATTGGTCGGCCTCGATCAGACGCAACACGCCGAAGCCGCCTACCAGTCCTGAACCCCCGAAACCCGTCCCAACGATTCCTGACTAGGGTGATCCCACCATGAAGCTCATCACTGCCATCGTCAAGCCCTTCAAGCTCGACGACATCAAGGACGCCCTCAAGGCAGCCGGCATCACGGGTATCACCGTGAGCGAAGTGCGCGGTTTCGGCCGCCAGGGTGGGCACACCGAGACCTACCGCGGCACTGAGTACAAGATCGACTTCGTACCCAAGTCCCGCCTCGAGATCGTCGTGGACGACGGTCGGGTAGACGAGGTCATCGAGACACTCAAGGCGAGCGCCTCGACGGGCAAGATCGGCGACGGCAAGATTTGGGTGACCGAGGTGGAGCGGATCATCCGCATCCGCACCGGAGAAGAAGGTCCGGACGCCGTCTGAGTAGAGTTCCGTCCATGACGACGACGGAGACCGCCGCACCGAAGGCCGAGCGCTGGACTGCCCAGTGGAAAGAGTTGTATGCCGAGGTCATCACGACCGGGCTGTGCACTGGCTGTGCGGGGTGTGTGGTCACCTGCCCTCACGACGTCATCGGCTACGAGCACGAGGAGGGCAAGTACAAGCCCTTCCACCTCGAGGAAGAACTCGGCCTCGACAACTGCATCCATGGCGAGAAGGGCTGCACCACGTGCACCCGCGCGTGCCCCCGCTTCCGTGCGTGGGAGCCGGCAGCCGACATGCACCTCTACGGCCGCCTGCGCGAACCCGACGAGATGGCCGGCGTGTGGCGCCAACTGCTGCTTACCCGTGCAGCCGATGACCACGTGAACGAGGTCGGCCAGGACGGCGGCTTCGTCTCCGCGATGCTGCTCTGGCTCATGAAGAACGACTACATCGAGGCCGCTCTCGTGAGCGGAGTCGAGGCTGACGACGCATGGAAGGCAAAGCCGTTCCTGGCCCGCACGCCAGAGGACGTCATGGCTACCGCCGGCAGCCGCTACACCTACTGCGCCAACCCGTTGGCATTGCGGGAGGCCAAGGAAGCCGGGCTGAGCCGACTGGCCCTCGTCGGCATGGGTTGCCAGACGTCTTCGCCGCCCACCATGTGGGACCGCAAGGCCGGCAAGGTGTCCAAGCCGTTCCTGTTCAACATCGGACTGCTCTGCTCCAAGACCTTCGACGATGCAATCTTCCCCGAGCTCTTCGAGGCCAAGTACGGCCTGAAGAAGCAGGACATGGTGAAGATGAACATCAAGGGTGCGTTCCAGATCTGGATGAAGGACGGCTCGTTCCACGAGATCGACCTCAAGGAATGCCACCAGTGGACGCGCGAGGGCTGCAAGAGCTGCCCAGACTTCGCTGCCGAGCACTCCGACATCGCCACGGGCGGTATTGGCAAGGACAACAACTGGACGCTCACCATCGTCCGTACCGAACTTGGCGAAGAGGTCATCAACCGGATGATCGCCGACGGTGTCATCGTCGCCAAGCCCGCTCAGGAAGACGAAGTGGCAATGAAGTTGCTGCGCACCCTGTCGATCGTCAGTCGCCGCCGTTGGCCCGAGTGGGCAGACAAGGCACCGTCGGTTGGCGTGCCGCCGCCGAAGAAGAAGGCCGACGGCTCCGCCCCTGCGGCGCACTAACGCTCACGCTGCTGAGCGTGGCTGCTAGGCCGAAGCGGTTGCTGACACTTGCGAGCCTTGGCCGACACCGCAGTCGATCGCCAATTCACCGATGCGCCGAACCTGCGCGTCGCTCAAGTCGCTGCCCTTCGTGAGCGGCTTCAGCGCTGCGTCGCTCAGTTCGCCGAAGAATCGGTCCACGATGCACGCTGCCTCGGTGGGGGTGAGATCGAGCTGCTCCACGTAGGTGTTCACCCAACGGTCACGCACCTGGTCGCGCGTGTAGCGGATCTTGCCGCAAGCACCGAGCGAGACGATGAGCACCAGCCCAAGCGTTGCTCGGGCAGCGGAACGGCAGGAGACGACCACAGCGGGGAGCGTACCGAGCGATCAGCGACGCCCAGCTAGGCGACTGTCGTCACGGTCGTCGTAGTCGTCGGTGCTGTGGTGGTTGTCAGCAGCGGCGGCAATGTGGTCTTCGTGCGAGGACTGTTCGGCTGATTGGTGAGTTCCGAGAGCGGGACGATCCGGTATCCGTGCGCCAGCAGGAACGGAACGGCCTCACGGAGCGCCTGCAGCGTGGACTTGCGCTGGAGGTGTCCGATGCCGATCGCTGTGCCCTTCTTCGAGGCGCGCACTGCAAGTCCGAGAATGCGACCCTTGGTGTACTTCACGTCCGCAATGTTGTCGAGAAAGCTGTTGTTGATACGTGAAGGCATTCCCGCCTCGAGGGCTGCCGCATAGGCCACGGTGTCGTACACCGTGATGCTGTCCATGAAGAACAGGCGATGGAAGTTCAGTCGAGCCATGACGGCCCGCATGGCGCGCACGTTCGTGGTGGCGCCCATGTGGTTGTTGGTCCCTACGGCACCGGGCACCGAGGCCACAGCCCGGTCGACCCAGTCGTCCATCTGTTCCTGTGTCCACCCGGGTGCGAGGAACCAGCCGCCGGGCCGGCTCTTCCTCACCCGAATCGGCAGGTGGATGATCGGCTCGCCTCCGGCCGCAATCACCTTGGCCGATGCTCGACCGCTCGCCCGAGAGAACGGAAAGATTGCGTAGGTGATCGGGGCATCGACCAGTCGCAAGAACGCCTCAAGGTTCCGGCCATCCACTACGTCGTCGATGACGATGGCAATGGTGGCACCGTGGCCATCGGGGAAACGGACAGCCTCGACACGGTGGGGAGCGATGGGCAGCACCGCGACAACAAGGGCTGTTACCAGACCGGCACGAAGGGGGACGCGCTGCATACGCGGCACTGTACCGGGACACCATAGGTACGCTCCGACACGTGGATGACGACGAGACGCTGGATCGACTGACAGCAGATGTCTCGGTGTTCCAGCGCCGCAAGGGCCACCGGTTCTCCTCCGACGACATGGTGACCGCGTGGGCTGCAATGCAGGTGTGCCCCGCTCCGCAACGCGTGCTCGATCTTGGGTGTGGGCTCGGGTCCGTGCTCCTGCACCTTGCGTGGTCGGTTCCCGCAGCGTCGCTTGTGGGAATCGAAGCACAGGAAGTGTCGTACGCACTGCTCGAACGCAACGTGACACACAACGCTCTCGGCGAACGAGTTGCGATCTATAACGGGGACTTCCGTGACAATTCCCTCCAAGCACGAGTCGGTAGCGAGTTCGATCTCGTCACCGGTACACCGCCCTACTTCCCGCCCGGCACGGCGAACGATGCGGTTGATGAACAACGCATGCGCGCTCGCATCGAGACCCGCGGAGGGATTGAGGCCTACGTGGAGACCGGCTCCCGGATGATGGCCAACGACGGGTGGTTGGTGCTGTGCGGCGATTCCGACACCGAGTCGCGCCTGCATTCGGCCGCGCTCGCGAATGGCCTGCACCTTTGGGGCCGCGTGGTGTTCGTGCCGCGCTCCGGTCGGCCTGCGCTGTTCTCGGTGTGGTGTTTGCGCAAGCAGCCAGCCGCCGACGCCGTGTGGGAACGTGTGCTGAGCCCGCGGGACGCGCAGGGCGAACGAACTGCTGACGCACGCATGCTCCGGGCATTCTCGGGATTCCCGGAAGCGGGGCCTGTCTAGAGCGCGGAGCGCTTGCGTCGCAGTCGCCGGGTAGCCGCTCCAACCACTTCGTGCATGCCGTACCGGCCCCCACGCTGCAGCTTCACCTGACGACGCTGCTGCTCGACAAGGGTGAACACCTCGGCAAAGCGGTCGGCACGATCTCGCATCATCTCGATGAGGCTGTACTCGTTGGGCGCGATTGGGTAGGAAGCAGGCTCGCTGGCGAACGAGCGTTGCGGATACGAGAAGCGCCGAAAGTCCTCTGCGTAGAAGCGGTCGACGATTGCCGTGGTGGTGCTGTCGTAGAGACGTTCGATGTCGAGCTTGGGGCTCGGGTTCCGCGAGCGACCGAGCACGATGCCGGAGCGGTTCGGGCCGCTTGATCTCAAGAACTCGAGGAAGTCGTTGAGGCCAGCCAGGTCGATGACGTGTGTGTACGGGAACGAGTCGACCTCGAGGAGGTCGACCTGTGGAGCGAAGTGAGAGTCTGCGCTCAGCACCTTGTCCTCAGCAAGTCTCCTCACGAATCGGCGGAACGCCTCCCCGTAATCTCGCTCGCTGCCGAACTGGGCAGAGAGGCCCGGGCTGAGCGCGCTCGGCATGCCGAAGACCACCCGGTTCAACCACCCGCTCACCAGCCGTTCGTACGGGGGGCGAGTCACGCAGAACCGGATCCAGTCTGGACTGGTGAACGCCTCCACGCGCTCGGCCTCGTCCACGAGACCCAGCACGCCCATACCGTGCACCGAGAAGTCGTGGATCGTGAGGTCGATGGTGGGCTCCGGTGTGCCGGAGATCCCGGTGGACAGCGTTCCCTCTGCGGTAGCGAGCGCCCACTTCAACGAGGTGCACGCAACCTTGGGGGTTGCGACAAAGAGCACCTTGGCCTTTCGGGCAAGCACGGTGTTCCATCGCATGTTCTCGCCAGAGTGAGGAGCAGTCATCGCAACGAGCCTAAGCGTCGACCCTCTTGCGCTCAGAACTTCGCGGTACGGGAACAGCAAGGGCACACAGGCCCGCAACCGCGAGCGCGACGAGGAAGGTGCCGACACCCCACCAGGCGGCGCCAATGGGAAGCGGTACGAGATTGCGCCAGATGGTGTAGCCGAGCACCGCGAGCCCCGCTATCGGAACCACGGCCTGCCACATCGGCACACCATGAGCGTGGCGGCCGGAGCCCACGAACAGCAGGCGCGCACACCCGGCGGTGGCGAGCAGGTAGGCGATGAGGAGGATGAGCGTTCCGGCGGTGCCGGCCTGCAGGAACACCTGGAACGGGTTTCCACGCGACACGATCCAACCCACCACGACCACTGCAAGGACCCCTGCCGCTACGGCACCCGCCGCGTAGGCGGGGACCTGCTCGCTCGACGAGACCGTGGCGAGACGACCATTCGGTTGGGAGTCGCGCGCGATCGCGAATACGAGCCGCGATGCCGCAGTGAGGGAGGCACTCGCGCACGACGCCGCGCTGATTGCGGCGCCAACGGTAATCACGTGCCCCACGGCACCCGTGAGATAGGTGTTCGCAAGATCGCCCACCAGCGACTCGGACGCCACAAAGTCGGATACACGGTTCGTCCCGAATCCCATCATCTCGATCGCGGTCACCACGACAAAGAACAGGCCCCCAAAGACGACAGTTCCGGCAACAGCGCGCGGCACATCACGACGGGGGTTGACGCTCTCCTCTCCCAGCGCGGCGGCACCCTCGAAACCGGCGAACGACAGGAATCCGAACACCACTCCGAGAAAGACGTTCGAGAGGCTCGTCCCCGGCTCGGGCTTGAAGACTGAGAAGTCGACCCGGCGGCCGTCTGGGGCGTGGTGTGTGATCAGCCGCACGAGCACGACACCACAGACGACGAGGATCAACACCACGGTGATCGCCTCAACGGCGAGAATGAGACGCCCTCCCTTGTCGAGCGAGCGTGACGCCACCACAACGCTGATCGCCAGCGCCAGCAGGCCGTAGAGAAATGCGAACGACGCAGGCGAGCCCGACCAGAACTGGTGTATCTCGTCCTCGATGAAGCGGCCCGCACCGACGACGGTGACCACGGAGAACGCGAGATATGCGAACGCGAGCAATGCACCGCTGAACATTCCCGTGCGGGGTCCGAGCGTCGCACCAACGAATCCATAGACCGAGCCCGAGTGCTCAAACCGTTGTGCGAGCCGCACGAAGGAATAGGCGACGAGCAAGGCTCCACCGGTGGCGAGGAGGAATGCGGTGGGCACGGCGCGGCCAGCCACGCTGGCTGTCGCCTGCGGGTTGAGGTTCACGGCCATCGCAGGTGCCATGAGCGCCACCGAGATGCCGATTGCCGACCAAACATTCAGACTTCTGCGCAGCCCCACTTGCTCGCTCATACCGGTCTACCGAGCAGGATCCTGGACTGCCCGGCTGTAGGTGAGCGTGGAGTGCGCACAGAGCCGTTCCTCCGCGTCGAAGGTGCGAGCCTCAAGGAAGGCCACGCGCCGACCCAGACGGAGCACGCTGGCCTCGCTGGTGACGTCGGTAGTTGCACCGCGGAAGAAACTGGTCTTCATCTCGATGGTGACCGCCATCGGCTCCTCGCCGACGAGCGTCATGATGGCGATCCACGCTGCGACATCGGCAACCGCCTCGTAGCCCGAACCGTGCAGCACCCCGCCAGGCCGGATGAGTTCTGGACGCATCGGGAGCCGAAGGGTGCACGTACCGTGACCTACCGCGAGCGCTTCGAAACCCCACCACCGACAGAAGGGCTGTTCTGCGAGTAGCCGGCTGGCCTCGCCCAGAGTAAATGCGGTGGTGTCGGCGTTGCTCATCGGGAGAACGCTAGTCAGGCCGCAGGTTCGGCACAGTTGAACATCCAGCGGATGCCGAATCGGTCGAGACAGGTGCCCCAGTACGAGCCCCAGAACATGTCCATGAGCCCCATCGAGTCCGACGCGCCCTCGGAGAGCGCTGCATACAGACGCTCTGTCTCTACCCGTGTATCCGGCTCGAGGTTGATCGTGGTGTTGTTGCCGATGCGGAGTTGGTGACCCATCGACTCGAGCATGTCGGTGCCCATCAACACGTGCCCCGCCAGGATCGGAAGTTCGATGTGCATGACTGCTGCGCGTTCGCTTTCCGGTATATCGGCTCCCGGCACGTCGCCCATACGCATCACTGGGCCGAGGTACTCGGTGCCAAACACCGATCGGTAGAACTCGAATGCCTCGAACGTATTGCCCATGAAATTCAGGTAGGTGCTCACTCGTGCCATACAGACAGTGTGGCTGCATGCGGGACGACGCGGGTGCACCTAGCCTGCTGACGTGCCCCGGCTGAGCGAGACGACCTGGACCGATCTGTCATCGCAGGGACGCGTCTTTGTCGCCGTACCGATCGGCTCGCTGGAGCAGCATGGTCCGCACCTTCCGCTCGGCACCGATACTGCGATTGCCGTTGCTCTTGCGGAGCGTCTCGCCGCACGTCGACCCGACGTGTTGGTTGCTCCCCCGTTGGCCATCACCGCCAGCGGGGAGCATGCAGGGTTTCCCGGAACGCTCTCGATCGGCAGTGACGTACTGGCCAACGTCCTCATTGAGCTCGTCCGTTCCGCGGACTGGGCTGCCGGGGTGATCCTCGTGAACGGACACGGGGGAAACGGCCCCGCCCTGTCTGCCGCCGTAAAGACACTCACCTACGAGGGACGCAACGTGCTGGCATGGTGGCCTTCGGCACCGGACGATCCACGCAGTGACGCCCACGCAGGTTGGCTCGAGACCTCAGTGCTCCTGCACCTCCAACCCGACTCGGTGCGGTTGCACGAGGCCACTGCCGGCGACACCCGACCCCTGCCGGCCATCCTCGACGAACTGCGCAAGCACAGTGTCCGCGGCGTTTCCTCGAACGGCGTGCTGGGTGACCCGACGGGTGCGACTGCCGAGGCCGGTCGCGAGGTGGTCGATGGGTGGGCCGACGAGTTGGTGCGCCGATGCGAGGCATGGGCACCGTGAGTCGCTTCGAACTGGACCCTGGTGCGCGCACGAGCAGCGACGGTCGCGTGCTGTTCGGCGGGTCTCCGCTCTCGCTGTTCCGCCTCACCCCCGCAGGTTCGAAGATCGTTGACCGCATCCGGACGGGCGAACACCTCGCCCCTGGGCACGGTGCACTCACCACTCGACTCGTGTCGGCCGGTGCCCTCCACCCCGTACCCGACCCCGGCACTGGGCCCACGACAGACCAAGTCACTCTCGTGGTTCCGGCGTTCGCGGCAGACCCCGAGCGGGTGCAGGCTCTGTCCCTCGCCACCGGATGCAGCCGAACCATCGTTGTCGACGACGCCTCGATCGTGCCGTTTCCTCCACTCACTGGCATTGAGGTGATCCGGTTCGAGTCAAACGCCGGACCGGGTGCCGCCCGCCAGGCGGGACTGGAGCGGGTGTCCACGCCGTTCGTTGTGTTTCTGGACACCGACATCACCGTCGAAGACGGATGGATCACCGCGCTCCTTCCGTTCTTCGCGGACGACAAGGTGGCGCTGGTGGCACCGAGAGTTCGCGCCTCGGAGCGTGCCGGCGTGTCCACGACAGCGCTCAGCCACATGCTGTCGCAGTTTGAGTCGCTCCGTGGCCCGTTGGACCTCGGTCCACATCGGGGTCGTATCAGGGCGGCAAGTCGCGTGTCGTACGTTCCCGCCGCAGCGCTCGTTGCCCGAACGGATGCGCTGCGGGCAATCGGTGGTTTCGACCCGGCGCTTCGACTCGGTGAGGACGTCGACTTGGTCTGGCGCCTCGACGAGGCCGGTTGGATGTGCCGCTACGAACCGGGGGTCGAGGTTCGCCACGATGTCCGCACCACACTTCGGGCGTGGTTGCGGCAGCGAGTCGGGTACGGCTTCTCGGCAACCGATCTCGCTCTACGGCACCCGGGCGCGGTGGCACCCATACAGACGTCGATCTGGAGCGCCGCCTCTTGGGCACTATCGGCTCTTGGACTGCCGGTTGTCGGAGCTGCCGTCGCCGCAGGTTCCACAGCAGCGCTGGTGAAGAAACTCCCGGAGATGGCGGACCGCGAGCGTGAGGCACTGCGCCTCGCGGGGCTTGGTCACCTCCACGCCGGCCGCATCCTCGCCACTGCGCTCACGCGCTCGTGGTGGCCGGTTTCGCTGCTGGCGGCACTCGTATCGTCCCGAGCACGCCGTGTGCTCGTCGCAGCAGTGGCGGTGCCAACGCTGCTGGATTGGTGGAAGGTGCGTCGCTCCATCGACCCGGTACGGTTCGCCGTGCTTCGGCTCCTCGACGACGGCTCCTACGGTTTCGGGCTCTGGAAGGGCGCTTGGACGCGACAATCTGCGGCTGCGCTCGTCCCAGACCTCACGAGTTGGCCGAATCGGCCCAAGTACGCAGCGTCACGAGAGGCAGCGGGTGCCACCGCCGCGGGGGGCCCACAGAAGTAGCGTCCCTTGGGATGGGTCTCACGCTGTACGTCGAGTCCGCCCCGTGGCGGCAACGAGTCGACGCAGTTGCGGGAGGGTTCCCGGGGCTCATTCCCGTCGTGAAGGGGAACGGCTACGGGTTCGGGCGGAACTTCCTCATTGGCGAGGCTTTGCGTCTCGGAGTCTCCGAGGTGGCGGTCGGAACCGTGTTTGAGCTCGACGGCTTGGTCGACCAGGGTCTGCGTCCCATCGTGCTCACACCATCGCTCGATCTGGACAAGGTTCCCGTGCGCAGCGATGCCGTACTCACCGTTGGGTCGCTCCACCAGCTTGAGCACTTCGTCCGACATCGCCCGGGTGGGTCTGCGGTCGTGAAGGTTGTGAGTGCCCCCCGACGCCACGGTCTTGACCCGACCGAGATCGTCACTGCGATCGATCGGCTCCGCTCGGCTGGCTGTGCCGTTCATAGCGTTGCGATTCATCCTGCACTTGCTGGCTCCGACAGCGAACGACTCGCCGAGATCGAGTTGCTGCTTCGATCCGTTCCCGCTGAGACACCCGTCACACTCAGTCATCTCGATGCGCACCACTATGTAGAGGTACGGAATCGATACACCGATCGCAGTTTCGGCATTCGGCTCGGAAGCGCCCTGTGGCATGGGGACAAGGCGACACTTGCACTGCGCGCCACCGTGCTCGACGTGCGGCCCGTTCGAAAGGGCGATCGCGTTGGCTATCGCGCTGTAGAGATTCCCGGCGATGGCTTCCTCGTCATCATCGACGCAGGAACCGCTCACGGAGTTCAGCCACTCGCGAACGGTGAGAGTCCATTCCATTACGCGCGGAAACGTCTCCTTCTTGCTGAGCCGCCGCACATGCACGTGTCGCTCGCAGTGGTACCGATGGGGTCTGCGGTGCCCGCGCCCGGTGACGAAGTGGACGTGCAGCGACCGCTGATCACGACCACCGTCGACCGAATCGTGTGGCGCTGACACCCAGAGAGAGCAACCATCCACCACCCGTGGCGAGATTCTGCGTAAATTCTCGGTTACGGGAGATGCGGGCGGAGAAACCTGCAGAGTGCTCCTCGACGTCACGAACCGTCACATAGGCCTCTTGCAACCTCACTGAGAGTAGCAAATCGGCCCAAATTTCGGTTCCCAGCTTCAAGATCGAGCAAAAACGCTGCTCACAGCCTGACCCAGGAGCCGGCCTGCCCGGTGCTCCTCGGCAGTCGGCATTTCCTTTTTCTGGGACTTCCGTTACCCTTCACTACGCCAAGTGCGAAGTTCATCGCCCACAGTGGGAATCGGCTCAGAGTTCGGGACGGATCACACGCAGGGCACTTGAGCCAACACGAAGCGAGAACAGATCTCATGAGAAAGGCCACGACCATGAAGAACACGATCCTCGCCAACATCTACCGCCTCGCCGGAGCAGCCACCGTCGCGCTCGGCGTCGCAGCCGTCATCAAGCCCGCCAGCGGCCGGCTTTGGTGAGCACGGATTCGAATCAAAGGACTCCGACCAAGATGAAGAACTCGATCCTCGCCAACATCTACCGCCTCGCCGGAGCAGCCACCGTCGCGCTCGGCGTCGCAGCCGTCATCAAGCCTGCCAGCGGCCGGCTTTGGTGATTCGCGTCACACTGATCTCCATAAGCGTTCTCTGAGAGCCAGCGACCACCGACGTGGAACAGCCCCCTGCGGATCAGCGCGGATTTCGACAGCCTTTCGAGCTGTTCGCGCTGACGCTTTCCATCGCTGGAACTGCAGCGTGGCTCATCGTTCCATTCTTCATCCAGCCGATCTCGTCCCATCCGTGGCCAACCGTGGGAATCATCGGAATCGCTGTAGTCGCGATGTTCATCCGCGTCGATGTCGTTGCGGCAGGTCAGCACATGACCTCGTTCGTGATGACCGACGCCGCACTCGTTCTGGCGGCTCTGCTCGCCAAACCAGAAGCGATCCCCCTGGCGATTCTTGCAACGATCGCATTCGCAGTTGTTCAGCATCGCCCGCCGCTCTCAAAGGTCTTTTTCAACCTCGGGCACGAATGGCTCGGGTCCGCACTCGCTCTGCTGCTCTTCAACTCGATCCGCGATAGCGAAATCGTGTCGGTCCGCACAGGATTCGCCGCGCTAGCTGCAGGTGCGCTGGTCGGGTTGGTTAGCGCTGCAGCAATCTTTGTCGGATCACGTCTGACAGGTAGTGGTTCGAACAAGACAACCGCGGCCGCTCTCGGGATGGTTGTCGCAGGTTCTTTCGGGAACGCGGCCGTGGCCCTTCAACTCGTCTACTTGGCACACGTCTCCCCTGCCTTAGCTGTCGTTCCTCTAATGCCACTGGCCCTCATCTACGTGGCGATGAGGGGCGTAAAGGCGCAGCAACACACGAGCGACAGGGCCGAACTGCTCTACAAGGCCACCAGCAACCTTCATGAGCAGCCGAATCTCGACGATGGACTTCTTCAAGCTCTCGAACAGGTGCGCCTCGCGATGCGTGCTCACACGGCGCGAGCTGTTCTCCTAACTCCACAGGGAGCGGTGACCTGCATTGCCGGGGACACCCCGGCCGCCTCGCTTGCAATGACGGCGGCGTCACCATCGATGGATATTGCGGCACGACGGTTGGCTGGTGAGCTGCCTGGCGCCGTACTCGTAAGGTCGGCCTCCTCGCTCGCGGCGGAGGGCGCGTTCGCAGCGTTTGCCTCAGAGGACGCGATCTTCGCTCCGATCCGTCGTTCGGGTGAAGCCGCGGGCGTCATCGTTATCACCGCCGAGCCGGGAGGCGTGTGCCAGCTCTACCAAAGCGACGCTGACCTCGTCGAGGTACTTGCAAAG
>CANIBN010000066.1 GCA_947465505.1 Acidimicrobiales bacterium | reverse complement strand
TGCGTCGTCGGCAACGCGCTGGAGATCGAAGTGCTCGTCGCTGCGCAGTCCGCGTCCATGTCCGTGGTGGTCGACCCCCACCACGGTGTAGGCCTCGGCGAGTTGTTGATAGGCGTAGAGAAACTGTGTGTCGCTACTCGCTGTCCAACCATGCAGCAGCATGACCACTGGCGCCTGCGCGTTCGCGTGCTGCTGTACACGAACGAACACCTCACCCCGACCGGGCACGGTGATCAACCGTCCTGTCGGCAGCCACTCGGGGATGTACATCACCACACCTGCCTTCCGGCTCACCAACTACTGCGCGACTCGGTTCCCACGAACTCGTGCATCACGACGCCGGCTGCAGCGAGTCGTTCGAGCAACCGATCGGTGTCGAGTGCAACATCACCGGGGAGCACCAGCCCGACGGGCAGCTCGCTGCGCAGGAGCGAGAGCGTGAACACGGCCGCTACCTGAGCGGCCGCAACGGCGGTGCGCTCCGCTACCCCGGCGACGAGCGCCACGCGCTCCCCGTTGCGCTGGCCACGCAGTTCCACCCTCAGACCACCCAAACCACCCTCGGGATGCGGTGGCGTGAGCATGGGCAGGCGTGCCGTCAATCGGTCGCGACGAGTGGCAGACATGCGCGCCGTAACACGCCGCACTTCGGGGAACGCCCTCGGCAGCACGAGCGGGTCAACCAGTTCGGCGCGATAGCAATCCTTGGCCCCGATGGGCTCCGGGAACCACGCGAGTTCGCGTCCGCTGCCGGCCGGCCGCTCCATCCAGGAACGGTCGTGCCAACCCAATGCCGTTCCGCCGAGTGCTCGGTGGTGCTGGATGGCGCACTCGGGTCCGCCCGTTCCGTGCACGGCGACGTGGATCTCGTCGAGTTCATCGAGTCGCGAGGCGAGGTGCCGTGCCACGAGTCCCGACAGCCCCGGGCTCATGGCAGCGCCGACAACGATGGTCGCATCGTGGCGACGGGCCAGGCGATCGAGGGTAAGCAGTGCCCGAACGTCGGCGACATCGTCGCAGACCGACACCACATGGATGCCCGCCGACAACGCCTTGCTCGCGATCTCGAGGTGCGACTTTGGTCGGGCGAGCACCACCACCTGAGGTTCGGGATTGGTGACACCGAGTTCGCCAACGGCTCGCGCCCGGTCGCCCAGTCCGGTGATCAGCGCATTCGCAACCTCGGGTTGGGCATCAACGATTTCCAGTTCCACCGAAACATCGGCAGCCAGGACAGCGCGGGCGAGACGGGCTCCGACGGCTCCGCCGCCGACGACGCGAACCAGGCGATTGGCGGACGAGCTAGCGGTCACGACGGGTCGTCGAGGGGGAGTTCGCGCCAGCCGCCGTTCTGAGGTGCCACGCCCCCCCTGCCACGGATACGCAGAGCACCGGCAATCATCCCGGCCATCGAAAGGGCCATGAGCGCACGCCGGAGCAACTTCATGAACGAGACGCTAACCGGCCGGAACCGAGGTCTGCGGCGATTCGCCAGCATCGAGTCGGCCCCCTGCGGTTCACACGGAACCAACAGGGCCGAACTGGTGGGGCTAACAAGAATCGAACTTGTGACCTCATCCTTATCAGGGATGCGCTCTAACCGACTGAGCTATAGCCCCCAGCAGGGTTCAACGAGCATACCGACGGTCGGGCCGGACCCTCAACCGGCCCAAATCAGGAGCCCAGATGCCCTGTCGGGCCCTTCGATCGGCCACGGCCACGCTTCCAACGGTTCAGCGTCCACCGCGAGGGCAGCGCAAGGGGGCTCGCTGCGCCATCGGTCCGGCCTACCACCACTTCTTCCTCGAGCACCGTGAGGCGAAGCCCGCCCACGAGATCGGTGATCAGGTTGAACAAGGTGGCAAGCACGACGTTGAGGCCGGTGAGACCGACCACGAGGAACAACCCGATGATCCACGCATTGTGGAAGATCTCGCCGCCCTTGAACTGGAACGACTTCCAACCGAACGATTCGAAAAAGCTCGAGATGTTGTCGATCGTGCCCGTGCTGTACGCCACGTTCCAGAGCAGGACCCCAGCGATCAGGCACACGGCGTACATCGCCAGGTAGAAGACGATCGACACCTTGAACACCGACCACGCGTCGATGGAGCGTACGACGCGGCTCACCTTGCGTACCCGGGGCTTGCCGGTGTCGACGAACCCGGTTATCGGGTCGGGATAGAGCAGAGGCGGTTCGCCGTAGGCAACCGGTTCGCCATAACTGGGGTCGGCGAACTCGTCCACTGGTTGATAGTTCACCTGATCCTCGTACACCGGGACCGCTCCACCGAGTGCCACTGCTGGCACCACCGTGGTGGGTGGAGCGCTCCACTCCGGAGCAACCGCCGACACCCGACCCAACGGAACCTGCACCGTGGGCATGCCGAGCGAATCGTCAGGAGGAACCGTCGGTCGGATGAACGACCGCGAGCGCGGACGCTGCGCACCGGGTCCCGAGTCTGACTCGGTACGGGGGTCGACCGGCGGGTCGGTCATGGACACGTCCGCAGCGTAACGAACACCGCGACCGCCGGAGCCTCACCCCTGATCGAGGTACGGCGGCACGATCTCATTCGCTACTCGCCTGGGCGAACGCCACGGCGTCATGTACCGACACGATCACACGTACGCCGGCATGGAGTTCGATGAACGACACGAGCACTGCGTGGTTTGCCGTAGCGAGCTCCGCTGCTCGCGCGCGGCCTCCCAGAGCGCCTGCCAGGGCAGCCGCATCGGCTGCCGTTTGCGCGCGAGCTTCGTCGTGAAGACGTCGTCCAAACCGGCCGACTGCCAGCGCGACCGACGACAGCACCACGATCGCAGCGACTACCAGCACCGAGGCGGTGCCGGTATCTCGCTGGGGCCGGTGGATCACTCCTCGGCAGCGATGACGGGTGCCACAGAGGCCACGGTCTGGCCCGAATCGAGGTTCATGACGCGCACGCCCGTGGCATCACGACCCTGCGAAGAGATCTCCCGGACAGCCATGCGAATGGTGATTCCGGTAGACGACACCGCAACGATCTCGTCGTCGATGGTGACCATGAACGCGGCCACCACCTTGCCCTTCTTGCCGGTGAGTCGGATGCCCATGACACCCTGACCACCGCGACCCTGGCGATTGAACTTGTCGAGTTGCGTGCGCTTGCCGTAACCGCCATCGGTGACGATGAGGATCGCGGAGTCGTCCTTCGCTAGGTCGCACGACACCACTTCGTCGCCGGGCTTCATCTTCATGCCTCGGACTCCGGCTGCTGCGCGACCCATCGCGCGCACTTCTTCCTCGTTGAAACGAATGGTGATGCCGCTGCGGGCCACCATGAAGATGTCGTTCGAACCGTCGGTGACGATGACCTTGACGAGTTCGTCGTTGTCCTTCAGGTTGAGGGCGATGAGACCATCTCGGCGAGACGAGTCGTACTCGTTGAAGGCGGTCTTCTTCACCTGGCCGTTCTTCGTGGCGAAGAACAGGAAACTCTCGGCGGGGAAGCCGCGCGTGTCGATGATGGCCTCGATGCGCTCATCGGCCTGCAACGGCAGCAGGTTGACGATGGGCGTTCCCTTCGCAGTGCGCTCCCGCTCGGGGATGTCCATGGCGCGCAGGCGATACACCTTGCCGCGGTTGGAGAACATGAGGAGATACGACAGCGCCGTGGTGAAGATGACGTGGCTGACGAGGTCTTCGGTCTTTAGTTTTGCACCGCTCACTCCACGGCCACCGCGTGCCTGGGTGCGGAATGCGCCGGCGTCGACGGTCTTGGCGTACCCGGCGTTGGTCATGACGACCACGAGTTCCTTGTCGTCCACCAGATCGGCGAGGTCCATGTCGCCGCCGTCGAGCATGATCTCGCAACGACGAACCGTGGCGAAGTCGGCCTTGATGGAGCGCAGATCGTCCTTGATAACGCCGCGCAACACCACGTCGTCGGCGAGGATCGCCTCGTACGACGCGATGTCGATGCGCAGACCCTCGATGCGCTGATCAATGTCGACGCGTGCGAGACGTGTGAGACGCCCGAGCGTCATGTCGAGAATGTGCTCGGCCTGAGTCTCGCTGAACTCGAACGGCACGGCCTGCAGCCGGGTACGCGCATCGGCGCGATCTTCCGACGCGCGAATGGTGGCGATGACCTCGTCGATGACGTTGAGGGCCTTCATCAGGCCCTCTTGGATATGCAGTTCGTTCTGTGCCTTCTCGAGGCGGAACTGGGTGCGGCGCTGGATGACCTCGACCTGATGGTCGACGTAACCGTGGAGTACCTGCACGAGGTTGAGCGTGCGCGGCACACCGTCCACGAGCGCCACCATGTTCACACCGAAACTCGTCTGCAACTGCGTGAGCTTGTAGAGGTTGTTGAGCACCACGTTGGCGTTGGCGTCACGCTTCAGCGTGATGACCAACTTGGTCTTGCCGCTTGCCGACGAGTCGTTGGCGTCGGCGATGCCATCGAGTTCACCGGAGTCAACGAGCTCTTGGATGCGTGAGAGCACCGCCGAGCCGCTCACCTGATACGGCATCTCGGTGACGATGATCTGGAACCCGCCGCGCTTGCCTTCCTCGATGGAGGCCTTCGCCCGCATCTTGATGCTGCCTCGACCGGTGCGGTAGGCGTCCATGATGCCGGCGCGCCCCATGATGAAGCCACCCGACGGGAAGTCGGGGCCTTTCACGAACTGCATGAGGTCTTCCGACGTTGCCTCGGGGTGGTCGATGAGGTGCACCGTGGCGTCGATGACCTCGCCGAGGTTGTGCGGCGGGATGTTGGTGGCCATGCCCACTGCGATGCCCTGGCTGCCGTTGACCAACAAGTTCGGGAAACGGGCGGGGAGAACCTTGGGTTCCTCGAACTCGCCCGAGTAGTTCGACACGAAGTCGACGGTGTTCTCGTCGATGTCGGCAAGCAACTGCATGCTGAGCGGGTGCAACTTGCACTCGGTGTAGCGAGAGGCGGCAGGTCCGAAGTCGGGGCTGCCGTAGTTTCCGTGGAAATCGATGAGGGGGTGCCGCAACGAGAACGGCTGCGCCATACGCACGAGCGCGTCGTAGATAGCGCCCTCACCGTGCGGGTGGTACTTGGCCATGGTGTCGCCGGTAACGCGGGCGGACTTCACGAAGGATCGGTTGGGCCTGAAGCCCTGCTCCTCCATGTCCCAGATGATGCGGCGGTGCACCGGCTTCAGTCCGTCGCGCACATCGGGCAGCGCACGGGACATGATGACGGACATGGCGTAGTCGAGGAACGACCGCTCCATCTCCTCGTTGATCTCGATGGGTGAAATGCCGCCCGCCGGGATCTCGACCGGCACATAGACCTCGTCGTCGTCCTGGGACTCGGGGGTGTCGTTGTTGTCGCTCATGGTTCAGGTGCCCCCTCTCTCAGATGTCCAGGAATCGAACGTCTTTGGCGTTCTGCTGAATGAATGACTTGCGGCTCTCGACGTCGTCGCCCATGAGCACGCTCGTGATCTCGTCGGCGAGGGCTGCTTCCTCGAGCGTGACCTGCAGGAGTGTGCGCTTCGACGGATCCATGGTGGTTTCCTTCAGTTCTTCCCAGTCCATCTCGCCAAGGCCCTTCAGGCGACTGAAGTCCTTCTTGTGGTTGGGGTGCTCGGCGAGGAACGCCGCCTTAGCCATGTCGTCTTTCAGGTACAGCTTCTGCTTGCCGATCTCCGTGGAGTACAGCGGTGGCTGCGCGATATACACGTAGCCGTTCTCGACGAGCGGCTTCATCTGCCGGAAGAAGAACGTGAGCAGCAGCGTGCGGATGTGACTGCCGTCGACGTCGGCGTCGCAGAGCGCGATGACCTTGTGGTAGCGCACCTTCTCGGCGAGGAATTCTTCGCCCACACCACCACCGATGGCGGTGATGAGTGCCTGAATCTCGTTGTTCTTCAACATCTTGTCGAGCCGTGCACGCTCGACGTTGAGGATCTTGCCGCGGATGGGAAGCAGTGCCTGCGTACGTGGATCACGTGCGTTGAGTGCGGTACCGCCTGCGGAGTCACCCTCCACGATGAAGAGCTCGGCTTCCTCGGCGTTCTTGGTGGCGCAGTCCTTCAGCTTGTCGGGCATGCCTGCGCCGCCGAGCGCGGTCTTGCGGCGGATGGCGTTGCGAGCGTTCTTCGCCGCAAGTCGAGCCTGCGCCGCGGAGATTGCCTTCTTCACCACCCGGTTGGCCTCGGTGGGGTTTTCCTCAAGCCACTCGGCAAGCTTTTCGTTGACGACCTTCTGAACGAACGAGCGCATGCTGACGTTGCCGAGCTTCGCCTTGGTTTGACCCTCGAACTGCGGTTCGCGCAACTTGACCGCCACGATGGCGGTGAGGCCTTCGCGGATGTCCTCTCCCGTGAGGTTTTCGTCTTTCTCCTTGAGGAGAGGCGTCTTGCCGGCTCGCGCGTACTTGTTGATGACCGAGGTGAGTGCGGTGCGGAAGCCCTCGACGTGCATTCCGCCCTCGATGGTGGAGATGCCGTTGGCGTAACCGTGGACACCTTCGTAGTAGCCGGTGTTCCACTGCAGCGCTACATCGGCCACCTGACCCTCTTCCTCGTCAGTTGCCTCGAAGTGGGCAACCTTGACGAAGAGCGCTTCCTTCGACGTGTTGAGGTGCTTGACGAAATCGACGATGCCGCCCTTGTACAGGTACGTGACGTCTTGCTCGCGGCCGGGGCGTTCGTCCTTGAAGGCGATCTCGAGTCCGCGGTTGAGGAACGCCATGGTCTGCAGGCGCTCGAGCACGGTGCGCGCTACGAACTCGGTGCCTTCTGCGGCGAAGATGCCGGCATCGGGCCAGAACTCGACCGTGGTACCCGACGTGCGACCGCGGGCCGGGGTGTCGCCGATGGGGGCGAGCTTGGCCTGGGGCTTGCCGCCCTTGGCGTACTCCTGGAAGTAGCGCGTGCCGCCCTTGTCGATGGTGATGAGCAGTCGTTCGGACAGCGCGTTGACCACCGAGACGCCTACGCCGTGCAGGCCGCCGGACACCTTGTATCCGCCACCGCCGAACTTGCCTCCGGCGTGCAGCACGGTGAGCACCACCTCAACGGCACTCTTTCCCTTGTGCGGGCCGCTGGGGTAGGGGTCGACCGGGATGCCACGGCCGTTGTCCTCGACCCGACAGGAACCCTCGGGGGTGAGGGTGACCACGATGCGGGTACAGAACCCGGCCATGGCCTCGTCTACGGAGTTGTCGACCACTTCCCAGATGAGGTGGTGCAACCCGGCGAGGCCGGTGGAGCCGATGTACATACCCGGCCGCTTACGGACCGGGTCGAGGCCCTCGAGGACCTGAATGGCCTTGGCGTCGTATTCCACCGACGGGGTGGTGGCCGACGTAGCGTCGGCGGACGTGCTGCTCACGAGCGATGGCTCCTAGAGGGTCGAATCACAACGGTGTAAATCCTACCTCTGGGGTGTCACAGAGAAATGGATGGAAGGGCTGTGATTCGGCCCTGAGAGGCGTAACGGCCGGGGTTTTTCGCAGAATTTGATACGCGGGTGCCCTGAAACCGAATCTGGCCCTCTCAGGCCCGCCCGCGTCGGCGAACTCGAAGCTCGATCTTCGAGACCCCTGGCCCCGCAACCGCAGCGATCCGCTCGAGGAGTTGCCCCTCGAGGTACCGCAACTGCGTGGCCCACCCCGGCTCGTCGACCTCCACCACCAAGGTGCCATCGGACAGCCGGACTGGGCGGGCGTTGGCGGCAATATCGGCCCCGACGGCGTCCTCCCAGCGGGCAAAAACTCCGCCGACCGTCTTGGCCGGGGTGGCGGGGGCACCGGGAGGCTGCAGCGACTGCAACACCGCGTCGAGGGCGAGGCCCAACGGCCGCGGTTCCCGGGCCCGGCGGACCCCCCGTTCATCGTGCTGACGTGGCATCACTGGTCGTCTATCACGCAACCGGCGGCAATCCGTAACACCCGGTCAGGATGGGCGTGTTCCGGCAGCGCCGTGGCGGTGGTGAGGAGTACCTGGCCAATCGGGAGATGACCGAGCAGCGCCCGCGCCCGACCAGCGTCGAGTTCGGAGAGCACGTCATCAAGGACGAGGACCGGCGGGGTCCCGACCCGATCGGCCACCAGACGGTGCACTGCCATGCGCATGGCAAGGGCAAGGGTGCGCTGTTCCCCCTGGGAGGCATGGGTGCGAGCCGGCATGGCGTTGATACTGAGGTCGAGGTCGTCTCGGTGGGGGCCAACCGTGGTGACGGCCCGCTTCACATCGTCGCCTCGTGCGGCGGCGAGCGCTGCGGCCAGTCCAAGTTGCCGCCAGGCCGGACGATAGGACGCATCGACCGGGGTCGAGCGCCCGGCGAGCGCGCTGTACGCCGCCTCAAGTGCCGGCCCCAGGTCTCCGACGAGCGAGGCGCGCAGTGCTCCGAGCGCTTCGCCGGTCTCGGCCAGCTTTGCGTCCCACACATCAAGCGTCAGTTCCACCTCGGCACTCATGCGTCCGCCGGCCTGCTTGAGCAACGTATTGCGCTGGCGGATGATGCGGTCGAGATCGCGCTGCAGTGCATCGTGTTTCGGCGCGAGCGACACCAATGCTTCATCGAGGAAATTGCGGCGCTCGGCTGGACCGCCCTTCACCAGCGACAGATCGTCGGGCGCGAACACGCTGACCCGCACCACACCGAGCAGATCACGAGATCGCACAAGCCGTTGCTTGTTGACGAAGACACGGTTGCGTCCGTTGCGATTGATCTCCGCCTCGACGAGCAGCGTTCTCCCGTCGTCGTGAACGACGTCGGCGCGGATCACCGCCTGCTCAGCATCAATGCGCACGAGTGCGTCGGGTGTGACACCGCGGAAACTGCCCAGAGTTGCGAGATAGGCCATTGCCTCGGCGAGATTCGTCTTGCCCTGGCCGTTCTCGCCGATGACTGCGGTAACGCCGGCCGTCAGGTCGAACGTTGCCTCGAGGTAGTTGCGGAAATCCCGGAGTTCAATCCGCTGGACGATCACCGGTGAGGACTACACCTTCTGCGGCATGAGCAGATAGAAGAAATCGTCGTGCCCCACGCCGCGCAAGACGGCCGGCTTGTTGTTCTCCTGCTGGGTGGACAACGTGACCTGCTCGCCGGAACAAGCATCAATACCAGCGGCGAGGTATTCAGCGTTGAAGGCGATGGTGATGTCGGTGCCCTCGAACTGGGCATCAACCTCTTCGCTCACGGTGCCACGATCGTTGTTGATTGCCTCGAGGCGAAGTGACCCTGCACCGAGGTTGATCCGCACGGGAATGGTGTCGCGGGCGAGCAGTCGAACACGGCGCAACGCATCGGTGAACACGTCCTTGTCGACAGTGAGCACATTTGGCGCGGGCTTGGGCATGAGTTGCTTGTAGTTGGGGAACTGCTGCTCGATGAGGCGCGTGGTAACCCGTGCCGCCGACATCTCAAATGTTGCGTCGCGCTCGCCGAGGCGAAGCGTGAGTTCGCCTGCTCCCGAGGCGAGACGAATGACTTCCTGCAACGCCCGGGCCGGGACGAGCACCTGCTGATCGGTGCCGAGCACGGTGGTACCCACGAGGTCTCGCACGGCGAGACGGTACGAGTCGGTGGCAACGAGACGGAGGCCACCCGCTTCCGCAGCGAGCAACACGCCGGTGAGCTGCGGCTTTTGTTCGTCGGCGCTCGCTGCTCGAACCACCTGGCGAAGGGCCTCGATGAAATCCGCTGCCGGCAGGGTGATCGAACTTGCGGTGGTGGAACCAACTCGCGGGTAGTCGTCGAACGCCCACGGACGAATGGTGAACTTCGATCGACCGGCGGACACGTTGACCTCGTCGCCCTCGGCAAGGAGTTCGACCTTGGGGTCGCCAGCCGATTTCACGATGTCGGCGGTGAGCTTGGGGACCACCACGCCACCGTCCTCTTGCCCGTCGACCGTGAGCTCGTACTGCACGGTGAGGTCGAGGTCGCTACCGGTGACCGTGAGTCGATCGCCCTTTAGCTCCATCCGGATTCCCTGGAGCACCGGGAGTGACCCAGTGCGGCCGGTTGCGGCTCGGCTTGCAGCCCCGAGGGCCTCGGCCAGTACGTCACGCTCGCATCGGAACTTCACCGCTTGTTACTCCTGCTGTTGGCTGATGATTCACGTAATAACCCTAATAAGGGCTGTGGATTGTGGACAGAGGGATGTTTCCCCTGCTCACGCTGCTGTCGGGCTGTGCACCGCCGTGCACAGGTTCCCACAGGTTTGTGGTGCTGGTTGATCCTCGCGGTGGACAACTCTTGGCTATCCCCAACGACGGGGTGGTTGTCCCCCGGTTGTCCCCTTGGGCTTGGGGAGGACGAGGAATCAGCCGGTCTTGAGGCGTTGTCGCAGGTCGTGGACCTGGTCGTAGATCTGCTTGCGCTCCGCCATGAGCTTTTGGATCTTCTCCACGGCGTGGATGACCGTCGTGTGGTCTCGCCCGCCGAAGAGTCTGGCGATGGCTGGATAACTGAGGTCGGTGAGTTCACGGAACACGTACATCGACACCTGTCGAGCGGTGACGAGGTCTCGTTGGCGGCTCTTGCCCCGGAGGGCATCGATGCTGAGGCCGAAGTACGAGGCCATCTCGGTGAGCATCTCGTCGGGGGTGCGTGGCCGGGCGTTGTTCTCCGAGAGCAGGTCGCCGAGCAGTTGCTGCGCAAGCGAGACGCTGATGGGGATCCGGTTGAGGCTCGCATAGGCGGTGACCCGGATGAGGGCACCCTCGAGCTCACGAATGTTGGTTGTGATGTTGGCCGCGATGAACTCGAGCACGTCGGCGGGCACCTGGGTCATGTCCCGCTCGGACTTGTTGCGCAGGATGGCAAGGCGCGTCTCGAGATCTGGTGGCTGGATGTCGGTGATGAGTCCCCAACGGAACCTGCCGCGCAACCGTTCTTCCAGCGTGGGGATGTTGTCAGGCATTCGGTCGCTGGAGATGACGATCTGCTTGTTGGCGCCGTGTAGCGCATTGAACGTGTGGAAGAACTCTTCCTGCAGACGCTCCTTGCCCTCCATGAACTGGATGTCGTCGATGAGCAGCACGTCGATGTCGCGATAACGACGCTTGAACATGGCCGGCGACTGAGTACGGATGGCGTCGACGTACTCGTTCATGAACGTTTCGGTGGACACATAGCGCACGGTGTAGTGGCTGTAATTCTGGTTGACGTAGTGCCCGATGGCGTGCAGCAGGTGCGTCTTGCCCAGACCCGATGCGCCATAGATGAACAACGGGTTGTACGAACGGGCCGGCGTTTCTGCCACACGCAGGGCAGCAGCGAGTGAGAACTGGTTCGATGGGCCGCTGACGAAGGTCTCGAACGTGTAGCGCGGGTTCAGCCCATCGGTCACGACGGGTTCGGGGGCGTCGGCTGGCGATGACGCGTCGAAACGGGCGCTGACCACGTTGGACGCGTCTCCGTTCACGGCAATGCGGACATGTTCGACGTCGGCGACGGCCTCAACGTCGACGTCGACGAGCAACTGCGGATTGGCTACGCCGATTTCCTCGAGCGCGTCGCGCACGAGCGGCAGGTAACGGTGCAGGATCTTCTCGCGGATCACCGTGTTGGGCACGCCGATACGCAGGTATCCACCATCCGCGGGTAGCGCTCTGACATCCTGAAAGGTGGAGAACCAGACAGCGTCCGAGACCTGCTGGCGCAGGATGTGCGCTACAGCTGTCCACATTGTTTCGTGGTCGCTCACCGGCGATGCCTCAGTTCTTCCCAGCCCTTGTCCACAGCACCGTCCACAGGCTGTGGACGGCCGCGGGTGGAGGTCCTCCACCCAGACGGAACACGCTAGCACTCGGGGCAGGGCGACCTTTCAGGCGGTGACTTCGAGGCCGGTCGGGAGGTGCTGTCCTGGGTCCGTCGTGAGTCGTCTGCGAGACGGTGGTTGCTGTAGCGGCCCGGCCACCCCTAGCCTTGCAAGGTCGGTGCGGCCAAAATCGCTGGTCGTGCCCCCTGAGCACGTGTTTCTCGGCCAGTTCTGTGCCAAGCGTGTTCAGTTGAGATGAGGAGGCATGGGTGAAGCGCACCTTCCAACCGAACAATCGCCGTCGGGCCAAGAAGCACGGGTTCCGTCATCGGATGAGCACTCGCGCCGGTCGGGCAATCCTGAAGGCCCGTCGGGCCAAGGGCCGCCACAAGCTGTCGGCCTAATCGACTCCCTGCGTGGCCGTGGCGACTTCCAACGTCTCCGGGCCGAGGGACGCCGCTGGTCCTCAGGGCCGGTGTGGTGTATCTATCGACCGGCCGATGACCCGTCGTCGCCACGCGTCGCGTTTGCGATCGGACGCACGGTGGGTAATGCCGTCGTGCGAAACCGTGTCCGACGCAGACTGCGCGAAATTCTTCGCGTTTCTTCACTCCCTGCGGGCGACTTTCTCTTTGGTGTGGCACCTGCCGGCGCCGGGATCGCCTTCGACCAACTGCGTAACCACGTGGTAGCGGTGCTCGCACGATGCCGAACCGCCGAGCCTCGCTGATGCAGCGGTTCCTCACCCGCGGGGTGCTGTGGTACCAGGCCGGCCGCGAGGGCTACCCGTCACCGTGCCGTTTCGAGCCGTCCTGTTCGAACTACGCCCTCGACGCCTTGGATACCTACGGTGCAGGCAAGGGCACCTTGCTCACTATCCGCCGGTTGCTCCGCTGCCGCCCGTTCGGGCCCTCCGGCTACGACCCCATTCCTGAGAAGAGGTAGCGCTCCGGTGCTCGCGTCCATCTTTGATCCGTTGG
>CANIBN010000065.1 GCA_947465505.1 Acidimicrobiales bacterium | reverse complement strand
GCCCATGGCGAACCGCAGCGCGCATCGCTCGAAGAGAGCGGTGAATCGGTCGTTGTGCACTGGGGAACGCCGCAACGACGCATCGCCCCCGGCCAGAGCGCAGTGTTCTACACACTCGACAACCGCGAGGTGCTGGGCGGCGGGCGCGTCGCTCGCTGAGCGGCACGCGTGGTCAATCAACCCGCTGTGGACGGAACCCCGAGGTCGTGGAGCGCCTGGAGCGCTCGTCCCGGTCGGGTGGGGCTGATGAGGAGCGACTGCACGTGCAGAGCCTTCGTCTGCCCTCGTGGCGGGGCAGCGAGTACGAAGGTGGTGAGTTCGCGCAAGCGGATCTCCACCACCGGGCCGACTGCGTTTCCGGTGAAGTTGGCTGCCTCGGTACCCACCAAGGCAAGGCCGGCCGAACCGACGATGCCCTTCGCCATCATGTTGGTCTCGGCGAGCAGGAAGTGGTCGTGCAGCACGACACCGGCGGGAACCAGTACCAACCAACGCTTGCTCAACCGGTGGTAACGCTTCGCCAGTTCGACTGAAAGAGCAACCGCTACTGCGGCGAGCACGGCTCCGATCACCCACGATCGGGCGCTGAGGGCGAGCGGTCCGATGATCGCGCAGGCAACCATGGGCGCCCAGGTGACAGGCAGCAGGAGCAGCACCGGCCCGGGCGGTCGCAGCGGTAGGCGACGTTCGTGGCCGTAGGCAGAACCTTGGGCAAAGGTTTCGCCGAGTTCTCCGCTGTACGCGAGCACCGAGGTCACGATGCCGAGTGCAACCGCCGCGACACCCGTCACGGTTCCGGCATGGTTTGCCCACGCAACGACACCGACGACGATCGACGCAGGCGCGAGCGTTCGCAGCACGGTGAGGGACACGGTGGTCGGCACGAGGGACACGAGCAGGACCACACCCCACGCGATCCATGCGCCAATCGTGCCGACGTACTGCACCGGTCGACTGCGCCCGTCGAGCGCGTTGCCGATGGCTGGGCCGGTGGTGAACACCAGACCTGCCCACGACAGGCGGAAGAGCCAGACGACGAGTTGCTTCATGCCCCCACAGATTTGCTCAGAACGGTCCTCCGGGACGAACGTAGGGAAATCACAGCAGGTAGGCGGCCAGTGGCCGCCAGAGATCGAGGGGGGGGACGTGAGCATCAATCTCCCCTCCGGCGCGCCGACAGGAATTGGGAGCCTCCCGTTCCGCGACCCCGCCCGTGCTGCGGCCTTCGTCCTCGACCGCCTTCCCGAACTGCCGGCGATCCCAACCCTGCCCAAGCGGTCACCGGCGGAGTCGATGATCGCCCAGGGCGTCGTGGGCATCCGGGGAATCACCGTGGGTCAGTACGGCAGCCTCGCTGTGGACCTCACCAAGGTCGATCCGCAGGCACCCGTGGAGACCTCGCTGGATCACGGAGCCTTCGACGGTCTCCTCGCGTTCCTCGACCTCGCAGACCCTGCGACAACGACGCGGGTCAAGTGGCAGATCGTCGGTCCGCTCACGCTCGGCCTCACACTGTCTCGTGCTGGCGTCCCCGAGGAGATTGCCTTCGAAGTTGCCGTGCGAGCCGTGCGGGCGCACCTTCAGGCGGTTCGCCAGCGAATCGATGAGGTGTTGCCCGGTGTGCAGCACGTCGTGTTCATCGACGAACCGATGTTCACCGACGTGCAGGACGCCGAGTTCCCGCTCGCGCCCGAGGTGGCGATCGACTACGTATCGGGCACGCTCGCAGCGATCGAGCAGTTCGGCATCTCCGGTGTGCATTGCTGCGGTCAGGGCGATTGGGGCGCGATCCTCGCTGCCGGTCCGGCTGTGTTGTCGATGCCGGTCAGCCCACGACTGGTGGAGGTGTCGGGCCTCCTTGCGTCGTTCCTCGAGTCCGGTGGCTGGATCGCCTGGGGCGCTGTGCACACCGATGGTCCGGTACCCACGTCGTCGCACCGACCGTGGCGGGATCTGAACAGTCTTTGGGAGGGCCTCGCCCGCGGTGGCTGCGATCTCGAACTCCTGCGCCGGCAGGCACTGGTGACGCCGGCTTGTGGACTGTTCACTCACGCGGAGCAGGTGGCGAACCGGGTGTTCAGCATTCTGCGGGAGGTGTCAGACCGCCTCAACGGCTGTGGTGGGTCCACACCGCTCAGCATCGGTGCCTGAGCCCCACGCTCTCCGTGACACGCACTGATTAGCCTCTCGGTGTGGCTGTACCCCCGGACCTGCAACAGCGCGCCGAGAACCTTCGCGCCCAGATTGCGCACCACAATCGCCGCTACTACGAACTCGACGCCCCCGAGATCAGCGATGCCGACTACGACACCCTCGTGCGGGAGTTGCAGGCCATCGAGGCCGAACACCCCGAGATCGCAGAGGAGTCGCCCACCCAGCAGGTAGGCGGAGCAGCAGCGGTGGCCTTCGCTCCCGTCGAGCACCGGGTGCCGATGACAAGCCTCGACAACGCGATGGACGAGTCCGAGCTTGGCGCCTGGAGCGAGCGGGTTGCCAAGGGTCTTGCCGGTGCAGCGGCTCGCTTCGTGTGCGAACTGAAGATCGACGGGCTGGCGATCAGTCTCCGATACGAGTCGGGCCGTCTCGTGCAGGCCGCCACTCGCGGTGACGGACGTGTGGGCGAGGACGTCACGGCAAACGTGGCCACGATCGCCGCCATCCCCAAGACGCTTCACGGCGCAAACCTGCCCGAGGTGATTGAGGTACGCGGCGAGGTGTACATGTCGCTTGCGAGTTTCCGTGCGCTCAACGAGCGAGTTGCAGCCGGCACGGAGATCGAGGGCGACGGCAAGCCCCGCAAGGAACTCTTCGTCAACCCGCGCAATGCTGCGGCCGGTTCGCTCCGTCAGAAGACACCGTCGGTTACTGCACAACGCGAACTCAGCTTCTGGAGCTATCAACTCGGTGAAGTACTTGGCGGGCCGTCATTCACCAGACACTCCGAGACGCTCGAGTTCATCGGCGCAATCGGCTTTCCGGTGAACCCCGAGATTGCTGTGGTTACAGACCTCGAGGCTGCCGCTGCCTATTGCCGCCGCTGGCAGGAACATCGCCACGATCTCGGTTACGACATCGACGGTGCCGTGGTAAAGGTGGACGATCTCGCGCAACGCGAACTGCTCGGCTTCACGGCAAAGGCTCCGCGCTGGGCGATTGCGTACAAGTTCCCGCCGGAGGAACGCAACACCGTGCTGCGGGACATCCAGGTGTCCATCGGCCGTACCGGCAGGGCGACGCCCTTCGCCGTGCTGGAGCCGGTGTTCGTGGGTGGATCCACGGTGTCGATGGCCACGCTCCACAACGAGGACCAGGTGCGGTTGAAAGACGTTCGCCCCGGTGACACCGTGGTGGTGCGCAAGGCGGGCGATGTGATCCCCGAGGTGGTGGGGCCGGTGCTCTCGCTGCGCCCGGAGTCGTCGCAGCCGTGGCAGTTCCCCGTCACTTGTTCGTGCCCGTTGCAGAGCGCGCTCGTGCGCATGGAGGGCGAGTCCGATACCCGTTGCGTCGAATCGTCGTGCCCGTACCAGCGCGACCAGCGCATCATTTACTTCGCGAGCCGCGGCGCGATGGACATCGAGGGTCTCGGCGAGCGCACAGTGTTCCAGTTGTCGGATGCAGGTTTGGTGAGTGATCCGGCCGACATCTACTCGCTAACGACCGAGCAGCTGCTCACGCTCGAGGGGTTTGCGCAGATCTCGGCGGACAAACTCGTGGCCTCCATTGCCGCAACGAAGGTGCGTCCGCTGCCGCGCTTGCTCACCGCGCTCGGTATCAAGCACCTCGGGCCGTCGGCTGCGGAGGCGCTCTCGAAGGCATTCGGAAACCTCGATGCAATCATGGGCGCGAGCGAGGCAGACCTCGCCACCACAGAGGGGGTGGGTGGCGTCATTGCTGCATCCATCTGCCGGTGGTTCGCAGAACCCGTGAACCGTGCGATGGTGGAGAAGTTGCGGTCGGCCGGCGTCGAGTTCGGCCGGGTCGAGGTGAGTCGTCTGCCGCAACTGCTCGCCGGTAAGGCGGTGGTGGTGACGGGGACACTGCAGGGTTTCACCCGAGACGAAGCCGAGGCCGCTATCAAGGATCGTGGTGGCAAGAGCCCGGGAAGCGTGAGCGCAAAGACGTTTGCGGTCGTGGTGGGGGACGATCCGGGAGCAAGCAAGCTCACGAAGGCGCAGGACCTCGGTGTGCCGATCCTCGGGCTCGACGGCTTCTTGCATCTCCTCGAGACCGGCGACCTGCCCCAGCCGTAGCCTCTCGCGGCTATGCCGAAGCGAAGCGGAGGCTATGGGCGACCATCTACGCGGATACGTCGAAGTACCAGGTGTACGAGAACGAGTTGGCCTCGCTCTCGGTGAGCTTCCAGTAGATCACCTTGGCAAGGTGTCGACCGACGGCGAAGCGCTCGATGGCGCCACCTGGCCGAGGCTGGTAGCTGAGGGTGTTGTTGCCGGCGTCGAACCGCACCACGTTCGGATCGAGTGACACCGTGGTGGGAGGGGCGAGACCGGTTGCGCCGATCGGCTCGGACTCGGCAGTGCTGACGGTCTCGAGCGCAAGTTCGTCGACGATGAGTCGTCCGGTGTATCCCGGGACGAGGTCGACCACCAGGTTCGCCTGGTTCAGCACCCGGTCTCCGAGCGACGGTTGTACCTGCTCGATCTCGACAGGAAGTCTCGATTGGTCCTTGCCTGTGGCGGAACCGGATACACCGGCGACGATGAGCGCAACGCCCAGTGACACTGCGGCGCTCAGGACGAATGCGGACAACTTCCGTGACCTCGGAAGGTCCTTCCAGCGGGTACGAACGGGCTGGGGAGTTTCCTCCACGACCTCGCTGTCACTCTCGACGGACTCCATCGCCCCCATTCTCACGGCTCGCCGAGCAGGTTCCACACCCGGGACGAGAACTTGGGACCATCGGCGCTCCCAACGGCCTCCCTGCGAGCGGTAGCGTCACCGGAACATGGTTTCCAGAGACGCCTCGACGCGCACACTCGCCGGTCGTTACCGGCTGGGGCCCACCTTGGGCACTGGTGCCAACGCGAAGAGTTTCGACGCGGTCGACCTCACCGACGACTCTCCTGTTGTCGTCAAGATGCTGCCGTCGCAATTCGGTGCGTCGCAGGGTTTCATGGAGCGCTTTACCGCAGACCTTGGCATTGCGGCAGCGCTCGAGCACCCGAGCATCGTGCGCATCAGAGACTTCGGTGTAGAGCGCGTCGGCACGAAGTCGTACCCGTTCGTTGTCACTGCTCAACTTCCGGGCGGAAGTCTGCGCGGCATCCTCGACCGTGGTCGCACCATCACCGCCTCGCAGGCACTCATGATCGGTCTCGATGTGTGCCGCGGTCTCGCGCACGCGCATGCGAAGGGTCTGGTGCATGGCGCGGTCACGCCGAGCAATGTCCTCTTCGGTGCCGACCGGAAGGTGCAGATCGCAGACTTCGGTATCTCTCGCCTGCTCGGCGACGTTGCATGGAGTGATCCTGGCCGACTCGACGTGGATCTCGCTCGGTATGCCTCGCCTGAGCAGGCTCTCGGACTGCCCGTCGAGCCGCGCAGCGACGTGTACTCGCTTGCGCTCACGCTCGTCGAGTCGGTAACGGGTCAGGTTCCGTTTGCGGCGGACACCACGGTTGCCACCCTCTCGGCGCGGCTCGACAAGTTGATGCCGGTGTCGGCCGACCTAGGGGCGCTTGCTTCCGTGCTCGAGCGCGCGGGCAGACCCGCGCCCGAGGATCGCTTCACAGCGGTCGAGTTCGGACGCGCGCTCATCGCTGCAGCAGAGAAGATGCCGCGGCCCGAGCCGATCGCCGTTGTGGGACTTGGTCGTTTCGGCGAGGCCACTGCCGTGCTGGCCGAGGTGGAAGACCGCGAGGACGCAACGCTCGACATCACCGGATCCCTCGCGGCCGTCGCCTCAGACACTGAGTCTCAGGAGATCGTCGAGTCGCCTGCAGCGCCAGACGATCCGATGGCACTGCTTCGGGCGCTTCCCGACGCCCCGGATTTCTCGGCGCCGGAGCGGATGTCAAGCATCGAGGTGGTTCCCGAACCGGCCGCTGCTGCATGGGAACCGTCCTCCCCACCCTCATCTCGGCGCGTTGACGCTGATTCGAGCGGTGGTGTCGCTGTGCTCGGCGAGGTTGCGTCGGACTGGGTTCCCGAGCGTGTTCCGACACACCGAACGAGCTCGATCGAGACCGTCGAGGGCGACGACGACGTACTGAACATCGACCGTCGCAGCATGGTGAAGTACGTGTTCGGCGCGCTCGCCCTGATCGTCGTTGCCGTGCTTGCGCTGATTGGCTACCGAGCACTGAGCGCGCCCAGTCACACGGTGCCGAACCTCGTCGGCATGGCCGAGGCCCAGGCCAGCAATCTCGTCGGCGCAAACGGATGGAAGCTCGACGTTCGCCGTGTGCGCGACGATGCTCAGGCGCAGGGTGATGTCGTGAGCACAGACCCTGCTGCGGGCGAACGCCTGAAGAAGGGGGCCACTCTCGTGCTCGTGGTGTCCGACGGCGCAACGCTGTCCGAACTCCCCGATGTCACGGGCCTCGAGGTGGACGCAGCGCGCAGCGCGCTCTCGGCACGTGGTCTCACCATGCGCGAGGCGCAGCAAGCGGCAAGCGAAACCGTTCCTGCAGGCTCTGTCATCTCGTGGTCCGTAGCAGAGCAGGCCTCGCTCACGGCAGGCAGTCAGGTACCCAAAGGCACCACGGTGGATGTTGTGGTGTCCACGGGGTCATCAAACCGCACGGTTCCCGACCTTGCCGGTCTGACGGTGGAGGAAGCCACCAGCCAACTAGAAGCTGTCGGACTGGCGCTTGGCACCACGAGCGAGGTGTTCAGCACCACAGTCGAGAGCGGTCGGGTGGTGTCGAGCGAGCCAGCCGTCGGCGCCGGCATCACCGTGGGAGCCACGGTGAACCTGACGCTGTCGAAGGGCAAGGATCTCGTGGTGATGCCCAAGATCGTCGGCAAGACCCTCGACGAGGCATCCGCTGCGCTGACCAAGGCAGGGCTTGTGGTTGGATCGGCGACCGGCGACGCGAGCGGCACCGTGTCCTGGGCGAATGCATCGGCCGGGGATCGACTGCTGCGTGGCAGTGCCGTGGCCATCGTGATGCTTGCGCCTCCGCCCACCACCACTACTGCGCCAAGCCCGAACTGAGCGCGTCGGTCGGCTTTCCCGGCTCCTGACGCCAGCGATTAGGGTTCGCCCTACTTCGAGATCCCTGGGGAGGGTGCGACATGGGTGCATTGGACGGTCGTGTAGCGATCATCACGGGTGCGGGACGCGGTATCGGCCGTGAGCACGCCCTGCTGTTTGCGGCAGAGGGCGCCAAGCTCGTCATCAATGACGTCGGCGGCGCAAACGACGGCACTGGCGCAGACTCGACACCTGCCCAGCAGGTGTGCAACGAGGTCATCGCCATGGGCGGTCAGGCTGTAGCCAACTACGACAGCGTGTCGGACTGGGAAGGCGCACAGCGCATGATCAACCAGGCCGTGGAGACCTTTGGTGATCTCGACATCCTGGTGAACAACGCCGGCATCCTGCGCGACCGCGTGCTCGTCAACATGACCGAGGCCGAGTGGGACGCCGTGGTCGACGTGCACATGAAGGGTCACTTTGCCCCCACGCGCTGGGCCGCTGCCTACTGGCGGGAGCAGGTGAAGGCGGGCATCAACAAGCCCCGCCACCTCGTGCACACGTCGTCCACATCGGGCCTGTTCAGCAATCCGGGCCAGACCAACTACGGCGCTGCCAAGTCGGGTATCGCCACGTTCAGCCAGATCTGCGCAAAGGAACTCTCGCGTTACAACGTGAAGAGCAACTGCATCGCACCCGGTGCCCGCACGCGTCTCACGCTCGCCACGCCGGGCCTTGCCGAAGTGCTCGCCCCGAAGGAGGGGCAGTTCGACAAGTGGGACCCGGCGAACATCTCACCGCTCGTTGCGTATCTCGCGTCCGAGCAGTGCGCGTTCAACGGAGAGACGTTCTTCGTGCAGGGCGGAGAGGTGCGTCGAGTGCAGTCGTGGACCATGGTCGAAGCCGTCGAGCAGGACGACCGCTGGACCGTGTCCGACCTTGCCAAGGCCATCACCGCACTCGTTCCCAAGGAACGGGTGAAGGGTCCGTCGATCGACTGACCCCGCTATGGCCAATGACGCGTGAGCGTCGCGGCGCCAGCCGCAGCGAACAGGAGCCCTATGCCGAAGCGAAGCGGCGGCTATGGGCGACCATCAAGAACGCGTGAGCGTCGCGGCGCCAGCCGCAGCGAACAGGAGCCCTATGCCGAAGCGGAGCGGCGGCTATGGGCGACCATTTACGCGGTGAGGTTCTTGATGTCCTCTGCGGCGGCAAGCTGAGCCGCCGTGGGGGGCGTTGCGTTCATGGTCATCAGCTTGGTCATGTCGCCGACCACCTTGATCTTGCCGCTCATGAACGCCTGCATCGCTGCCTGCTGATCCTGCTCGACGATGATCTTGCGGGAGGTCTCCCAGTCGGTGTGCAGGGTGACTTCTGCGCCCTCTACCTCGCCCTTGCCGGTGCGCATGGTGCCGTCGGAGGTGTCGATGAAGGTGCGAACCTCGGCCGGTTCGAACGGGCAGCCCGAGATGACTTGGTTCATCTTCATCTTGTAGGGCACCGTGACGCCGTTGCGCTCGTATGCGGCCTTGGCCGCCTCGATCCAACCGTCGGACAGGAACACATGCTGCTCGGCCACGAATCGCTCCTTGTTGCGTAGGCAGTGGGGTGCCAAGGAGGCTACTGCTGGCCTCGTGCCCAGCGTCACAGGCCCCCGGGTTTCCTGCCCTCGGGCTGACTTTCCGTCAATCCGTGGGGGCGAGCAGCGGCAGAACCGGCATCATGGGCGGCCATGGCTCGCGTCCTTGTCTCTGAAGAAATCGCCGAAGGTGGTCTCGACCGCCTCCGCGCCGCCGGTCACGTCGTGGACGTGCGCCTCGACCTCACGCCGGAAACACTGCCGGCCGCACTCGTGGGGGCGCATGCGCTCATCATTCGGTCGGCCACGCAGGTAACCGCCGAGGTGCTCGAGAAGGCCACCGACCTTTTGGTGGTTGGCCGCGCGGGTATCGGTCTCGACAACGTCGACGTCGCTGCGGCCACCAAGCGCGGTGTGATGGTGGTGAACGCACCGCAGAGCAACATCGTGTCGGCAGCGGAGCACACGATGGCACTGCTGCTCGCCCAGGCGCGCAACGTGCCCCAGGCACACGCAGCGCTGAAGGCCGGTCGCTGGGAGCGCTCCAAGTGGGAGGGCGTCGAACTGCAGGACAAGACCCTCGGCATCGTGGGCCTCGGCCGCATTGGCAAACTGGTTGCACAGCGTGCGCTTGCCTTCGGTATGCGCCTCGTCGCCTTCGACCCGTTCGTGTCGGCAGAGCGTGGCAAGCAGATGGGCGTGGAGATGATGTCGCTCGACGAGCTGATCGCACAGGCCGACTTCCTCACCGTGCACCTTCCCAAGAACAAGGAGACCGTCGGTCTGATCGGCCGTGAGGCGCTGGCCAAGGCCAAGCCCGACCTGCGTGTCATCAACGTGGCCCGTGGCGGCATTGTCGACGAGGCCGCCCTGGCTGAGGCAGTGCGTGACGGCGTCATCGCGGGTGCGGCGCTCGACGTGTTCGACGTGGAGCCCACCACCGAGTCGCCGCTGTTCGGGCTCGACAGCGTGGTGGTCACGCCGCACCTCGGAGCCTCCACCCGGGAGGCCCAGGACAAGGCAGGCGACACCATCGCCGACATGGTGATGCTCGCCCTTGCCGGCGAGTTCGTGCCGTTTGCCGTCAACGTGTCTGCGGCCGAGGCCAACGAGACGCTGCGCCCGTTCCTGCCGCTCGCCGAGCAGCTCGGCAAGCTGTTCGCTTCGCTCGTCGGCGCGGCACCCAAGGTGCTCGAGATCTGTGCCGAGGGTGAGATCGCCGATCAGGACAGTCGCATCCTCACGTTGTCGGTGCTGAAGGGCTTCTTCGGCGCCATCAGCGACGAGCCGGTTACCTACGTGAACGCCCCGCAGCTCGCGAAGGAAAAAGGTGTCGAGGTTCGCGAGGTGAAGAGTTCGGACTCGCAGGACTACGTGAACCTGCTCACGCTGCGCGGCGACGGCCACTCCATCGCCGGCACGCTCACCGGACGCCGCTCGGCGCCGCGGATCGTGATGGTGGAGGACCACACCACCGACGTCCCGCCCGCAGAGAACATGCTCGTGGTGCGCAACGACGACCGTCCCGGAGTCATCGGCGTGGTGGGCACGTTGCTCGGCGACGCAAACGTGAACATCGCCGACATTCACGTGGGCAAGTCGCGCCAGGCCGGTTCGGCGCTGATGCTCATTGCTCCCACCTCGCCGGTGCCCGACGATGTGCTCAACGCACTGCGTGCTGCGCCCGGCATCACGTCGGTGTCCGCTCTGCGCGGCTGATCCCCAGGAGGGGTGCCCGGCGAGAGCGGGGTATCAGCCCTCGATGGAGATGGCAGCGGTGGGGCAGAGATCCTCTGCCTGCTGCACCTTCTCGCGCAACGACTCCGGCGGGTTCTCCTGCAGCACGTACAGGTAGCCGTCACTGCGCACCTCGAACACCTCGGGGCACACCTGCATGCACGTGCCCGTGGATGCACAGATGTCGTAGTTCACGTTGACCTTCATCGGGGACTCTCCCTGGGGTGACTGGATCGGGGCGATGGCGCTGGGGCGAAACTACCGCTGCTGGCGGTCGAGTGCCGACAGCACTGCCTTGAACGATGCCGTGATGATGTTCGGGTCGTCACCGACGCCCCACTTCACACTTCCGGCGCCGTCGGAGGTCTCGACATAGGCGACGGCGGTGGCCTCGGATCCGGCAGACAGCGCGTGCTCGGCGTAGTCGAGCACGTCGATTGTCGCGCCGAGTCCACTTTGGATGGCGTTGACGAACGCACTAATGGGTCCGTTGCCCTGTCCGCTGAGCGTGCGGTGCTCGCCGTCCACGAGCACCTGAGCCGTGACTGTGGTGACCTTGCCGTCGGCACGCAGTTCGTGGCTGTCAAGCGTGTAGCGCGGAGTGGCCGGCAGGTACTCGGCCTCGAACGCGTCCCACATCATCACCGGGTTGATCTCGGTGCCCGAGTCCTCGGTGATGTGCTGGATAGTCTTGGAGAACTCGATCTGCAGGCGACGCGGGAGGTCAAAACCGTGCTCGGCCTTCATGATGTAGGCAACGCCGCCCTTGCCACTCTGGCTGTTCACACGGATGACGGCCTCGTAGGTGCGGCCGACGTGCTTGGGGTCGATCGGCAGGTACGGCACACCCCAAGTCTCGTAGTCGTCCTTGCGGCGTCCGGCAGCAACGGCCTTGCGCTCCAGCACCTCGAAGCCCTTCTTGATGGCGTCTTGGTGGCTGCCGGAGAACGAGGTGTAGACGAGGTCGCCCACGTAGGGGTGACGCGGCGACACGGGCAGGCGGTTGCAGTATTCGGCAACACGGCGCAGTGCATCGATATCGGTGAGGTCGAGTTCGGGGTCGACGCCCAGAGCAAACAGGTTGAGCGCGAGGTTCACGATGTCCACGTTGCCGGTTCGCTCGCCGTTGCCGAACAGCGTGCCCTCCACGCGATCGGCACCGGCCATCACACCGAACTCGGCAGCGGCCACACCGCAGCCGCGGTCGTTGTGCGGGTGCAGCGAGACGACCACGCTCTTGCGGTTCTGCACGTTGCGGCAGAACCACTCGATGACGTCGCCGTACACGTTGGGTGTGTAGCACTCGACCGTTGCGGGCAGGTTGAGGATGATGGGTCGCTCGGGCGTGGGCTCGATGACCTCCATCACGGCGTGGCAGATCTCGAGTGCGTACTCGGGCTCGGTGAGCGTGAACGATTCGGGCGAGTACTCGTAGAGGATCTCCGTGTCACCCATCGTCTGCTCGAGCTTGCGGCACAGGCGAGCTGCGTTCACCGCAATGTCGATGATGCCCTGCTTGTCCAGGTTGAACACCACCTCGCGCTGCAGCGGATTGGTGGAGTTGTAGAAGTGGACGATGGCGCGGCGGGCGCCCTGCAGGCACTCGTAGGTGCGCTCGATCAGCTCCTGGCGTGACTGCACAAGGACCTGAATGGTGACGTCGTCGGGGATGAGGTCTTCCTCGATGAGCTGACGCACGAAGTCGAAGTCGGGCTGGCTCGCTGCGGGGAAGCCGACCTCGATCTCCTTGAAGCCCATCTTCACGAGCGCATCGAACATGCGGCGCTTGCGCTCGGGGTCCATTGGGTCGATGAGGGCCTGGTTGCCGTCACGCAGGTCGACCGAGCACCACAGCGGGGACTTCTCGATCTTCACGTTCGGCCACGTGCGGTCCGTGAGGACGAGGGGGAGCCATGCCTGGTACTTCTCGAAGGGCATCTTCTTGGGGGTGACTGGCTTCGGGGGCATCGTGTGGCTCCTGACTGCGGGTACTTCGGGGACGATCGACTGGGGTGGTGAGAACTGCCGGGAAAAAGCAAGAACCCCTGCCGGTTCGGCAGGGGCGGGGCGAACGCGGGTATGTGGCGCTCGCCCTACGTAAGAAGGAGGAGTCCCAGCGAGTTGCTCATAACGCCCCCAGCATACGGAACCCCAGTCGAGTGTGCAATGGGACCTTCGGCCCGGAAACCCGCCAGGCAACGGGCAGGCCCGATGTGGGTCGGCGCCGAAAAGTGACCGCGCCGGAAAAGTGACCGCGCCGGAAAAATGACGAAGGCCCCACCTTGC
>CANIBN010000064.1 GCA_947465505.1 Acidimicrobiales bacterium | reverse complement strand
TCTCGGTGCCGACCAACGACATCGGAACCGAGACGTTCAAGAAGTTCGCGCATTAGTACTTGATGACTCCACGAATATTCACGCCGTCACGCATGTGCTGGTAACCAACGTTGATGTCGTCGAGTGAGTACTCGCGGGTGATGAGCTCATCGAGCTTCAACTGGCCTTCGCGGTACAGGCTGAGCAGCTTGGGGATGTCAGCGCGAGGGTTGAGCGAGCCGAAGATGGTGCCCTTGATCTCCTTGTTCGACATCGCGAAGTTAAACAGGTTCAGTGACACATCCTCCTGCTGCACCGGGGCAACAGCGGTGATGACGATGGTGCCGCCCTTCTGGCAGAGCTGGTTGGCACCTTCGACGAGATCGCCGTACATGATGCCCGGTGTCATGATGACCTTCTCGGCCATCTGGCCCCAGGTGAGGTCGGTGACTGGCGCCATGGCCTCGGCCATCGACGCGTAGGTGTGCGTGGCGCCAAACTCCATGGCCTTCTCGCGCTTGAACTCGATCGGATCAATGGCGATGACGTGCTTTGCGCCAGCCATCTTTGCGCCCTGCACGGCATTGATGCCGATGCCGCCGATGCCGATCACCACAACGGTGTCGCCGGGCTGCACATCTGCACGCTTCGTGGCCGAACCCCAGCCCGTGGCAACGCCACACGACACGAGTGCGACAACGTTGAGCGGAAGGTCCTTCTCGACCTTGATGAGGCTGTTCTCAGAGACCACTGCGTACTGCGAGAAGGTTCCGAGACCGGCCATCACAGCGATGGGCTCGCCACCGAGATTGTGTCGCGACGTGCCGTCGGTGATCATGCCCTTGGTGAGCGTGCCTGCACCGGTGTCGCAGAGGTTCTGACGACCGGTGGAGCAGAACTTGCAGCGACCACAGGACGGCACGAAGCTCGCCGACACGTGATCTCCGGGCTGCACGGAGGTGACTCCGGGGCCGACCTCTACCACGATGCCAGCGCCCTCGTGGCCGCCGAGCACCGGGTAGAACGAGTCCTGTCCGATGGCCTCAAGCTGTGCCGGGGTGAGTTGGAGGTCGCCCGTGAGGAAGTGCTCATCGGAGTGGCACATCCCGGCGTACTTCCACTGGACCAGCACCTCTCCGATCTTCGGAGCATCGATGTCGATCTCCTCGATCTTCCAGTCGGTACCGGCGCCATGACAAATAGCTGCTTTGGACTTCATGATGACCCCCAAGTCTCACGTAGGTGGTCTCAGATTAGGCGGTCCTGCCGCTCGGGGCCAGAAGACGCCCCTACCGATCTGCGTTCTCCCCGGTTACCCCCGATGTCGTAGTCTTGAGGGCCGAATGACCGGTCGCCGAGCTCAGCGTTCCCGAAGCGACGAACTCGTCGTGCAGCGCGTGGCGGACTGCGCCGACGAGGTCGCCCGGGTACTCGGCGAGGTCGGCCACGAGGCTGGCCAGTACCACGCCCTCAGCCCAGACCCATGGAAAGTGCTCTGGAACGACGACCGTTCGGCATTCACGTTGTTCCTCGAGGAGGGGCGCTGCATCTTTGTCTGGCGCTCCCCGGTGGCCGCGCCCGGACTCGAACTCGACATGCTGAGCCGGACGCTGGACTACGCACGGCGACGACGCAAGACCGTCATTGGGGTTCTCGTCAACGACGCGTACTGCCAGGCCGGAAAGCGCCTTGGCATGAAGCCGGTGTGGGCCGCCCACGAGACCTATCACTCGCTGCCGGACTGGACGATCCAAGGCGGCCGCCGCGAGAAACTTCGTCTTGCACGCAACCACGCCCGGAAACTCGGGTACGAGTGGCGAGAGGCCGACCCGGTGAACAACTCGGTCGACCGTGCGGCTCTCGAGGCCATCGAGGTGCAGTGGAAGCAGGCGCGCAAACAGCGAGCAACCGATTCGTTCCAGCGCACCTCCTTCGCCGAACTCAGCGAGATCCGTCGCTACTTCGTCTGCGACGGCCCGATCGACGACTCACCTGCCGCCGAGCGCGGCATCGTGGCGTTCGTGGGCTGCACACCGGTCAACGCAGAGGGTTGGTACCTCCAGGACCCGGTGCGTCTCGAGACTGCGCCCCGGGGAGCCCTCGAGGGGTGCATCATCGCAGCAATGGACACGCTGCGCGACGCTGGCTACAAGTTTGCGAGCAACGGTCCCCTCCCGTTCTGGAGCCCAGACGGTGCCGAGCCAAACGCTCACCAACTCGGACCGTTCGGCATGCGGGTGGTCAATTTCTTCGACCGCCAGTACCGCTTCAAGGGGATCAACCAGTTCCGGTCGAAACTCGACCCGGATCGCATCGAGCCGTTGTACATCCTCATCTCGAAGCGGATGATCACCCCGGGTGCTGCCCGGTCGGTGGTTCGGGTGCTTACCAAGCGCCTCTCGAACTAACCCCCTCTGTTCTCGGTCCCCAAACTGCACGTTTTCAGCGTTTTCGAGACCGAGAACGCTGGAGAGTGGTTGTTCTCGGTCCCCAAACTGCACGTTTTCAGCGTTTTCGAGACCGAGAACGCTGGGGAAAAGCACAATGGTCGGGCCCCGAAGGGCCCGACCGCTACGTGCTGAGGCGGGGCATCGGCCCCACCGTGAACGATGCTGGGATCAGTCGTAGACCATGACGCCGCGGATGTTCTTGCCGCTGCGCATGTCGTCGTAGCCCTCGTTGACCTGCTCGAGGGTGTACTCCTTGGTGACCAGGCTGTCGAGGTCGATCTGACCCTCGCGGTACAGACCGATGAGCTTCGGGATGTCGTACCGCGGGTTGCCCGAGCCGAACAGCGAACCAACGACCTGCTTCTCCATGAGCGTGAGGTCGAACATGTTCATCGATGCGGTCATCTCGTTGGCCGGGTGGATGTTGGTGACGACCACACGACCGCGCTTGGCGGTGAGTGCGAGTGCCTCGGAGAGCACGGCGCCGTCGCCGGCACCCATGGTCATGATGACCTTGTTGGCCATGGTGCCCCAGGTGAGGTCGGCGATGCCTTGGGCTGCCTCGGTCATGGACGGGAACGTGTGCGTGGCACCGAACTCCATGGCCTTCTCACGCTTGTTCTCCAGCGGGTCGATCGCGATGATGCGCTTTGCACCAGCGAGCTTTGCGCCCTGGATGGCGTTGGCACCGATACCACCGATACCGACCACGACCACGGTGTCGCCGGGCTGAGTGTCAGCGGCATAGACGGCCGAACCCCAACCGGTGACCACGCCGCAGCCAAGGAGGCAGGCGCGGGAGAGCGGGATGTCCTTCTCAATCTTGATGCAGGACGCCTCGTGGACGACGGTGTGGCGGGCAAACGTGCCGAGGAGGCACATCAGGCCGAGGTCTTCCCCGCGGGCGTGATGGCGGGCAGTGCCATCGGAGATCTGGCGGCCGACACCGAGCTGTGCACCGAGGTCACAGAGGTTCTGGTGGCCAGTGGAGCAGCTTGCGCAGCGGCCACAGGACGGGATGAAGCCGAATACCACGTGGTCACCGGGCTGGAGCCAGGTAACGCCGGGGCCGACTTCCTGAACAACACCTGCGCCCTCGTGGCCGCCGATGATCGGCAGGGCGAACGGGACGTCGCCGGTGACGAGGTGCTCGTCGGAGTGGCACATGCCTGATGCGGCGATCTTGACGAGTACCTCGCCGGCGCGGGGAGCATCGAGTTCGATCTCCTCAACGCTCCACGGCGTGTTCGTCTCCCACAGGATTGCGGCTTGAGTCTTCACAGATTTCCCCCAAAGAAAGTTGCTGGTACTCCCGGAATGTAGCCAAGTTCGGCCGTGAACGCTAGGCCGCTGTCCTGATAGGGTTCCGGACCATGGATCAGACATCTGCTGTTGTTGAGGCCCCTTCAGCCGACTCTGTCGTCGAGGAAGAACTGCTCATCGAGGAGATCTCCATCGACGGTATGTGCGGCGTCTACTGAGCCAGCCATGTCCGTTGCGCCGGCCCCCGGCCTAGCCGAGGCTCTCGGGCGACGGCTCGAACTGCACCCGCAAGTAGCCCTGCGCCCCGAGCCCTTCGGCGCGCTTGCCTATCACTACGGCAATCGTCGGCTCATCTTCCTGCGTCATCGGGACATCGTCCGGGTGGTCGAGGAACTCGGCTCCCACGACACCCTCGAGGCGAGCCTGACCGCATGCGACGTTGCCCCCAACCGCTGGCCCTCGTTCGTCAAAGCCCTGCAATCCCTCGAGACCTCTGAGGTAATCCGTGAGCGCTGAATCACTCGTTAGCCAGATGAAGTTTGGTCTGGACGCACCCATCTGCCTCACGTGGGAGCTCACCTACGCATGCAACCTGCAGTGCATCCACTGCCTGTCGTCGTCCGGTCAGCGCGACTCGCGCGAACTCAGTACCGCCGAGGCCAAGAAGGTGCTCGACGAACTCCGTGATCTGCAGGTGTTCTACATCAACATCGGTGGTGGAGAGCCGATGATTCGTCGAGACTTCTTCGACATCGTCGAGTACTCGATCTCCAACCGCATCGGTGTGAAGTTCTCCACCAACGGCGCGTTCATCGATCGGGCTCGCGCACAGCAGCTCGCTGCGATGGACTATCTCGACATCCAGTTGAGCATCGACGGCGTCGACGCTGCCACGAACGACGCCGTGCGCGGCGAGGGTTCCTACGCCATGGCTCGCCGTGCGATGGACAACCTGGCCGAAGCCGGGTTCGGTCCGTTCAAGATCTCTGTCGTCGTTACCCGTCACAACGTCGATCAACTCGACGGGTTCAAGGCGATTGCCGATTCCTATGGTGCGCAACTGCGAGTCACCCGCCTGCGTCCGTCGGGTCGCGGCGCAGACTCCTGGCACAACCTGCACCCCACGAACGATCAGCAGATGCAGATCTACAAGTGGCTGCTCGCCAACGGCGAAAACGTGTTGACCGGAGACTCGTTCTTCCACCTCAACGCGCTCGGTGAACCGCTTCCCGGCCTCAACATGTGCGGAGCCGGTCGGGTGGTGTGCCTCATCGACCCCATCGGCGATGTGTACGCATGCCCGTTCGTCATTCACGATCAGTTCAAGGCCGGTTCGGTCCGCGACGAGGGCGGCTTCGCCAAGGTGTGGAAGCAGTCCGACCTGTTCCTGTCGCTGCGCGAGCCCGAGAGTGCCGGCGCCTGCAGCAGTTGCGGCAACTACGACGCCTGCCAAGGTGGCTGCATGGCGGCAAAGTTCTTCACCGGCCTGCCGCTCGACGGACCCGATCCCGAATGCGTGACGGGCTACGGCGCCAGCCAGTTGGCCAACGTGCCCGTGGGCATTGCACCCAAGCCGGCAATGGACCACACCAAGCCCATCACCTTCACCCGCAAGAAGCCCGCCAGCGTCTAAACCGGCGAAGCGCCAGCGACGAGCCGCACGCCGAACTATGCCGAAGCGAAGCGGCGGCTATGTCGGCGCAATGGGTCTAGTTGCGGGGGACCTTGGCCCAGGGAAGGTCCTTGTCCACCCGGGGCTCGCCCGGAAGGCCGAGCACCTGCTCGCCGAGGATGTTGCGCAGGATCTCGCTGGTGCCGCCCTCGATCGAGTTGGCACGGACACGCAAGAACGCCTGATGCGGGTCGCCCCAGGTGTCGTCGTTGAGACCGTCGGGGCGGCGGAACGTGTAGTCGAAGCCCACAAGACCGTCGGCACCCATGATGTCCATGCCGAGTTCGTAGATCGCCTTGTTGAGTTCTGCCAGGGCCAACTTGCTGATGGACCCCTCGGGGCCGGGATTGCCCTCGCGGCGGGCCTGTGAGGCACGGATGTTGGTGAGTCGCTGGCACTCGGCGCTCGCCCACAGTGCGGTGAGGCGATCACGCAGCACGGGCGACTTGCGGTCGACAGGTGCCGCCTCCCAGAGCGCCACGATTTCTCCGATCGGGCCAGACCCACGCTTAGGCACTGCACCTGCTCCACCACCGATCGACACGCGCTCGTTCATGAGCGTGGTGAGCGACACGCGCCAGCCCTCGCCTACGGCACCGATGCGCTGCGAGTCGGGGATGCGGACGTCGGTGAGGTACACCTCGTTGAACTCTGCCTCTCCGGTCATTTGACGAAGCGGGCGCACATCGACTCCGGCCGAGCGCATGTCAACGGCGAAGTACGTCATGCCCTTGTGCTTCACCTGATCGGGATCAGTACGGGTAACGAGCATGCCCCAGTCGCCGAGGTGAGCAAGGGTGTTCCACACCTTCTGGCCGTTGACCACCCACTCGTCGCCGTCACGCACGGCTTTGCAGGCGAGACCGGCGAAGTCGCTTCCGGCGCCGGGCTCGCTGAACAACTGGCACCACTTCTCCTCGCCGGAGAACATCGGGCGGAGGAAGCGGCGCTTCTGCTCCTCCGTGCCGTGGGTGTAGATGGTGGGGCCGGCGAGGTTCAGGAAAAACGATGCACCGTCGGCAGGCGCTGCTCCGGCCTGGCGGAGACGGCGCTCCAGGTGACCCTGCGCCTTCGGCGACATGCCGAGGCCGCCGAAGCCCTTGTCGAAGTAGACCCACGAGAGGCCGGCGTCGTACCGCTGCGCACGGAATTCGATGTTCGTCATCGACGTCGGGTTGTTGGCAGCGAGGAATACGTCGATCGCTGCGTCGAGGGTCTGCTGCTCTGCCTGGCTCAGTTCGGTGCTCATCGATGGTCACGATACCGGCGGAGGCGACCTGGTCTAAATGCGTTCGAGGGCCCCGCCGTCGAAGATTGCGGACATCTGGTGGGCGTCCACGTCGGCCTGCATGACCTCGTCGGAGGGCACGGCCCCGTGTCGGGCTGCGGCCTCCAGAATCGGCCGCAACAGCCGGGTGTCGCTCGACGTATTGAGGAACAACTGCGGGCGGCCGAGCACGTAATCGACGCCGTGGGCAAGGGCATCACCCGGTGGTAGCGCCTGGTACCACGAGAAGTGCGGCTCGGTGCTGTCTGCGTCCCACCGGCGGCGCGCCACCGACTTGATGGTCTGCACCGCGACATTTCGTTCCTCGCACACGGCAAGCAGTGCCTCGACATCGGCCCGGTAGGCAGCGCTCTGTCGCATCGTGAAGTTGTACGGGAAGAGCACGGTGTCGAAGTCGAAACGTTCGAGGCTCCGCAGGTGCATGCCGGGAATGCGCGTACCGTGACCGGTCACCCCGATGAAGCGGACCAAACCCTCGTCCCGAGCCTTGGCAAGCGCAGCCACGGCGCCATCCGGGCCGTGTGCCGTCTCCCACTCGTCGGACTCGACGAGATTGTGCAGTTGGACAAGGTCAACCGAGTCCACGCCCATCCGCTCGAGCGAGCGCTCGAGCGACGCCCGCGCATCGATCCCCGTGCGATCGCCAGTCTTGGTGGCGAGGAAGAAGTCCTTGCGGTGGGTCTTCAACCAGGGAGCGAGGCGCAACTCGGACTCACCGTACGACGAAGCAGTGTCGATGTGGTTCACGCCGAACTCGAGCAGCAGAGGCAGCAGTTCGTCTGCCTTCTCCTGCCGCTTCATCGTTCCGATGCCAGCGGCGCCGAAAATCACCCGGCTGCTGAGGTGACCAGTGCGGCCGAAGGGTGCTCGCTCGATCTGCGGAGTCGACATAGTGATGACCATAACGCCCGGCCGGGAGCGGAGATGCATACCGGCCGGTACTGTCGCCGGTATGACTGACTCGAACAATGGCGCTGCGAGCATGGCCAACGACATCAATGCGTTCAACAAGGCTCTCATTGAGGAGTTCCGCGCGAACAACGGCAAGGTGACCGGGATGTTCGCTCAGGCTCCCCTCATGCTGCTCACTCATACTGGTGCGAAGAGCGGACAACTGCGTACGAGCCCGCTGGTGTACAGCCGCGACGGCGATCGAATCGTCATCATCGCGTCGAAGGCCGGTTCGCCGGCACACCCGCACTGGTACCTCAACATCGTCGCCAACCCGAGCGTCACGGTCGAACTACCGGGCGAGAAGTTCGCTGCCCGGGCCGTGATCACCAGCGGCGACGAGCGCGCCCGTCTCTATCGCGCACAGGCCGACCTCATGCCGAACTTCGACGAGTACGCGGCCAAGACCGACCGCGAGATCCCGGTCGTCATCCTCGAGCGCGTCTGACCAAACGCAGTGGCGCGTATCGTCGAACTCGAGGTCGAGGCGCTCGCCGACCCCTACAACCCACAGTTGTTCGTGCGTCTCATGAGCGACGACGGTTACACCAGCGTTGGCGAGACGTGGTGGGGCACGTATCAACCGATGTCCAAGCCGGGTACGCCCGTGTTTGCAATCGGCGTCTTCGTGGAGACACTGCTTCGCCCGCTCACCATCGGTCAGCCGTGCGATACCGTCGCCGACATCGAGGCCCTCTGGCAGCGTCTCGTCCGCGCAACGATTCAGTACGGCCATGAGGGCATCGTCTCCACCGCAATCAGCGGGGTCGACATCGCCGTGTGGGACCTCGTTGCGAAGCGTCAGGGCGTTCCTGTCACCACCCTGCTCGGCCCGGTAGTGCACGATGCCATCCCGGTCTATGCGAGCCTCACGTGGCTCGGCGACGTAGACCGCGTGTGCCGTGATGCCGAGCGTGCACTGAGCGCCGGCATTCGTGCAGTGAAGCTCCACGAGGCGAACGTCGACCTCATCCTCGAGGTGCGCCGCCGCCTCGGGCCCAGTGTCCCGTTGATGGTTGACGCCAGTGCTCGATTCGACGAGGACGGCGCCATCGCTGCAGCCGAGCGACTCGCCGACGCGGACCTCGTGTGGTTCGAGGAGCCCGTGTATCCCCAAAGCGATCACGCCGCTCTCGCCAGGGTTCGGCAAACAGCGACGATGCCGATCGCGGCGGGCGAGAACGAGTTCGGCCTCGCCGGGCTTGAGCGCCTGGTCACGTCGGGCGCTGTCGACATTCTGCAGCCCGAGATCGCAAAGTTTGGCGGGCTCACACCCGCACGGGGCGTCGGCGAAATGGCGCGCCTCGCGGGGATCCCGATGTATCCGCACAACTACTCGCTCGGGCCGTCGTTGCTGGCCAACATCCACTGGGCGATGACATCGCCCGCGGCACGCTGGCTCGAGGTCCCGTGGCTCTCCGAGGGTGGCACCTTCCCGTGTGGGATGCCGATGCCGGAGCTGGTGGACGGTTGCGTGCTGCCACCCACGGCTCCGGGGCTCGGCTACACGGGTCACTGAAGCCACCTTTTCCCGCCACACTGTGGAGATGGTTCACGTGCTCCGCAACGCCCTCCTCGCCGACGGCCGCACCGTCGACATCACGGTGCAGGACGGCAAGATCTCCGCCGTCGGCGCAGCGGGATCGCCACTTCCGGCAGAGTCGACGTCTGACGACCTCGGTGGCCGCCTGCTGCTCCCTGCCATGGTGGAACCGCACGCACACATCGACAAGGCCCTCACAGCAGACACCGTTCCGAACCCCCGCGGCGACCTGATGGGGGCCATCGAGGCGTGGATCTCGGCGTCAGACCGCGGTCAATTCACCCACGATGACATGGTGGAGCGCGCTGCGGCTGCACTCACCCGTCTACTGCTCAACGGCACCACTGCAGTGCGTACCCACGTCAATGTTGGCGGCGAGGTGGGGGCGTCGTACGTCGTCGCGGTGAAAGAGGCGGTGAAGCGATTCGAGGGCCTCATGGACGTGCAGATCGTCGCACTCACCCACCAACCCATCACCGGCAACGACGGCCGTGGCAACCGCGCTGCGCTCCTCGAGGCGATCGAGGTCGGGATCGACCTCGTTGGTGGCTGCCCACATCTCGATCCCGATCCGCGCGGCCTCATCGACAACGCCATCAAGGTTGCTACCGACGCCGGACTCGGCATCGACCTGCACATTGACGAGACGCTCAACCCGTCGATGCTCACCCTGCCGATCTTTGCCCGGGCCATTCAGGAGTCGGGCTTTGCGCACTCGGTGTCGGCAAGCCACTGCGTGAGCCTCTCCGTACAACCGGTGGCCCAACAGGTCGCCGTTGCCAAGGAAGTAGCCGCTGCCGGAATCTCCATCATCCCGCTCCCCCAGACAAACCTCTTCCTTCAGGGCTGGGATCACCCGGTGTCCATGCCCCGCGGCATCACTCCGATCGATGTGCTCCGCGATCATGGCGTTCGCGTGGCCGCAGGCGCCGACAACGTGCAGGACCCGTTCAATCCGATGGGACGCAGCGATGGCCTCGAAACCGCTGCGTTGCTCGTCATGGCTGCGCACCAACTGCCGCCGGTTGCGATGGACCTCGTGAGCAACGCGGGCCGCGAAGTACTCGGCCTCGGGCGTGTTGAGATGCGCGTCGGAGACTCGGCAGACTTCTTCGCGATCGCCGCGCCGAGTGTGCGTGGTGCTCTGGCCGATGCCCCGCGCGACAGGATGGTGTTCCGACAGGGTCGCCTCGTCGCGCGACGCTCCGAGAGCGAAACGATCGCTCGCTGATGAGCCAGACGGCAGCCGAACCGGAGTCCGTCACGGCGGACTGTCCGCGTCCGGTGGCCAGACCGGTGATGCTGCAAGGCTGGAAAGACCTCGCATCCGTGCACTGGCGATTCCCGCCCGCAGAAGTTCAGCGGTTGCTGCCACCTGCCTTCACCGTGGACACCTTCGAGGGCGACGCGCTTGTCGGCCTCATCCCGTTCCACATGGAGCGCATTCGCGTGCCGGGCGTTCCCGCGTTTGGACCGCTGTCCACGTTCCCCGAGACCAACGTGCGCACCTACATCGTCGATCCGAGCGGACGCCGCGGCGTGTGGTTCCTGTCGCTCGACGTCACCCGACTGCTGCCCGCTCTCGTCGCTCGTGTGTCGTACCACCTGCCGTACTGCTGGGCTCAGATGAGCATCGAGCACACCGCCGGCACTGTGTCGTACCGCTCGCGTCGCCGGTGGCCCCGCGGCCGGGCCGAGTCGTTGCTCACGGTTGAGATTGGCGACCGCATCTCGCCTGACGCCGTGACCGACCTCGAGCATTTCGTGACCGCTCGATGGGCACTCGGCTCCACCTGGGCCGGCAAGCCGATCTGGGCAGCAGTCGACCATGAGCCGTGGCCCCTCCATCGTGTTCGGGTCGTCGACTGCGACGAGACCATGCTTGCGGCTGCAGGGTTGCCAACTCCGTCTGGTGATCCGATTGCACTGTGGTCACCGGGCGTCGACGTGCGCATCGGCATACCGAGATTCCTGCGGCAGTAAGGCTGCCCGAATAACCTCAGTCGAGGAAGGGCGACTCAATCACTCGTCCCTTGCGATTGCCATCGCTCACGGAGATATCGGCGACGACGAAGGCCCGTTGGAGCCAACGATCGGTTCCGTCATACCGGGCCTCGAAATACGAACGGCCGTGCGTGGCGCGCTGATTATCGACGATAAGCAGATCGCCCGGTTCCAGAACAATGTGTTGCCGAACAGCCGCAGCAGCCTCGGAAAGGCAAGCGAGGGCCTTCTCAGACTCGGGATCCGTACAGCGCATGAGGTCGGCATCGAACACGATCGTTGGTTTGGCCGGGTCACCGGTCAGCACCGGGATCGGGGACGACAGCGAGTCCTCGACGTTCTCGACATACGTCTCGTCCACGAGCAAACGGAAGCGCGGTTCCCAGAGCATGCGGGCTACACCGGGGTGGTGGGTATCGAGGTACTCAAGGATGTCGGTGACGGTCGCCAGTGTGGTCGCTGCCTCGGGGTTACCCCGGAGGCAGAGCAGCGCGACGTAGCGCGGCCGATATCGGATGTACGAGCCCTCTGTATGGAGCACGAGGTCGACCTTCGACGAGGTGGCTACCTGGCGTTCCTCGGTGGACCGGATCGGGCAAACGTTGCCGACGAGCGCACCGCCAGACTCAGGCAGGTACCCAATCGGTTGACCGAGACGACGGCACACGGCGAGCAGCATGAACTCGCTACACCGGTCCTTCCCGGTGGGCGTGCGGTTGTCGAGCGAGGGAGTCGCCGGGATGTCTCGCCCGATCGGTACGCCGCGCAGGAGCAGTGCCCCCGCCTCGGGTGACTCGTCGGCGAAGTCCACGAGGACGTTCTGGACTGCACTGGGGAGGTGGCGGCCGTAGTGCCCCGCTGCGCGGACAAAGACCGCATCGTCCGGGGAGCAAGCTGGCACGGACGATGACGGGTCGTCCCACTGAACGTCGACGACCCACGACGCAGGACTGGGCATGTGCCCACACTAACAAGGTGATCCGTTGCCACCATGAGGTCTCAGCAGTCGTTCCGTGCGCCCCGGCTTCACCCAGCCTCGGTAGCGTCGTCCCCGTGACCACAGCGCTCCCGGAACAGGTTGACGTGGCCATCGTGGGCGCAGGTCTTGCCGGACTCGCAGCAGCCCGCACGCTCACGCGTGCCGGACGCAGCGTTGCCGTGCTCGAGGCATCCGACGGCATCGGCGGGCGAGTACGCACCGATGTTGTCGACGGCTTCCGCCTCGACCGCGGCTTCCAGGTAGCGCTCACGGCATACCCCGAACTACACCGGCAGCTCGACGTTCCGGCGCTGAAATTACGACCGTTCGACCCAGGTGCGAAGGTGTGGTTGGGCAAGCGCTTCTACCGCATCGGCGATCCACTGCGCATGCCGACGAGCCTTGTGGACTCCGCACTCGCTCCGGTGGGCAGCCCCGTCGACAAGCTTCGTCTTGCAGTGCTCCTGCAGCGAGTGCGACGCGCCGATCCGCGTGATCTGCTGCAGGGAACTGACATCGACACGCTGCAGGCGCTCCGAAGCGAGCACTTCAGCGATGCCATGATCCAACGCTTCTTCCGTCCGCTCGTCGGCGGCATTCAGCTCGATCCAGCACTCACGGCGAGTCGCCGAATGTTCGACATGATTCTCCGTTGCCTCGC
>CANIBN010000063.1 GCA_947465505.1 Acidimicrobiales bacterium | reverse complement strand
TCATCGACCGCGGCCGGATCGTGCGCGAGGGCGTGCCCCGTGAACTGAAGGCTCAGGTGGGCGCGCCAACGCTCCTCGTCACCGTTCCCGAGGAGCAGCGCGACGCCACGCGCGAGGTGCTCCTTGGATTCGGCGACATTCGACCCACCGCTGAGGGAACACTGGGTGTCGGCCTGCGGGATGGCGCCGAGGCCATCGCTGCGGTGGTGCGCAGCCTCGACCAGGCCGGCGTGCGACTCCAGCACATGGAACTCAACGAACCGAGTCTCGACGACGTATTTGCCGAGGCAACCGGGCACCGCCTCGAGGGTGCCACGTCGCGCCTGCTCGAGCCGGGCGCTGGAGGGCCTCCCGGCAAGAAGCGCCGCGGCCGCGGAGGTCGCAAGTGACGCTTGCGGTCACCCCCGACACCGTTCCAGAGCCCCTGCACGTACACCTGCACCAGTCGGCCATCCGTCAGACCCTGGCGCTTGCACGGCGCAGCCTGCTCGGACGCCTCCGTCAACCTGCGGTGCTTGCACCGAGTTTCGTGTTCCCACTGTTCTTCGCCGCACTGTCGGCAAGCAGTTACAGCCGGGTGAAGAACGCTCCCGGGTTTCCGAAAGTCGACTCGTTCCTCCAGTTCGGCCTCGCCGCCGCGATCATGCAGGGTGCGTTCTTCGGCGCCACCTCAGCGGCCGCCGATCTGGCAGTCGACATCGAGCAGGGCTTCTGGGAACGGCTGATGGCCTCACCCGTGCGGCGAACGTCAATTGTCATCGGGCGGCTCATGTCGTCCTTCGTCATCGGTGCACTGCAATCAGCGGTGTTCATCGGCATCCTTGCGGTCTTCGGGGTACGTATCCGCAGCGGTCCGATCGGGGTGCTCGTGATCGTCCTCTCGGCGAGCCTCGTGTCGCTCGCCATGTCGACACTCATGTCGACGTTCGCGATCAAGACCGGGTCCCCCGAGGTCGTGCAGGGCATGTTCCCGCTCGTGTTCGTGATGATGTTCCTGTCGTCAACGTTCATGGCACGTGAACTCATGAACGGTTGGTTCCGACGCGTCGTGGACATCAATCCGATCTCGTATCTCGCCGAGGGCATCCGCGGCTTCGTCATCGAGCGTCCGCTCACCGGGTGGCGCTTCTTCGAGGCGCTCGCCATCCCGGCTATCGGATGTGTCCTCGCCCTCGGACTCTGTCTGCGGGCCCTCCGTCGCCGCCTGGCACAGATGTGAGCACCACGACATGACCGCTGCACTCCACGCCGATTCCGTTGCCGACCGTCAGGTGGCCCGGGACCCCAACCCGATCACCGTGATTGCGTTCATGGTGAAGCGCTCGCTGCTGCGCATTCGCCGGATCCCAGCGGCATTCCTGCCCTCCCTCGCCATGCCCGTGTTCCAACTCGTGGCCTTCGGCGGGGCGTTTGCCGGGGCCCTTGCCTACGCCAAGATCAATCACGCCCTCGATTGGTACGTACCGCTCTCGTGCATGCAGGGGGCCGCGTTCGGTGCCATGGGCCTCGCCTTTGCCACGGTGAACGACCTCCAGACCGGCTTCTTCGACCGTCTGCGCATGTCCCCCGGGGGTCGGGCGGCCATGGTCTACGGCCCCCTCACGGCCTCCATGGTGCGGGCGATCATCCCGCTCGTCATCGTCTCGGTCGTGGGCTTCATCGGCGGGGCTGCCCTGCCCGGCGGCGTGCTTGGCCTGCTCACGCTGGCTATCGCGGCGCTCGGCATCGCTTTTTGCGCGTCCGGGTTCGGTCTCGGCCTCGCCTTCCGGATGCGTACCCTGGCGGCGGCCACCCTCACCCAGTTCGCCATTTTCTTCGCCCTGTTCCTCTCGACAGCCCAGATGCCCCTCGATTTCATCCAGGGCTGGGTGAAGCCGATCGCCCGCATCAACCCGATGACCAACGTGCTGCGCCTTGCCCGGGAGGGTTTCCTCGGCCAGGTCACCTGGCACGACACCTGGGGCGGCCTGCTGGCCCTTGGCATCCTGAGCCTGCTGACGACGGTCTACGCCGTCCGGGGCCTCCGCAGCTTCGACCGCTAGTCCTGGCCGCTAGCTCTGGCCGGAAGTTCTGGCTGGCGGGACGCCGGGACCCCCTCATTGCGGCCCCCGGAAACGGGATGATGCACGCCCTCTCCAGATGAGGCATGATGACATCTGTCATATCCGAGATCTCGGCCCGAACGGCCACATCTTGTCTGGGGGTTACGCCGTGAAAATCACGGTCAACGTGAACGGAACCGCGCAAACGAGTGATGTCGAGCCGCGTCAGCTGCTCGTGCACTACGTCCGGGAAACTCTGGGCCTCACCGGCACCAATGTGGGTTGCGACACCTCGTCGTGTGGCGCCTGCACCCTGCACGTCAACGGCCAGAGCGTGAAGTCCTGCACCATGCTCGCCGTCCAGGCAGATGGACAGAACGTCACCACCATCGAGGGCATTGCCAAGGGTGACGAACTGCACCCGATGCAGAAGGCCTTCATGGAGAACCATGGTCTGCAGTGCGGTTACTGCACGCCGGGCATGGTCATGGCCGCCATTGGCATTCTCGACGAGAACCCCAAGCCCACTGAGGACGAGGTTCGTGTCGCACTCGAAGGCAACCTGTGCCGCTGCACCGGTTACCACAACATCGTCAAGTCCGTCCTCGCCTGCGCCAACGGCTGAGCACCCGGAACCCAAGGAGCCACAGTGATTCCCGCAGCGTTTGACTACAAGCGTGCATCGTCCGCCGAAGAGGCCATCAGCCTCATCGCTCAGGCCGGCGACGAAGCCAAGTTCCTTGCAGGTGGCCACAGCCTCCTGCCGCTCATGAAGCTTCGCCTCGCAGCGCCGTCGATGCTCATCGACATCGGCCGCGTTACCGACCTTTCGTACATCCGCGAGGCCGGAGACCACATCGCCATCGGTGCGCTCACGCGTCACACCGAGGTCGAGAACTCCGCAGTGCTGCAGCAGCACGTTCCGCTGCTCGCTCACGCCGCCAGCCACGTCGGAGACCCGCAGGTGCGCCATCGCGGCACCATCGGCGGTTCGATCGCACACGCCGACGCAGCGTCCGACCTGCCGGCCACCACACTCGCTCTCGGCGCCACCTACGTGGTGCAGGGGCCGAACGGTCGCCGCTCGATTGCCGCTCCCGACTTCTACGCCGGCTTCCTCGAGAACTCCATGAATGCCGACGAGATGCTCGTCGAGATCCAGGTTCCGAAGATGAACGGCGCTGGCTGGTCGTTCCAGAAGTTCAACCGCCGTGCTCAGGACTGGGCAATCGTTGGTGTTGCGGCATGGCGCCGTGGCAGCGACAGCGGTGTTGCGCTCGTGAACATGGGTTCCACCCCGATCCTGGCCTCCTCGGTGGCGTCGGCCATCAAGGGCGGCGCCTCGATCGCCGATGCCGCACAGCAGGCAGTGGCCGAGGCCGACCCGCAGGGCGACCTCAACGCTTCGGTCGAGTACCGCACGCACCTCGCCAAGGTCCTCGTGCGCCGGGCACTCGAAGAGTCCACGAAGTAATCCCAGACGAAACGAAGGGGGCGGCCCGGTGGGCCGCCCCCTTCGTGCTTTTTGCGGTAACTCACGCAGGCACCGACGACTGTCGACCTCTACTGCAATCCGGCGTACTGGCCACCGTCGATCGGCAGATGGGCACCCGTGATGAACCGGGCGTGCTCGCTGCAGAGAAACGCCACGGCATGGCCAAAGTCGATCGGGTCGCCCAGCACGCCGGCCGGGATACCCATTGCCGTTGCATCAGGATTGTCCCCGAACACCTGGCTGATGCGATCCGTGAGGTGCACACCGGGCTGCACGCTGTTCACCGTGACGCCGTCCTTGGCCACCTCGCGCGCCACGGTCTTCAGGAAACCTGTTACGCCGGTACGCGCCGTGTTCGACAGGATCAGCGTGGGGATCGGTTGGCGCACACCGTACGACGTGATCGCGACCACTCGGCCCCACCCGCGCTCCTGCATCGCCGGGATCGCTGCTTTGCACATACCCACCACCGAGAGCAGGCTGAGGTCGAGTGCCTTGGCGTAGGCGTCCATCGGCGTGGACGCAAACGTGCCGGGGGGCGGTCCACCGGCGTTGCACACGAGGATGTCCACACCGCCGAGAAGCTTGGTTGCCTGCTCCACAAATTCCTGGCCACCAGCAGCATCGGACACGTCGCACACGAGGTAGCGAGCGCCGTGACCGATCCGGGCAACGGCGTCCCGCAGTTTCTCCTCATTGCGACCGCAGATCACCACCTCTGCGCCATCGTTGGCGAGCGCGAGTGCCGAGCCGAAGCCCAGCCCTGCTGACCCTGCCGCTACCGCTGCACGTCGACCGGTGAGTCCGAGATCCATGCCCGAAGACTACGACCCTCGGTACTCTGTGGGCAGAAAGGGTGATGCCCCATGCGCGAGGACCAGCGCTACCTCGACGCCATCGCAGACGCAGACCCCTACCCCTACTGGTACGAGGACGCCGACGAACCCGTCAGCAACCCCACCTTGGTGCGTACGGAGAACTGTGACCTCTGTGTGATCGGCGGCGGCTACACCGGACTCTGGACGGCTGTGATTGCCAAGGAACGCGACCCGTCGCGCGATGTCGTGCTCATCGATGCCCACGAGATCGGTTCTGCCGCGAGTGGCCGCAACGGCGGCTTCCTCGACGCAAGCCTCACGCACGGTGTCACCAACGGCAAGGCGCGCTTCCCCAACGAACTGCCCGTTCTCGAGGACCTCGGACTGCGGAACCTCAACGAGATCGAGGCAGCAATCCGTCGCTACAACATCGACTGCGACTTCGAGCGCACCGGCGTCATCGATGTATCCACCACCTTCCACCCCGCGAGCTACCTCGACGAACTGCGCGACGAGTTCGGTCTGCTGCGCGAACTGGGTCAGAACGTCGAACTGCTCGACGCCCAGGCAATGCGCGCACAGGTGAACTCGCCGACGTATCTCGGTGGCCTGTGGCGCAAGGACCGTGCGGCGCTCGTCGACCCGGCACGTCTTGCATGGGGTCTGAAGGCCGCAGCGGAATCGCTCGGTGTGCGCATCTACGAGGACACCAAGGCAACGGCGCTCGAGCGTGACGGCGTGGGTGTGCTCGTCACCACTCCCCTCGGTCAGATCCGCTGCGGACGCGTGGCGCTCGGCACCAATGCCTTCCCACCGCTCTTGCACCGACTGCGGCACTACATCGCACCCGTGTACGACTACGTACTCGTCACCGAACCGCTCACGGACAGCCAACTGGCATCCATCGGCTGGAAAGGCCGCCAGGGACTGTCGGACATCCCGAACCAGTTCCACTACTACCGGCTCACCGAGGACAACCGGATCCTCTGGGGCGGCTACGACGCGGTCTACTACTTCCGAGGCAAGGTGCGTACCGAACTCGAGTCGAGGCCCGAGACCTGGGCCAAGCTCAGCCGACACTTCTTCGACACCTTCCCGCAGTTGGAGGACGTGAAGTTCTCCCACACCTGGGGAGGGGTCATCGACACCTGCACGCGTTACTCAGTGTTCTGGGGCAAGGCGATGCAGGGACGTGTGGCCTACGCGCTCGGCTACACCGGCCTCGGTGTGGGCTCCACGCGCTTTGGCGCCGAGGTGATGCTCGACCTGCTCGACGGCAAGCGCTCCCGGGCCACCGAGACCGAGTTCGTCCGCAAGCACCCGTTGCCCTTCCCACCCGAGCCGTTCCGGTTCGCGGGGATTCAGGCCACTCGCTGGTCGCTCGACCGGGAGGACAAGACCGGCAAGCGGAACGGGTGGCTGCGTACCCTCGACCGCTTGGGCATCGGTTTCGACTCCTGAACGGAGCGTCCGACCCGGCACGCCCCTCCGTCTACGTCGTACGCTGAGAGTCGTATGGCAACACCGACGTCCGTCTCCGAGGTCTCCGCTGCGCTCACGCAACACGGTTACCTTCCCGATGAGGGCCTCGCCACGGCGATCTTCCTCTCGATGACCCTCCACCGGCCGCTGCTCCTCGAGGGCGAGGCGGGTGTGGGCAAGACCGAGGTGGCCAAGGTGCTCACGCGCTGGACCAAGGGCGAGCTCATCCGCCTGCAGTGCTACGAGGGAATCGACTCCTCGCAGGCCGTCTACGAGTGGGACTACGCGAAGCAGTTGCTCCACCTGCGAGCCGCCGAGGCAACCGGCGAGGCCACGAGCCGCGGTGCTGCTGCGCTCGAGAACGAGCTGTACTCGGAGCGCTTCCTCGTGAAGCGAGCGCTGCTGCGTGCAATCGCCCACCGCGAGGGCCCCGCCCCCATCCTGCTCATCGACGAGGTGGACCGCGCCGACGACGAGTTCGAGGCGTTCCTGCTCGAGGTGCTGTCGGACTACCAGATCACCGTTCCCGAGCTCGGCACGTTCAGTGCCGCACAGCCCCCCATCGTCATCCTCACGTCGAACCGCACGCGTGATGTGCACGATGCGCTGAAGCGTCGCTGTCTCTATCACTGGGTGGAGCACCCGAACTTCGAGCGCGAGGTTGCCATCGTGCGCCTGCGAGTCCCCGACGTGGCAGAGACCCTCGCCCGTCAGGTCGCCGCCGCCGTCGAGGAGATGCGCGGGATGCAGCTGTACAAGCCGCCCGGCGTTGCCGAGACCATCGACTGGGCAACGGCGCTCGGCAAGCTCGGCACCACGCAACTCGACGAGAAGACCATTCTCGCCACGCTGGGGACCGTGCTCAAGTACCGCGAGGACCAGGACAAGGTGCGCCTCCATGCCGGCGAGGTGCTCCTGAAGAAGGCGCTCGAGCGCGCCGCTGCGCGTGGCTGAGCCCACCACCAGAACCGTTCAGTCCGATGCAATGCGCATCGCGGTGGCCTTCGGCCGCGTGCTGCGCGGCGCAGGAGTCCGCGTCCCCATCAGCTGTGTGCTCGGTTTCGCCGAGGGCATCGAGGCCGTCGGCATCGATGACCGCGACTCCGTGTACTGGACGGGACGCGCCACGTTGCTGCACCGACCCGAGGACATCCAGACCTACGACCGCGCGTTCAAGGTGTTCTGGGAGCACCGTGGAACGTCGATGGACTTCATTGTCGAACTGCCGTCCATCGACATCCAACTGGCGGTCGACAGCGACGAGGAGGAGGGCGGTGACGGACCCCCGCCCGAGGACGAGGAGGACGACACCCCGACGATCCACCTGCGCTTCTCTGCCACCGAGATCCTTCGTGAGAAGGACTTCGCGCTCTACAGCCAGGACGAACTCCACGAGGCCCAGACACTCATGTCGGACCTGCGGCTCGTCGGCACGCCGCGCCGCAGCCGACGACTCGTTCGCTCGCGCCGACGAGGGGCGCATCCCGACCTTCGCCGCACGGTGCGCGCTGCGCTGCAGGCAGGAGGCGAGCCGATCCAGCGCGCCTGGCGCGAACCCGGCGAGAAGCTCCGGCGGCTCGTGCTGCTGCTCGACGTGTCGGGCTCCATGGAGCCCTACGCCCGGGCACTCGTGCGCTTCGTGCACGCCGCCGTGGCGGGTCGCCAGAAGGTCGAGGCATTCACACTCGGCACCCGCCTCACGCGCATCACACGCGAACTGAACAGCCGGGACCCCGACAAAGCCATGCAGCAGGCGGCCGGCCGCGTGGCGGACTGGAGCGGGGGCACGCGCCTCGGCGAGGGATTCCGACAGTTCAACGACGAATGGGGGGTGCGCGGGATGGCCCGCGGCGCCATCATCGTCGTGCTGAGCGACGGCTGGGACCGCGGCGAGCCTGAGGTGCTCGCCGCCCAGATGGAACGGCTTCACCGAGTGGCCTACAAGGTGGTCTGGGTGAACCCGCTGAAGGTCACGCCGGGATATGCCCCATTGGCCCGTGGCATGGCGGCAGCACTGCCGTACGTTGATGACTTCGTGGAGGGGCATTCGGTGGATGCCCTCGAGGAACTGGCACGGGTGATCTCCCGGGAGATCGGCCCGAAGCGAATCGGATTGGGGAGATGACGAGATGAAGGACATTCTCGACGACATCGATCGCTGGCGTGCCGCCGGCAGGCGTGTTGCAGTCGCACGCGTCGTCAACATCGAGGGCTCGGGTCCGCGCGACCCCGGTGCCGCTATGGCCGTGAGCGAGGACGGCGAGGTAGCCGGTTCGGTGTCAGGCGGTTGCGTCGAGGGCGCCGTGGTCGGCGAGGCGCTCGGCATCCTCAACGGCGACGGCAATCCCAAACTCGTGAAGTTCGGCTACAGCGACGACGAGGCATTTGCCGTAGGTCTCACCTGCGGTGGCATCATCCACCTCTTCATCGAACCGCTCACCTGGTAGGTCGCTGTGCTCTACGAAGTCCTCCGCGACCGCATCCGCTCGTCTGAGCCAGTCGTACTCGCCACCATTATCGACGGTCCCGGCACCGGCAACCGACTGCTCGTGTGGCCCGGTACCGATGCATTGGGCACGCTCGGCAACGCCGAGATCGACCGCATCGTCGGTCGCGACGCACTGGGCGAACTCGAGGCCGGAAACACACTCGTGCGCCACTACGGACCCAACGGTGAGACCACACCGGAGGATCTGCTCAATACGCCCACGCTCAGCGTGTTCATCGAGTCGTTCGCACCCCCGCCGCAGATGTGGATCTTCGGCGCTGTGGACTTCACTGCGGCGCTGTCGAAGGTGGGCAAGATCCTCGGCTATCGCGTCACGGTGTGCGATGCGCGCGAGGTGTTTGCCACCAAGCGCCGGTTCCCTGCCGCCGACGAAGTACGCGTCACCTGGCCGGGTCCGATGTTCGCCGAGTCCGGCTCCACGCTGGGTCCCCGAGATGCTGTCTGCATCCTCACCCACGACGCCAAGTTCGACGTTCCGGCGGTGCAGGGTGCGCTTGCCACCAAGGTCGGCTACATCGGAGTCATGGGGTCCCGCAAGACCCATGGCAAACGTCTCGAACGCCTCGCCGACGTCGGCGTCACGGCCCCCGAGGACCTCGCCCGGCTCATGTCACCCATCGGACTCGATCTCGGGGCTCGCACCCCGGAGGAAACTGCGGTCGCGATCTGCGCCGAGATCATTGCGCTGCGCACCGGGCGCAAGCCGCCATCGCTACGCGACTCAAGCGGCCCGATCCACTCCTGAGCGAATCCGTCGCTGCTGGTCAGCCAGAGATCGCGCTGGGCAACGGTGCCTTCTTGCCGTCAGGCGTTCCGACACGAACGATGCGTTCCCAACGACCGGTTGGCGGGCTGACCTCCACGCTGCGTCCCGGATACGGAGCGTGCACCATCACAGCACCCACCCCGATGGCCATCATGGCGTGGCCCGGGTAGTACAAGATGTCCCCAGGCAGTACCTCGGCCTTTGACGACTTGCGGAGCCGGCGGATCTGCCGGAGCGACTGGTGCGGGAGATAGCGGCCTGCTTGGGCCCACGCCCACGACGTGAGACCGGAGCAGTCAAAGCCGACGCCCGCAGTGGCTCGGCGTGCCCGATACGGGACGCCCACCTGGGACAGGGCGGAGAGCAACGCGATCATTCGCTCCCTGGATGCTGATGCCCAGGCCTTGGAAACCTGTTCGGGCGTGATCTTGCCCGCCTGAGCGACAAGGGGAACCAACACCGTCAATCGATCGCCATAGGCCTCGTCACGAGCCCACAGCGCAGCGAGCGCATCGGCGGCAGCCACAGCGAGCACTGCCTCGCTGCCCGCCACGGCAGGTCGTGCCGGTCGACGCAGTGCGTGCGAGGGTGCCGCCACTTCGACGAGGCCAACGAGTGTGAGCACGAATGCCAGCAGTCCGACCCCCAGGCGGGCGACCCGACGCTTCGGACGGGGGCGGCCTCCCCACTGCACGTGCATGCGGAGCAGAGTACCCCATTTGTGACGGTTGGATGACGTTCTTCGTCATCTTCGACATATTGGCAGGTCAGCGACGAGATTCGGACGGCGACTTGGTAGGACAGAGCCATGAATCCGCCGGTCGCCGTGCTGCTTGCCGCAGGAGGGGGCACACGCTTTCGGGGGAGCACACACAAGCTTCTCGCGGTCCTACGGGGCCAACCCGTCTACCGCTGGGCCATCGATCACGCTCGCGAGGCAGGTCTCGAGGTGTGGGTGGTCACCGGCTGCGCCGAACTCGAACCGGTCGAAGGTGTCAGGTTCCTGCACAACGAGCGCTGGGAGACCGGTCAGGCAAGTTCGCTGCAGCGGGCAGTGGCCGAGGCGCGGCTTGAGAACGTCGAGGCCATCGTCGCCGGGCTCGGCGACCAACCATTCGTCACCCCCGACACCTGGCGACGACTGGCCGGTTCCGACTCACCCATTGCAGTGGCGAATTACGACGGTGTACGTGGGAACCCCGTGCGTCTCGATTCCACCGTATGGAACCTGCTCCCGGCCGAAGGTGACCTCGGAGCACGTAACCTATTCACCCAACGACCCGACCTCGTCACTGATATCCCGTGCGACGGTTCGAGCGCCGACATCGACACTTTGGAGGATCTACAGCGATGGAACTCGTGAACGAATTCACGGTGAAGCGTCCGATCGAGCAGACGTGGAACACACTCACCGACGTCCCCACCATCACCCCGTGTCTCCCCGGTGCAACCCTGGAGAGCGCCGAAGGTGGCACCTACACCGGTGTCGTCAAGCTGAAGGTCGGCCCGATCCTCGCCAACTTCAAGGGTGACGCCTCGTTCGCCGAGAAGGACGACGTGAAGCACCGCGCCGTGCTCAACGCATCGGGCCGCGACACCGGCAACAAGGGCAATGCTGCCGCAGTCATCACCGCGCAGCTCGAAGCCATTGATGCCAACACCACGAAGGTTGTCGTGTCGACAGACCTGAAGATCACGGGCAAGTTCGCACAGTTCGGTCGCGGCGCCATGCAGGAGATCTCCAACAAGCTGCTGGCCGAGTTCGTGAGCAACCTCGAGAAGCTCACCACCGCCGATGCAGCAGCACCCGCTGGCGATGCCTCCACCGCCGCTGCGGTCGAGTCGAGCAGCGCCCCGGCTTCTACTGCCAACGCCTCTGCAGGTGCGTCCACCATCACGGCGCCCAAGCCGGCCGATCACGACAACGTGCTCGACCTCGGCAAGTACGCCGGTGGCGCCATGGCCAAGCGGTTCGCCCCGTTCGCCGGTGGCATCCTCCTGCTCCTGCTGCTGCTCATGCGCCGCCGCCGCCACTAATACGCGCGGCTACTCCTGTTCATGGCGCCTGACGACCGCACCATGGTGCGCCAGTTGCTCGGGCGCGAACCGCTCGCCGACTTCGAGGTCGTCGTGCGCGATTGCGCTGGGTGGCCCGTCGTCATTCGCAACGCACCGTTGCTCCCCGACGGCACACCCATGCCCACGCGCTATTGGCTCGTCGGCAAGCGCGAGAACTCGCTCGTCGGCCAGTTGGAGTCCGATGGCGGTGTGCGTCGCGCCGAGGCCGAGGTGGACCCGGCGGAACTCGCCGAGACACATCGTCGGTACGCCGAAGAGCGAGACGCCGAGATCCCTGAGGGATATGTCGGCCCGCGTCCGTCAGGTGGCGTCGGTGGAACGCGTCTCGGCGTGAAGTGTCTGCACACTCATTACGCCTACTTCCTCGCCGGCGGCGATGATCCCGTCGGCCGCTGGGTGCAAGATCACCTCGACGTTCCGGCAGGTGCGCAGTGAACCAGCCCCACGCGGTTGCCGGGATCGATATCGGCACGAACTCGGTGAAGATGCTCGTACGACGCGGCACCGAACGCCACCGGTTCGTGCAGACCGTGCGTCTCGGCGAGGGTGTGCATCGCTCCGGCGAATTGCATCCCGACGCGGTAGAGCGCACGCTGGAGGCGCTTCGTGGGTTTGCCCGCACGGCCGACGAACACGGCGTCACCGCACTCGCGGCCGTGGCCACCTCGGCAACCCGGGACGCTCGCAACCGTGAGGCGTTCCTGCAGGCCGTTGAATCGGTCCTCGGCACACGTCCACTCGTGCTGTCAGGTGTCGAAGAAGGCCGTCTGGCCTATCGGGGTTCCTGCATCGACTTGCCCGACGGCATCGGTTCGCCCCGCCTTGTGCTCGACATCGGTGGTGGCTCTACCGAGTTCGTCATCGGGGACACCGATGTCCGATCTGCTTTCTCTGTCGACGTCGGCTGCATCCGTCTCACCGAACGGGAACTGCGCGCCGATCCGCCGCGACCCGAGGAACTGAGCAACGCCATCGGTCACGTGCAGGACCATCTCGACGACGTGATCCGTGACATGCCCGCGATCCTCGACATCGCGTCCGTTGTCGGAATCGGTGGCACCATCAGCACCGTGGCTGCCGTGGAGATCGGCCGCATGGACCCGTCAGACCTACACGGGTTCTGGCTGAGTCGAGACGCTGCCGAAGACGTGTTCCGCACGCTTGCCACCGAACGACTGGCCGACCGTCTGCACAACCCGGGGCTACCGCCGGACCGTGCCCCCATCATCGTTGGCGGACTCTGTGTGCTCGTCGCCGTCCTGCGCAAACTCAAGGCCGACGGGCTCACCGTTTCCCAGCGCAACGCCATCGACGGCATCTGCGCCATGCTCCTCGAAGGCACCTGGCCCGGTGGTGGTGCGCCATCATGAGTGGCATGCATCCGTCCGCTGCATCGAAGGCAAACCTGCGGCTCTACGGCAGTCGGGTGATGCTGCGTCCGCTCATGCCGGCAGACTTCCACTCGTACCGAGAGGTTCGTCTGCGCAACGAGCAATGGCTCATCCCGTGGGAACCCAGTCGGCTGTCACTGGCCGCCGATCCCATTCGCGATCAGGGTGCCTTCATCGCCCGGTGCAATCTGCGCGACCGCGAACGCCAACTCGGTGGCGCCTA
>CANIBN010000062.1 GCA_947465505.1 Acidimicrobiales bacterium | reverse complement strand
AGCCGGAACAGTTCTGCGAAGCCCTGGATCGACGTGAGCGGCGTGCGCAGCTCGTGCGACGCGTCGGCGAGAAACTGCCGCAAGCGGCGCTCGGTCTCGTCACGAGTGTGGAATGCGTCCTCGATCTCGTCGAGCATCGAGTTGAGCGCGAGGCCGAGCTGGCCTACCTCGCCCTTGCCGTCAGCAGGGCTGACGCGCTGGGAGAGATCGCCAGCGTTGATGGAGCGTGCTGTGGCGCCCATGGACTCGAGTGGTCGCAGTCCACGGCGGACAATCACCCACGAGCCACCCACGAGCACGAGCAGGATGATGAGGCCGGCCACGGTCTCGATGAGCAACAACTCGCTGAGCGAATCGGTGACCGGCTTGGTGGGTGTTGCGATGATCACCTGATAGCCGCTGGCGTTGGACGAGGACGCGGCGGCCGTGGAGACCCGCCACTTCGCTGTTCCCTCAGTGGATCCAACGGTGTAGGTGCGGTTGAGCGTTGCGACGCCACTCGGGAGGTTTGGCGTGCCCTCCGACGTGAGTCGAGCGACTACATCGCCGCTCGGGCTGCGAAGCTCGGCGTAGACCACTCGCAGGACTGACACGTAGTCCACACTCACGGCGGGCCCGCGGTCGTCATCACCGCGTCGTCCGCCTCCATCGCGTTTGTCGATCCCGATGGCGTCGGTGAGCTGTCGGGAGACACTGGGGAGCGCAGTGCGCAACTGGTCGTCGAGGCGCTGGTATTCAACCCGGCTGTAACGGACGTAGGTGGCGAAACCGAATGCCACCAGCCCAACGGTCACGAACGCCCCGAGCGCCGTGACCAGTCTTGCCCGCAGTGTCATTGTCCTCGCCCGGTCCTTTCCACTCCTGCATCCTGCCTGACGTTGGTGCTGCTGCTGCAGAACACCCCCTGGACACGCAGCGGACGGAGGGAATCCGCTGCGCACCCAGGGGGTGATTCGTTGTTGGTGCTAGGCGTTCGGGCCGGTGGTGCCGGACTGGACCTGGCTCTGATCCTGGTCCTGACCGCTGGAATCGCCGTGACCATGGCGACCGTGTCCGCCGTGACCACCGTGGCCTGCATCGGTCTCGACCGACTTCACCGTGAAGTCAGCGTTGACGTACACCGTCACGTGGGACCCGTCGGCCTTCACCACGTGGGCTTCGTAGGGGGCGTTGGCCTCGGCATCGTTCTCGACACGCTCCACGGTGCCGCCGGGGACGGCGGCCTCTGCGGCTGCCTTCACCTTCGTGGCCGTAGTGCCGGTGAGCAGCTGCTCGGTGACACCGTTGTACTGGTGGCCACCCTTGCTGGGGTCGGCGTTGTTGCGAGTACGCCCGGCCTGCTGGCCGGCGGCCGGGGTGATCTGGCTGCCAGTCGAGCCCGTCGAGCCGGTGAGGTCGATCACCTCAGTGGACGGGGTGGTCGAGGTGGCGGACGAGCCATCGACGACCGTGGTTGTCGACGTGTCGGTGGCCCCGGGGGTGAGGGCGGACGCTGCGATGGCGCCGCCTGCGGCGACTGTCCCCATGAGGGCTGCTCCGATAACCATCTGTCGCATGCGGATTTTCATGATTGCTCCTTTCGGACACCCGATCGGTTCGGGATGACTTCATGGTGCGACCCCAACTTGGGGAGGTTCGGGGCGCTGTCTGGGAGTTCTCTCAGAATCTCTGGGCGCCCGTAGCCTTCACCGGTATGTCCGTTGAGCCCGTGCCCACCGACCAGTTGACCATCCTCGGACGGACGGTCCGTCACGCCGTGGACCACGTGGAGTGCTTCCCGGCCCCGACTCACGTCTCGCTCGTGCGCTGCACCAACGACGAGCTGAACTCCATGTGCCCCGTTACCCAGCAGCCCGATCTGTCGCACGTGGTCATCGAGTACGAACCCGATCAGTGGTGCGTCGAGTCGAAGTCGCTCAAGCTCTACCTGTGGGGCTTTCGCGATCGTGCTGTGTTCGCCGAGGCGATGGCTGCGGAGATCGCCGATGAGTTCATGATCACTGCGAAGCCCAAGCGTGTTCGTGTGGTGCTCACACAGCGCCCGCGCGGTGGCATCGAGGTGCAGGTGGTCTCCGAGCGCACGCGTTGACGCGCGCTGGCAATCAGATCGACGGCAACGAGAGCAGTAGCGACTGCAACAACAGCGTCTCGTTCGGGTTGCGGTCGAGGTGTCGGATCGCCTCGATGATCCGGTCGACTGCTGCCGCATCCTCCAGCCCCCGGCGGCCCTCGACGCCTGCAACCAACCGGTCTCGGTATGACGAGGCAATTGTGCTCAAGCCGCTGCGCAGTTCGTCGGTGCGGTGACGGCGTAGTTCTCGCTTGTGCCGTTCCTCGAGCGTCTTGCGACCCGATCCGCGTTCCTGGGTCTGCTTCACCCGAGCATCGAGTTCGGCGACCTCCTGGGCATGGCGGGCCTTGAGCGGCTCGGCAGCAGCTTCGATGAGGCCGAGAAGTTCCTCGACGATTCCTGCAACGCGCGTTCCGGTTCCGTTGACTCGGTGTGCAACGGACGCGAATGCCTCACGACGCGCAAACAGTCCGGTATCGGTGGCGAGGAGCCGCGCCCGGTCGAGGTCGCCTGCTGCTGCGCGGGCTGCCTCGAGGGCAACCCGTTCGTTGATACCGCTCGCCATGAGCGCAGCAGAGATCGCATCGTCGGACACCGAATGGAACGGAACACGCACACAGCGCGACGCGATGGTGACGAGGTCGGGTACCAGTTGATCGGCGAGGATGCAGAACACGGTGCTGGCTGGTGGCTCCTCGATGGTTTTGAGCAGCCGCGCGGCCGCACTTGCGCTGAGGAGGTGGAACTCGTCGAGGATGAGCACCTTGCGGTCGCTCTCGACGGGAGCGAACGATGCGCTGCGCACGATCTCGTTCGCTTGATCGGCGCTGATGGCGGCACCAACTCGCTCTACCTCGGTGACATCGGGATGCTCGCCGAGGAGCGCGAGCGAGCAGTCACGACACACTCCGCACTGGTTGTTGCGGCACAGAAGTGCTGCAGCGAATGCTCGTGCAGCCTGACGCTTGCCCGAGCCGGGAGGCCCGAGAAACAGATACGCGTGGACCGGGTGCTCGACGGCATGGTTGAGCAGGTCGAGTGCATCGTCCTGACCGACGACCTTGCTCCAGAGCGGTCCGGTGGACAGCACGGTCAGATCCCGAGCCGCTTGCGGACCGCGGTGCGGATGCGGCGGCGAACCACGGCGGGCGTGGCATTGCCGTCGATGACGACCCAGCGTTCCGGCTCGTCGGCGGCAAGCTGTGCAAAGCCCTTGCGAACACGGTCGTGGAAGCGCTTCGTCTCGCGCTCGAAGCGGTCCTTGGTGCGCGAACGCATGCGTTCGTCGAGCGTTGCGGTGTCGACCTCGATGAGGATCGCAAGATCGGGCCACGTGCCCCGGACGGCCCAGTCGTTGATGGTGCGGATGTCGTCGAGCGGCAGCCTGCGGCCATAACCCTGATAGGCGAGCGTGGAGTACACACTGCGGTCCGACACCACGTGCCGGCCCTGTGCGAGTGCCGGTGCGATGAGTTCGGCGATGTGCTGCGCACGGTCTGCTGCGTTCAGCAGTGCCTCGGAGCGGTGGTCGAGCGCCGTGTTTGCCGGGTCGAGCAGGATGCCGCGGATGAGTCCGCCAATATGCGTACCACCCTGCTCACGGGTGAGAACGGCGTCGAGGTCAGCGGCAAGCCAGGCGGCTTGCGTGGACTTTCCGCAACCCTCCGAGCCCTCCAGAGCGATGTACTTACCCGCCGTCACCATGGTCAGAGCACCCTACCGCTGGCTCTCGGTCGACCCGGGAACCGGTTGCTGCGACGTCGACTCAGGAGGCGGACTTGCGGGGTGCGGCCTTCTTGGCAGCGGCTTTCTTTGCCGGTGCTTTCTTGGCGGCGGCTTTCTTGGCGGCGGCCTTCTTCGCCGCCGGAGCCTTCGCCGGGGCTTTCTTTGCCGGAGCCTTCTTTGCCGGAGCCTTCTTTGCGCCTCGCTTGGCCGGGGCATCGCCCTTCAGCGCCATGGCCTCACGGCGTGCAGCGAGCAACTCGTACGCACGCTCGGGGGTCATCGACTCGATGCGGTCGCCTTTGGAGATCGACGCATTCGTCTCGCCATCGGTGACGTAGACGCCGAACTTGCCTTCCTTCGCGGTGACGGCCTTGCTGCTCACCGGGTCGGCACCGAAGTCGCGCAGCGGTGCCTTCGGGGCCCCACCACGACCACGGCCTCGGTACTGCTTCGGCGCCGCAATGATCGGTAGCGCCTGCTCGAGCGTGATGGTGAGCAGTTGTTCCTCGGAGTCGATGGAACGGCTCTCTGCGCCCTTCTGTACGTACGGGCCATAGCGACCGTTGTTGGCCACCACGTCAACACCATCGGCAGGATCGACACCGAGCACACGGGGCAATGAGAGCAGTTCCTTGGCCTGGTCGACCGTCATCCGCTCAACAGTCATCGTCTTGAAGAGCGATGCCATCTTCGGCTTGTCGAGTCCGGGCGGCAGGTTGTCGGGTGCACCCCACTGCACGTACGGGCCATAACGACCGGTCTTCGCAAACACGGGGTAGCCGTCGATCTCGCCGATGGGCTCGTCGCTCTTCGGCGCTGCGAGCAGCTCCATGGCCTTGGCCACGGTGAGCTCGTCGGGAGCAAGGTCGTCGGGAACGCTCGCCGTGTCGTCGCCGCGCTTCACGTAGGGCCCGTACTTGCCGGGCTTCACCACGATCTCCTGGCCGGACGACGTGTCTGCACCGAGCGGGAAGGTGTTTACCTCGGCCGCATCGATGTCGCCGATCTTCGCCTCGACGAGTGCTTTCAGGCCTGGCTCGTCGCCGAAGTAGAAGCGCTGCAGCCAGTCCTCCTTCTGCATCTCGTTGCGGGCAATCGCGTCGAGGTCGTCCTCGAGTTCTGCGGTGAACGCGTAGTCGACGAGGGTGGAGAAGTGGTGGTCGAGCAGGTTCACCACGGCGAATGCGGTCCACGTGGGAACGAGCGCCGTGCCCTTCTTCCAGATGTAGCCACGCTCGAGGATCGTGTTGATGGTGTTGGCCCACGTGGAGGGTCGACCGATGCCGAGTTCCTCAAGCTTTTTCACGAGGCTTGCCTCGGTGTAGCGGGCCGGCGGTGTGGTGTTGTGGCCCTCCGGGGTCACTGCCGCCATGGGGATCTCGGCGCCAACCTTCAGCACCGGCAACTGAGCCTCTCGCTCCTCGGCGCTGTCGCCCTCGTCGGTGCTCTCGACGTAGACGGCGCGGTAGCCGGTGAACGTGATGGTGGTGCCGGCTGCAGCGAACTCGCAGTCCGTCGGCTTGGCGGCACCCTCGGATGCTGGGGCGCTGATACGCACGGACACGGTGGTGCCCACGGCGTCGGCCATCTGCGAGGCGAGCGTGCGCTGCCAGATGAGTCGATAGAGCGCCAGCTCCTGACCGTTCAGCTCTGCAGCCACCTGATCTGGTGCACGCAACGGCGTGGTGGGCCGGATGGCCTCGTGGGCCTCCTGTGCGTTCTTCACCTTGTTGGCATAGTGACGTGCGGGCTGGGCAACGTGGGACTCGCCGTACACACGCTTCACCTCGGCACGAACGGCGCCGAGTGCCTCTTCCGAGAGCGACACGTTGTCGGTACGCATATAGGTGATGAAGCCACGCTCGTAGAGTCCCTGGGCGAGTCGCATCACCTGCGCCGCAGAGAGGCGAAGCTTGCGGCCGCCCTCCTGCTGGAGCGTGGAGGTCATGAACGGGGCCTTGGGCGAGGAGCGGTAGGGCTTGTCCTCGACACTTCGCACGGTGAACGTGGCCGACGACAGTGACGCTGCCAGTGTCTTGGCACGGGCGCCGTCCACGACCACGGTGCCCTTCTTCGCCTTGCCGGCAGCGTCGAAGTCCTTGCCGCTGGCAACCTTTGCGCCGTCGAGGGCGACGAGCGTGGAGGTGAATGCAGGGCTGGTGGCCGACAGGGCCGAGAGGTCCCAGTAGCCGGCGCTCACGAAGGCGATGCGCTCCCGTTCGCGCTCCACCACGAGGCGGATGGCGGGAGACTGCACACGGCCGGCAGAGAGGCCTCGGTTGATCTTGCGCCAGAGCACCGGCGACACCTCATACCCGTACAGACGGTCGAGGATGCGGCGGGTCTCGGCAGCATCGACGAGGCCGTAGTCGAGCCCGCGGGGGTTCGCCACGGCGTGGTCGATGGCGGCCTTGGTGATCTCGTGGAACACCATGCGCTTTACGGGCACCTTGGGCTTGAGGTACTCAAGCAGGTGCCAGGAAATGGCCTCTCCCTCGCGGTCTTCGTCGGTTGCGAGATACAGCTCGCTTGCGTCCTTGAGTGCCGCACGCAGGTCTTTCACCACCTGGCGACCGCGGTCGGTCAGCTCGTAGGTGGGCTTGAACCCGTTCTCGACGTCGACGGCCATCCCGCCTCGGGGCAGGTCGGCAACGTGGCCCACCGACGCGCGCACGTCGAACTCATTGCCCAGAAATCGGGCAATGGTCTTCGCCTTGGCGGGCGACTCGACGACAACGAGGGGGCGGGGCATCTTTTAGTGGTTAGGTCCAGAGAGGGGTGCTTGTCAAGGCGGGAGGGGCACAACGTATCGGAAGACCTACCGCGTGACCTCGCTCATCAGTGCTTCTGACCAGCGGTTTCCTCGGCTGCGAGGTCGTGGTGGGTGCCCTCGACATGAATTTTGGGGAGCCACTGCAACCAGCGGGGTAGCCACCAGTTTCGGGCTCCGAGCAGTTCCATGGTGGCTGGAACGAGCACCATGCGGACGATGGTGGCATCCACCAGCACGGCCACTGCCATGCCGAGTCCGAACAGCTTGAGTTGGCGGTCATCGCCGATCACGAAACTGGCGAACACGCACACCATGATGAGCGCCGCGGCCGTGATGACCCGGGCGGTGACGGCGAGGCCATCGGCCACTGCGGTGGCGTTGTCGCCGGTGCGGTCGAACTCCTCTTTCATGCGGGAGAGCAGGAACACCTCGTAGTCCATGGACAGGCCGAACACGATGGCAAAGAGGAACATCGGGATCCACGACTCGATCGGCCCGGCCTTGTCGAGGCCGAGCACGCCCTTGCCCCAGCCCCACTGGAAGATGGCCACGATGATGCCGTAGGCCGCCCCGATGGAGAGCAAGTTCATCACCACGGCCTTCAGCGGCACGAGCAGGCTGCGGAACACGCACATGAGCAACAGGAACGACACGATCAGCACGCCGCCGATGATCCAGATGAGACGGGCGCCGAGGTAGTCGGCAAAGTCGACACCCGCTGCGGGGAAGCCGCCGATTCGTACGAGCGGTTCGAGCGCGGGGGCAACATCTGAGCGCAGGTGGTGTACGAGGCGCGTGGTGGAGGCGTCCTGCGGTGATCCTTTCGGGAACAGCGTGATGACTGCTGCGTCGTCGCCGATTGGCGTGGGCGCAGAGGCGTACGCCACATCGGGTGTGCCGTTCAGCGTCGTGGCAACCGATGCTGCCGACTCTGCGGCGAGGGCGCTGCCGTCGCGGTTTTGCACGAGCACGATGAGCGGCCCGTTGAACCCGGGGCCGAACCCCTCGGAGAGCAGGTCGTAGGCGCGGCGGACCGTCTCTTTCTTCGGGTAGTTCCCGTCGTCGGCAAAGCCGAGTCGGATCGAGAACAGCGGCAGCGCAAGGACCAGCAGCGGAACGAGGCCACCCACGAGTGCACGCCACGGACGGCGCTGCACGAAACGGCTCCAGCGATACCAGAAGGTGTCCTCACGCTTCTGGGCGTGATGGATGGGCACTTGGCGTCGCAGAGCCGGTACGAAGAATCCGGCAACGATGATGATGACCGCGAGCCCGAGGCCGACGAGGAAGATCGGCGCGAACTTGAAGAGAATCGCAGGAATAGCGGTGGTGACCGGCAGGAGTAGGCCGATGGCCCCACGCCACGTGGTGACGTCGAGCCTTCGCTGGGTGAACCCGAGCAGTGCGGGCAGCAGGGTGAGCGAGGCGAGCACCATGAAGAGCACCGAGAGAATGCTGGAGATCGCAACACCGCGCACGAACGACAGACCCACGAGGAACAGTCCGAGCAGCGAGATGATGACCGTGGCGCCGGCAAACATCACGGCGCGACCTGAGGTATCTACCGAGTCCACCACAGCGGTCTCGGGGTCGTAGCCGCGTGCGAGGCCCTCTCGGTACCTCGTCACGATGAACAGCGCGTAGTCGATACCCACGCCGAGACCGATCATCGCCGCCATCGCGATTGAGAAGTCCGGCATGGAGAAGATCTGACTCGCCATCGCAATGACGCCGGAGGCAGTAATGAGGCCGACGAGTGCGGTGCCAACGGGGAGTCCCATGGCGATGACCGATCCGAACGCAAGGACGAGGATGATGATGGCAGCCAGCACACCGAGTGCTTCGGAGGCCGGCATCTCGAACTTGTAAAAGATGTTGCCGCCGTACTCCACGCGTAGACCGTCGACCGCAGGCACCTCGAAGTCCATGATCGTGCGACCGATCTCCTCGAACTCCTTCTGCGTGCGGTTGCTCACGCGAACCTGAGCGAACGCGACGCGTCCGCTCTCGGACACCTGAAAGGCGCCCGCCTCTCCGTAGGGACTGTTCACCGACACGCCGGGCAGCGCCGCAATCTTGGTGAATACCGACTCGACTGCATCGTGCACCTTCGGGTCGGCGATGCCCTGCGGCGCCGTGAACACGATCTGTCCGGTGAACCCGCCATCGTTCGGCGAGCGCTCGCGCAGGAAGTCGAACACCTGGCGTGTCTCGCTCGCCGGGAGGTTGAAGTCCGTGCGGAAGTCGGGGCCGACCGCGCCCCATCCCACCGCCGAGACGGCGACGATGATGCCGATCCAGGCGACGACGACGAGTCGACGACGGCGGTAACAGAACTGCGCAACACGGGCGAGCATCGGGAAAGCGTAGGGATGTGTGCCTCGATTCCTCCCCCGAACGCACGCAGGTTCTGTACCGTCAGCGGTGACATGGATGACGCGCTTTCGTTACTCGGGTGGAACGACACGTTCCGTGCGGAGTACGAATCGCTCCACACCGAGGTGGCGCCGTCCCGCGTGTCCCGCCTTGACCGCGGCTGGAGCAGCCTGCTGCCGGCCGGCGACGACGGGGAGGCACGCCGCACCCGAAACATCGGTGCAGAGGTTGCCGTTGGTGACTGGGTTGTCGCCTCGCCGGACGGGGAGCGTGTGGAGCACGTGCTCACCCGGTCGAGCGCGCTCACCCGTCGTGCCTCGTTCGCCGGAGCCCGTGGTGAGTCGCACACCCTGGCGGCCAATGTCGACGTGGTGGGCCTGCTCCATGCCCTCACGTCGCCGCCGAACCCGCGTCGGCTCGAGCGCGAACTCGTGCTGGCTTTCGACAGCGGCGCCCGACCGGTGGTGGTGCTCACCAAGTCCGACGCCACGACGCTCGACGCTGCTGCCAGCGAGGTAGCCGCCCGTGTAGAGGCCGAGGTGGCTCAGGTGGCCCTCTCGGTACCGGTGCTCGTGGTGTCGAGCCGCACCGGTGAGGGAGTGGACGCGATCCGCGACCTCATTGCCGGGCACCGGACGCTTGCCCTGCTGGGGGCGAGCGGCGTGGGAAAGTCCACGCTGGTGAACCGACTCGTCGGTCAGGAACTGCAGCGCACTGCGGCCGTGCGGGAGGGCGACGACCGTGGACGGCACACCACCGTTGCGGCCGAACTGGTGGCCGTTCCCGGAGGCGGTTGGCTCATCGATACGCCTGGTCTGCGGGCCGTGAGCCTCTGGTCGAGCGGACATGGCATCGAACGGGCCTTCGCTGACGTGTTCGACCTCATGGACCGATGCCGGTTCCGGGACTGCAAGCACGGCGACGAACCGGACTGTGCGGTACAGAGTGCGATCGCGGCCGGAACCCTGCGCCCCGAACGCCTCGTCAGCCTGAAGCGACTGGTGGCCGAGGAGGCCGCGATCGAGGACGAGCAGCGTGAGCGGGCGAAAGTCGCTGACCGACACCCACGCCGCAATCGGATTCCGTAGACTGAGAGTGATGAATCGACCTCGCGTCGCGGTTGTGGCTGCCCTCGTTGGCCTTGGCGTGCTGCTGACTGCCTGTCAGCTGCCGAATGCCTCCGGCGCGTCCAAATCCTCGAAGACCAAGAGCGACAAGTCCGTGCTCGTCCCCTTCGGGAGCGTGACCACCGACGGCGAGGGCGCAAGCGACAACGCCGACGGCATCGTGTCGATCCCGGACACTGATCCGCCGGAGACCAGTGCACCCGAGGAGATCGAGGCAGCGGCAAAGGACACCACGCCGCCTACCCCGGCCACCACGAGCGCCGCCCAGAACCCCATCTGCAAGACCGCAAAGCGCATCGTGTCGCTCAACGAGCGGATCGACAAGGGGCTCACCAAGGCCTTCACGTACACGCGCGCCAAGACACTCGTTCGTGCGCTGCGAGCGTTGCCGATTACCGATCTGCGCAACGCCTACGACGATCTCTCGGCAGAGCTCACCGTGGCCCGTCGGCGAAAACTTGCCGTAGTGCGCGACTTCATCGTGGACGTCGGTATGGGCATCGTGAACTCCACGAGCATCGACAAGCTCGGCGAGACGATCGCGAAGTATGAGTCTGATGCACGCGCCGAGCGCGCTGCGATCAACAACCGCAGCCTGTCCAAGTACATCAACGACAAGTGTGACTTCCCGCTCACCATGGTGGGCGACTCGTACGCGAAGAAGTAGCGGCTCGACGAGTTGGCGCGGTGGTCAGGCGATAGCGCTAATGCTGTCGACTACTCGCACGGCGCGGTCGAAACCCGTGGTGGTGAGTCGATCGCGGAGCACGCCTGCGCTGCACACCACCACCAGGTCGCTGCCGGACTGTCGTGCGCGACCTGCTGCGCCGAGCAACAGCCCAAGGCCGGCATCGTCGAGCACCACAATGCCATCGAGATCCACCACACTCGTTCCCGTTGACGACGCCAACAGCCGCGTCAACAGGTCGGAAAGACGGGGCAGGGTTGCAAGGTCGGCCTCGCCGCTCAACTGCAGCACCTGCAGCAGACCGACTGCTGTCTGGCGAGCAACGAGTTCCATCGGCCTGCACGGTACCGAATCGGTCACGTCTCGAGGGACATCGAGGCATCAGCCGTAACGGTGACGTCGCCGAGAAGCGCACCCACCAATGGCACGTCGGTGGGCACCCGTGCGCGCACCTCGACGCGCACGATGCGCTCGCCGGCAGCGGTGTGCACCTCGAGGCCTTCGAGCGATGATGCGGACTGCGCCGTGGCGGCTGCGGCGCCGACTGGATCGGCAGACACCGCTGCGGCACGCGCCGCCTCCCGCGCAGCAGCCGTGACCGCCAACTGCGCACGGATGACGATGGTGACCTGAACAGCGGCGAGCAGAACGGTCATGAGGAGCGGAATGGCGAGCGCCAGTTCAACCGTTGCCTGTCCGCGGCCGGTGTTGCTCCAGCGACTCACTACTTCACGTGGCCGGTCACGGTGTCGAGGACGTGGTCGAGCAGGCCCGCAATGCGGTTGCCGCCGCCGGTGGCCCACCCGATGAGGATGAGTGCGATGGTGGCGGCACCGAGCAGTACGAGTGCGTACTCCGCAGTGGCCTGGCCCCTGTCTCGAACACGGACTCGAACACGGTCTCGATCAGGTGGCCGCCGTTTGGGACGTGTGCGAAGTGCGCGACGTGTGCGATTCATGGTGTGCTTCCCCGGGTGGTGAGGGTGTGGAGGGCCCCGGCCAAGAGCGGAGCGATGGTGAGCAGCACGAACGCGGGCAGCGTGCAGCACACGAGGGGAAAGCTGAGCCGCACCGGCAATTTGCGTGCGTGGATGTCGGCGAGACGTCTTCGGGTGGAGCGGCCTTCTGCGGACAGCCGGTCGAGCGACGACGTCAGTGGTTGTCCGTAGCGTTCGGATGCGCTGAGCGCGTCGAGGATTCCCTGACCGACCGGACCGGCGTGGGTGGTGAGTTCGTCGAGTGCGTCGACGAAGCGCAGGCCGCCCTGACGCGCACGCTCGACCGCCTCGAATGGCTGCAGCCACGCTGATGGCGCGCGCTCTGCGAGCACTTCGCAGGCCTGTAGCGGCGTGAGGCCGGCCCTGATGAGTATCACCAGCAGATCGACCGCATCGGGAAACTGCTCACGAAGCAGGTGCTGCCTCCGTGCTGCACGCCGGAGCCTGCGCCAACGTGGGTAGAGCACCAACAGCGCTGCCAGTGCCACGAAGGGAACCGGGCTCATGCAACCCCCTCGGTGATATGGCGCATCCAGAGCCACCCTGCGGTGTTGAGGAGCAGGCCACCAACGAGACACATCGTGCCGGTGCGCTCGTGCAGCAGGAAGTTCGCCGTGCGCCGGTCTCCTTGGAGACCCCACACCACAAAGCCGATGGGCAGGATGCTCAGCACCATCGCCGACAGGCGCGCCTGGGCCGCATAGGCACGGCGTTCGTTTGCTGCAGCGCGACGCTCGCGAACCGTACCCGCAGCACGGTCGAGCGCTGCCGGCACCGAACCGCCGTAGCGGGCAAGCATCTCCAGCGTCGTGAGGGCAAGCGCTACCTCGGGTACAGATTGGTGACTACCCCGTTCGGCAATCCGGCCGTGCAATGTGTCGTGCAGTGTGTCGTGCAGTGCCTGCCCCATCGCCGATGTCGTCAGGCTGGTGCACAGCAGTTGGGCAAACGGACGGGTGGTGATGTTGGGGAGTGCAGCAATGGCGCGCTGCAGCGAGTCTCCGCCAGCAGTTGCCCGCGCAAGCGCATCGAGCGTGGGTGCTACGTCGTCGGCGAACGAGACGCGCCGTCTCATCATCCCGCTCGCCTTGCCCGGCATGGCTCGCCGAGCACGTGAGTGGCTGT
>CANIBN010000061.1 GCA_947465505.1 Acidimicrobiales bacterium | reverse complement strand
TGCAGGTGATCGAGGATCAGCGCTGCTGCGCCGTCGGCGGTGCACGTCGTGGTGTCGATGCGAAGCTCCGGCGCTTGAGGTTCCTCATAGGGCGCACTGACCCCGGTGAAGTTCGGTACCTCGCCACTCCGTGCGCGCACGTAGAGACCTTTGGGGTCGCGTTGCTCGCAGACAGCAAGTGGGGTGTCCACGAACACCTCGAGGAAGTCCCCTCGCGCGAAGCGCTCGCGCACCATCTGTCGATCGGCTCGATAGGGGGAGATGAACGCTGCGAGTACCACGAGCCCGGCATCAACCATCAACCGTGCCACTTCCCCCGCTCGGCGGATGTTCTCGACACGGTGTTCCGGCATGAAGCCGAGGTCTCTGTTGAGCCCCTGCCTCAGGTCGTCGCCGTCGAGTAGGTACGAGTGGATACCTCTGTCGTGCAGCTGGCGTTCGAGCGCTAGCGCAATGGTGGACTTGCCGGCGCCGCTCAGCCCGGTGAGCCACACGAGCGCGCCACGATGCCCGTTGAGTTCCTCGCGGTCTGCCCGGCCAATCGACTGTCCACCCATTTTCTCCACCTTCGGGGCCAGGGGCCCCCATTCGCCCGTCTGTCTATCGCCGGGCGTGGTCGATGAGGACGTACGAAAGCACCTCGGTGACCCGACGGGCGACGCCGAGGTCCAGGAATTCGTTGGGTCCGTGAGCGTTGGAGCCCGGTCCCAGCACACCCGTGATGACGAACTGTGCCTCGGGGAAGCGATCCCCGAGCATGCCCATGAACGGGATGGTGCCGCCCTCGCCATACGCGAGTGCCGGCTTGCCGAACGCAGCCGCCGAGGCTCGCTGCAACGAGTCGTCGAGCCACGGCGCGAAGGTCGGTGCGTTCCAAGCCGGGGCTACGTGGTCTGGGTCGAAGGTGACCTTTGCGCCGTACGGCGGGTTCTCGGTGAGCACGCGCTGCAGTGCTGCCGCTGCTCGTGCGTGATCGCACGTGGGTGGGATGCGGATGCTGAGGCGCAGCGCAGTGAGTGGTCGCAGCACATTGCCCGCCCGGTTCGTTGGCGGGAAGCCATCGGCGCCAACCACGCTCACTGCTGGGCGCCACGTATGCGCCAACAGTTGCTCGGCCGGGTCGGCCACCATCGGCACGGCACCCTTCACGAACGGCATCGTGCTCGCGAACGGTTCGGTGACGCGCGCCGTGTCCTCGGCCTGCTTCCTGCGGTCCGCGGGAATCTCCACGTGGAACTCGGGGAGCAGCACCCTCCCGGTCTGTGAATCCTCCACGCGGTCGAGCAGTTCGCGCACGATGCGGAACGTGGACGGCACCACGCCGCTCGCCGTTCCGCTGTGCACTCCCTCGGTGAGGATCTCGACCGTCAGCAACCCGCCGACGAGTCCGCGCAGCGATGTGGTGACCCACAGGCGTTCGTCGTCGAGGCACCCCGAGTCGAGGCAGAGCACGAGGTCTGTCCCGCGCAACGTGTCGCCGAGCGCCTCGAGGTGCGCCGGCAGGTCCACCGATCCGCTCTCCTCGCTCGCCTCGATGAGCACCACGCATCGGGCGTGCTCACCGCCGTTCGCCTGCACGGCCTCGATCGCGGTGAGCGACGCGAAGGCGGCGTAGCCGTCGTCCGCTCCACCGCGGCCGTAGAGACGGTTGCCCTCGATGACCGGGGTCCAGGGGCCGAGGCCGTCACGCCAGCCCGTCATCTCGGGCTGCTTGTCGAGATGTCCGTAGAGGATGACGGTGCGGTCGGCCGGCGCACCGCCGAATGCCGGGATGTCGATGACGATCAGTGGAGTGCGCCCGGGGAGGCGCCGCACGTCGATGGACATGCCGGCAATCGCCCGTTTCGCGCACCAGTCGCGCACGAGTGTCACTGCTCGCTCCATGTGCCCGAGTTCCTCCCACCGGTCCTCGTAGGCGGGGGAGATGTTGGGAATGGTGATGTACTCCTGCAGCGGGCCGAGGATGTCCCGGTCCCAGACAGTGTTGACGTGTTCGTGGATGCCCATGGTGTGGGCTCAGCGCCGGATCGAGGTGAGGCGGTCGATGGTGCGCTCGGCCTCGGCAACCATGTCGTGCAGGATCTTTGCCGCGGGCTCGAGTTCGTGGATGGCGCCGACGCCTTGCCCGCACGGCATGAACTCCTGTGCGATGTCGACCTCGGTGCCATCGGGTGCGCCGAGATGGGCGACGCCGGTCTTGGCGGCGAAGATCGCTTGGTCGGGGAACTTCAGCAGCTCGTCGGGGTGCTGCTCGTAGTGGTTCGTCCACTCGGTGCGAACTACTCTGCAGGTCTTTCCCGTATACGACTTGCTGATCACCGTGTCGTCCTCACGCAGGCGCAGCAGCGTCTCCTTGTAGCCCTTCACGGTGTTCGCCTCGAATGAGGCAATGAACCGCGTCCCCACCCACACGCCATCGGCACCGAGTGCAAGTGCAGCCGCAAGGCCGCGTCCGTCGAAGATCCCGCCCGCAGCAACCACGGGCACCCGATCGCCCACTGCGTCGACCACTTGCGGCACGAGCGGCAGCGTGGCGACATATCCGGTGTGGCCGCCGGCCTCGGTGCCCTGAGCCACCACGAAGTCACATCCGCTCTCCACGGCGCCGACGGCGTGGCGCACCTTGCCGCACATCGAGCCGACGAGAATGTTCTTGGAGTGGAGCAGGTCGATGACGTCACGCGGGATGCCGAGACCCGCAACGAAGATTCGGGCCCCGCCGTCAATGACGGCTTGGATGCCGTCCTCCACCTGGCCGGGGATGGCGGCAAGCAGGTCGACGCCGAAGGGCTTCTTCGTCCACTGGCGAACGTTTGCCATCTGGTCGGCGAGCTCGGACGGCCTGAGTTGCGCCGCACCGAACGTGCCGATGCCGCCCGCCTCGGAAACTGCGGCGACGAGCCGGTCGTAGGACACACCGCCCATGCCCGCCAGCATCACGGGGTGCTCGATGTCGAAGAGGTCGGTAAGGCGTGTCCGCATGGTGCGAACGGTAGTGGACTACGACCCCGGTGGGGTCACGACCCCGGGGCGGCGACGTATGCACCCTTGCGGCGCAGGAAGCCGCGGTGCCAGCGCTTCGGCGTGACGATGACGGCACGTGGCTCGTCCTCGAACATCCACCGCACGAAGTTGCGCCGCGTCCACGGCGTGAGCGCCACCACACGGATGGCGCCGCGGGCGCCCCATCGGTAGCGCAGCACCCGCCCGAGCGCCACGGACATGCGGTGGTCTGCGAAGAGGTGATGACGGACCGACGCGCGGTAGGCCTCGGTAACCCGACGCGTGCCGGCACCGGCCGATGCACCGGCGATCGCCTCGCCCGCAAGCTGTCCGGTCAGCAGTGCCTGCCCGATTCCCTCGCCGGTCATGATGTCGGTAGCGCCGGCTGCATCGCCCACGAACAGCACGCGGCCATAGCTCAGCACTGCACGGTCGATGCGCGCCGGAATCGGCCACGCCGTGGGACGATCCTCTGGCTCGATCGGTCCGCCGAGCGCGGCCTTGATGTGGGGGCGCTCGAGCAGGTCCGCCCAGGTCTTCTTCATGTCCTTGATCGGGCGGCCGTCACGCGGCACACCGAAGCCGAAGTTCACGACCACCTTGCCGTCCGCATCCGGGGGGAGGGGGAACGACCATGCGTAACCGGGGAGCACATCGGGCTCGAACCAGACGTACTGCCGTGAGGCTGCCGGTCCCGTTACGCCGCAGAGGTACTGACGAAACGCGTGCCACTCGCCGAGGTAACCGTCCTCGTGCAGGCCGAGCAGCTTCCGCGTGGGCGACCACATGCCGTCGGCAGCAATGGCGAAACTGGCGCGAACAGTGCTGCCGTCCTCGAGCCTGCACTCAACGGCCTCGGGCGAGGTCTTGATGCCGACCAGAGCGTTGCGCTCGCGGATCTCGGCTCCTGCCTGGCGTGCTAGGTCGAGCAGTGCAGCGTCGAGATCAACCCGGCGCGCTACTGCGGAGAACTGACCAGACGTTGCCCGGTCGGGCAGGCGCAACTGCACCTCGCGGCCCGACGGCGAGCGCAGCCACACGTCGTCCACCACGGTCCACGAGGGAACTGCCGCAGGGTTGAGGCCGAGGTGTTCGAGCACCCGCAGCGCACCGGTGGTGAGACCGTCTCCACAGCACTTGTCCCGGGGAAAGGCGGCCTTGTCGACCACCGTCACCCGACGCCCGGCGCGGGCAAGGGTGATTGCCGCAGCGCTCCCGGCGGGACCACCCCCGATGATGAGCACATCGACGGGATTCTCGCTAGCGCTCACAGGGGTCAGGCTACGGGTGGGTCTGGGCGGCCCGGGCGTCGTGCACATTGTTTGGCCGATTGCCCCCGGGAGCGGCGAGAATATGCGGGTCGAAACACCCGACGGCCACCACCCGGCCGTCCGCTGGAGCGGATCCCGTGGATCCGGAGGAGAAGTCTCATGGCTCGTTTGTGTGAAGGTCGAGTAGCAATCGTCACCGGTGCCGGTCGCGGCATCGGTCGGGAGCACGCGCTGAGCCTCGCTGCTCACGGTGCAAAGGTCGTGGTGAACGATCTCGGCGGCAATGTTGACGGCTCGGGTGGAGACCTCTCCCCGGCCCAGCTCGTGGTCAACGAGATCAAGGGCATGGGCGGCGAGGCCATCGCCAACGGCGAGAGCGTGTCGAGCTGGGAGGGTGCGCAGCGCCTCATCAACTCGGCCATCGAGGCCTTCGGCGACCTGCACGTCGTGGTGAACAACGCTGGCATCCTGCGTGACCGCGTGCTCGCCAACATGACCGAGGAGGAGTGGGACGCCGTTATCAACGTGCACCTCAAGGGCACATTCGCCCCGAGCCGCTGGGCCGCTGCGTACTGGCGTGAGCAGAGCAAGGCCGGCAAGCCGGTGAGCGGACGCATCATCAACACCACGTCGGTGTCCGGCATCTACGGAAACCCGGGGCAGACCAACTACGGCGCTGCCAAGGCAGGCATTGCGTCGTTCACGAACATCGCTGCGCTCGAACTGCACCGCTACGGCGTCACCGTCAACGCAGTTGGCCCGGTGGCACTCACCCGCATGACCGAGGGTCTCGGGCCCGCACCGGAGACCGACGAGGAGCGCGAGATGCGCTCGCCGCGCTGGATCGCACCGATCGTCACCTGGCTCGCTTCCGAGGAGTCCAAGGACGTCACCGGTCGCGTCTTCGAGGCATCTGGTCAGGTGCTGGCGGTTGCCGAGGGCTGGGTGCGCGGTCCGCGTGTCAAGCCCATCGAGGACCCCACCCAGATCGGTCCGGCCGTGCGCGAGATGCTCGCCAAGGCCCGCAAGAACTCCGGTATGGACGGCGAGCCCGGCGGCTGGCCTCAGACCACGATCAAGTGATCAATCGGCATCACGTCATGTGATGCGGGCTCGTGTGAACGAGCCGATGTCAAGCGGGCCCGGTAGCGATACCGGGCCCGTGTCGCGTCCGGGAACTACCCGAGATACCCGTTGAGCCACTCGGCGAACGCCGACGTGGACCCGTTGAAGGTCTCGATTTCGTGCGGAGCGAGCGCAACCGACACCCCGTCGCCGGTGCGCGCCAGCACTACGGGAAAGGCGCCGGCGGCGGCTGCGTGGGCGTCTGCAGGGGCGTCGTTTCGGTGGTAGGTGCGGAACGGCACGGCAAGGCGTTGCTCACACTCGGTCCACTCGGTCTTCTTGGTGAACAGACCGTGCGTGATCTCGCAGAGCGAGCAGTGGCGCTTGCCGAATCGGGCGCCGATCCAGTAACTGATCTCCCCGATGAGTGTGGAGTCTGCGTCGTAAATTCCGATGAGCTCGGTGACGTCGTCGCGCATGTGACCACGTTAGGCCGCTAGGCCGGCGTCGGCGTCGGTGTCAGCGCCTGATGCCGACGTCAATCACCTTCGCATACGGATCATGTGCACGCAGTGCACGGCCTACCCAGTCCACGAGCATCGGGACCTGTCCGTCCGCGATGTCGGCGGGCAGCGCAAGCAACGCGTGCACACGGTCCTGCTGGCGCTCCACGGCGATCGCGATGCCCTCGGGGTGAGCGAGACCCGGTACCCGGGAAAGTGCGTCCAGCGCGGCCTGCACGTAGCCAGCGTGAGAGCGGTGGTGCTGCACCTCGTCGAGCACCGAGAGCATGGTGGCGTCCAGACTCCGGCCGGTCGGCTCGGTCATCTCAATCACGGGTACCCGGTGTCGCATGGCGCACACGGCGCCCATCTCGGTGAGCGTGTGCCCGCCGCCGTCGATGTCGCGCACCAGCAGCGCAGCGTCGGTATGACGGTCGAGCGGGCAATCCTCGTGTCGATCTGCACCACGACAGCCAAAGGTCACGGGCGTGTCGAAGCACGTCACCGTCTCATGCCCGGCCTCCCCGAGCCAGTTGGCCACTTCGTAGGCGTTGCCGGGCGTTGATTCCACGAGGAGCACTCTCATAGGGCGAGCAAACTCCGCCTGTGGCGCTGTCCGGGAGGGGCAAAGGTCCCGTCGGCGATGTAAAACGTCCCCATGCCGCTCAACCCGAACGCCGTTGGATCCACCTCTGAGCCCGTCGAGATCTCCTGGACCTCGAAAGATGCGCTTCTCTATGCCGTGGGCATCGGGGGCGGTCTCGACGAACTCGCCTACACCACGGAGAACACCAAGGGTGTGCCGCAACAGGCGTTCCCCACCTTTCCCGTGGTGATCGGCGCGGGTAAGGCCATGAGTGCGATGGGCATGATCGGCACGTACAACCCCGCGCTGTTGGTGCACGGTCAGCAGTCGGTCACGCTGCACCAGTCGCTGCCGGTGGAAGGGTCGGCCACGGTGCAGTCCCGCGTCGTCAACATGTACGACAAGGGGAAGGCCGCAGTCGTGGTGATGGCGGCCGAGGCCCATCTCGCCGATGGCTCACCGCTCTACACCACCACGATGTCAGCGTTCATCCGTGGAGAGGGAGGCTGGGGCGGCGACCGTGGTCCGAGCGGAGCCCAGAACGACCCACCGGCACGTCGGCCCGATCACCAGGTCACCTACCAGACCGGCATTGCGCAGGCGCTCGTGTATCGGCTGTCGGGAGACCGCAACCCGCTGCATACGGATCCGTCGTTCGCCAAGATGGGCGGCTTCGACCGTCCGATCCTGCACGGGCTCTGCTCGTACGGCTTCACCGGTCGGGCACTGCTGCACACGCTCTGCGGATCGGACGCTGCGAAGTTCCGTCACATGGAGGCGCGATTCGCATCGCCCGTGCTGCCCGGTGAGGCGCTCACCGTCAGCATGTGGAACACGGGCGCGGGCGAAGCAGTGTTCACCACCTCGGTCGGCGAGCGTGTCGTTATCGACCAGGGTCTCTGCCGCTTCGACGCCTAATCCCACCCCTCGTTCTCGGTCCCCAAAATGCTCAAAACGTGCAGTTTCGGGACCGAGAACAAAACAGGTGATCGGTTCTCGGTCCCCAAAACGCTCAAAACGTGCAGTTTCGGGACCGAGAACAATGGGGGGAAGCGGAGCGGAGGCTGCGTCGGCTTTATTAGAGGCGTTGTTAGAACAGCGTGAGTTCTTCGGACTTGCGTCCGCGCAGCACGTCGTAGTCCACCTCAACCCAGCGGAACCCGCGGGACTCCGCGAGCACACGTGCCTGGGGCTTGATGGTCTGGGCCACAAAGATGCCGCGGATGGTGCCGAGCGACGAGTCCATCTGCAGGCGCTCGATGTATCGCGCCAACTGCTCCACACCGTCGATCTCGCCGCGACGCTTCACCTCAATGGCAACGGTGACCCCCGACGGGTCCTTGCACATCAGGTCGATGGGGCCGATATCGGTGGGGTATTCGCGACGGATCAGGGTGAGGCCCTCCTCGATCATGTCGGGCGCGATGGCGAGCAGTTCCTGCAGGTGCGCTTCGACACCGTCCTTCTGCAGGCCGGGATCAACGCCGAATTCGTGCGAGGAATCGGTGAACACCTCGTGCAGTTCGATGATGAGCTTCTCGCCCTTCGGGTTCTCGACTTCCCACGTGGTGTCGAGTTCGCGCAACGTGTTTGGTGCGTTCATCCAATTGAGCGGCTTGTAAGCGCCGCCATCGGAGTGAATGGCAACACACCCATCGGCCTTCACCATGATGAGACGAACCGCTTCGGGCAGACGTGCCTCAAGACGGCCGACGTAGTTCACGGTGCAGCGCGCAACAACGAGACGCATCCGGCCGAACTTAGCTACTGAGTCGGTTCTGCATGCGCTTCTGGATGAGCGCTCGCCGTTCCTGCAGCTCGCGGTAGGTCAGCTTGTCCACCGACGAGTCCACGCCGAAGCCGGCCTTCACGCCTTCCATGTCGAGCTTCCATGCGCCGTCGGTGAGCCCGAGTTCTGCAGCGAAGCGCTCGCCATGCTTCTCGGCAAACACCATGGAGATGTGAGCCACCTCGGCGAGCAGGTCGAGGTCTGGTGCAAGGCGAGAGATTGCGCCGTCGAGGAACACCATGTTCTTCACGTAGAGCATGAGCTCCTTGGGCAGACGTGCGCCGTATCCGAGGAGCGCCTTCACCACTCGCTGCACCTCGGCAACGAGTTCCTCGCCCGAAAGCGTCGTGGGGTCGATCGGTGGGCGGTCGAGGCCGAGGTCCTTCATCACGGCCTGCAGGTCGGTGTCGTGCGGCAGCGCGCCAAGGTCTCGAAGCGCCCCGAGTTGTCCGATGACGTCATTGGCCGTGGCGAACATCATGAGGCGCAGGAACGCGAGGCGGCGGTCTCCGGAGAGCCGTCCGACGATGCCGAAATCGAGCAGCGCGGTGCGGCCGTCGGCGAGCACGAAGAGATTGCCACCGTGCAGGTCACCGTGGAAGATGCCGTGGATGAGCGCACCCTCCATGAAGGCGACCATGCCGGTACGGATGACTTCCTCGGTATCGATGCCGGCGTTCTTCATGCCTACGACATCGTCGAAGTTGAATCCGGACAGGCGCTCCATCACGAGGACGCGCTTGGTGACGAGCCTCGGGTGCGGACGGGGCACCACGTATCCGCGCTGGTCGAGGTCCTTCAACACCTTGGCAACGTCGATCATGTTCGCCGCCTCGAGGCGGAAGTCGAGTTCCTCAACGATCGTGTCGGCGAACAATTCAACGAGTGCCGGCGGGTTGGCGAGGGCCGCAATCGGGATGCGGCCCACCAGGTGTGGCGCCAGGTAAGCAAGCACTTCGAGATCGCGGCGCACGAGCGCTGCAACCTGCGGTCGCTGCACCTTCACGACGACGTCCTCGCCCGTGCGCAACTTGGCGCGATGCACCTGCGCAATGGATGCCGCAGCCAGCGGCTTGCGGTCGAAGGACTCGAACACCGACTCAATGGTGCGTCCGAGGTCGTCCTCGACAACCCGGCGAACCGTCTCCCAGGGCTCGGCGCGCACTTGGTCGCGACAGCGCTTGAACTCATCGACGAGTTCGGCGGGAAAGAGACCCTCGCCGGACGAGATGATCTGACCGAGCTTGATATAGGTGGGGCCGAGGATCTCTGCGGCCTTGCGGAGACGCAACGAGATGTCGGCGCGACTCGCCGACGTGTCCTTGAACCCGCCGCGTTGCTTGCGGACGAACCACGGGCCGATGGCTGTGATCATGCTCCCGGCGACGGTGAGCACGCGAGTGCCGGGTGGATACCGCTTCGGTGAGGTGAGGCGGGGCACCTCGGCCCGGGCCGCCCGGCGCAATTCGGGCGCTTGGGCGAGCCAGGTGATGGCATCGGGGTCGAGTTCCCACGGGCCCTGGTCGGTGAATGCTCCCCAGTCCAGATCGCTCATGCCTGCATGCTGGCAGCATGATCGGCTGTCCACACCCTGTGGGACGCAGATCACACCGAAATGCGAGGATGGGTTGGTGCAGGGCTACCGCGGGCGACAGGCGGTGGTGGCATCCCTCGCCGGCGTCGGCCTCTGTGCGGGTGTCCTTGCGGCACTCTCAACCTTGGCGCTCCGCCACGGGGGACGGCTATCGGTTGATGACCGGATCGCTCGCTACGCCGTACTCCGCTGGCCGACGGGCCTGCGCTCGGTCTCAGCGGGGGTCACGCTTCTCGGCTCGTTCGGCGTCACGTTTGCGCTGGCGACCGTCGCAGCCGTGCTGCTCGTGCCTCGGGTCGGCTGGGCACTCGCCCTCCTCCCGTTGATCGCGCTGAACGTTGCCGCCATCGTGTCCCGCTACATGAAGCGCTGGGTCGCTCGGCCCCGCCCGCCGACATGGATGCACCACGCCTCCTCATCGGGCTACTCGTTCCCCTCGGGGCACTCGACACACGCTGCCTCGTTCCTGACGGCACTGGCGCTTGTGATCGCTGTTCGGCTCGCCCGAAACCGAAGGCAACGGCAGGGAACAGTTCTGGTGGTGTCGCTCTGCATCGTCCTTGTTGGGGCGACCAGGGTGATCCTCGGCGTCCACTGGTTCACCGATGTGGTTGGAGGTTGGGCGCTCGGAATTGGCGTGGCTCTTGCGTTGTTCCTTGTCGTGAACCGGTTCGCACCCCCTCCGGCCCGTCAGAGTTCGCGCCCGGGGCGGCCGAGCGACTAGACCAGAACCCATGTCGTTCGCAGGGGGTACCGACGCACGCGCCGAGGTGCAGTCGTGACCGCCGTCATCGAGCGGGACGAGGTCAGCCTCCTCGGTCGCAAGTTCGAGTACAAGTGGCTCGTTGCCGCGATCTACGTCGGAGCGGTGTTCCTCGACATCCTCGACATCACCATCGTGAACGTTGCGCTGCCGCAGTTGGGCAAGCAACTGAACAGCGACGCCGTCGAATGGGTAGTCGTTGGCTACACGCTCGCACTCGCCGCCAGCATCCCCCTTGCCGGCTGGTGGTCGGACAAGATCGGCACCAAGAAGGCCTTCCTCGTCAGCCTTGCCCTGTTCTCCATCGGCTCGCTTGCCTGCGGCTTTGCGAACTCTATGGGGATGCTCATTGCGTTCCGCGTGTTCCAGGGCGTGGGCGGCGGCATGCTCACACCAGTCGGGTTGTCGATGCTCTATCGGGCCTTCCCGCCAGTTGAACGCGTCCGAGTCGCAGTCGTCATTACTGTGCCCACACTGCTGGCACCCGCCCTCGGACCGATCCTCGGAGGCTTGTTCGTTACCCATGTCGGGTGGCGCTGGATCTTCTGGGTGAACTTCCCGATCTGTGCGCTGGTGTTTGTCGCTGCAGTGGTCATCCTCCGTGAGCACCGGGAACCCACAGCGGGGCGGTTCGACCTCCCTGGTTTCGTCCTGTCAGGCGGCGGGCTTGCGCTGAGCCTGTTCGCGCTCAGCGAGGGTCCCCGGGCTGGATGGACCTCTTCCTCGACGCTCATCGCCGGGAGCATCGGTCTCGCGATGCTCGTGGGCTTCGTGTTCACCGAACTACGGGTGGAGCAGCCGATGCTCGACCTCCGGCTCCTCAAGAACCGCGGGTTCCGGAGCGCGAACATCGTGATGAACGTGGCGATGGCGTCGTTCTTCGGCTTGCTCTTCGTGCTGCCGCTCTACCTGCAGAACTATCGGGGACTCAGCGCGCAGGCCTCCGGACTCACCACGTTCCCGCAGGCACTCGGCGTCATGATCACCTCGCAGATCGCCGGTCGTATCTATCGGCGGGTTGGGCCGCGCAAGCTCATCACGCTCGGCTTCGGCGCCGCTGCGGTCGTGATCCTGAGCTTTGTCACCATCGGGCCGCACACGAGTTTCTGGGAGATCCGTGGCCTCATGTTTGCGCGTGGACTCGCGATGGGCCTCGCGTTCACACCAATCCAGGCCGTTGCATATTCGTCCATCGCACCCGCAGCAATGGGCAGGGCATCGTCGTTGTTCTCCACGCTCCGGCAGGTCTCGATCTCGGTAGGCGTTGCCGTGATGTCCACGATGCTCGCCGCATTCACGAACCTTGTCGGCAAGCCCGTCAACCCAGAGCGGGCGCTTCACGGCTACCGGGTGGCGATCCTGGTGTCGACCGTGCTCCTTGTCGTCGCCAGTTCGTGTGCCTGGTGGATGATCAAGGACGAGGACGCCGCAGCGACACTCGGCAAGTAGCGGTACGGTGCGCTACGACAACGTGCCGCTGGAACCGTGCGCGTGATCGCACCACTTGGTGTCGCCAGCCTTCACCTGGCCGGCACCGACGCCCTCGAGCGCCGCGAACGGACCGCACGGATGCGGCACGATCCACACGTGGATCATGGGTGACGCGGGGAACTTCACGAGCGGGGGAGTGCACGAGCCCCCCGCCGATGTGATGCCCGCTACCTGAGGCGCCGTCGGGTCATTGGTGAAACAGAGGTCGTTGTGGACGTGCCACTGCGTGAGCCTGCCGCCAACGTCGGGCACCGCGTCGAGCGACACGGCGGACGGCAGCATGTACATCGCCGACACCAGTGTGCGACTGCCGTCACGCCCCACTTCGTAGACGAGTGATTCGGGTTCGTCCGGATTGAGCGTTACCGAATCGTTGATGAGGTCCCACTTCAGGAAGTGCTCGTATCCGGTAAGTGAATCGCCGATGGAGCGCCAACCCTCTTGTTCGGCTGTTCGGTAGTCCGCAAAGCGCGGCAGACGATCGAGGGTGATGGCCACGAGGTTCTCAGCCCGTGCCTGCTGCTCGGGCGACACCCCGTCGACGCCGGAGAGATCGATGGGCTGGGTCGGGTCGTACGGCTTCGGCGGCACGGCTGCCGGCAAGGAGGCCGGCTCTGTTGCGGACTCCTCGGATGCGGTGTGGGTGTGCGTGGTGGACGAGCCGTGATCGTGAACGGTCGTGCCGCCGACCACCATCGCCGGCAGGGCGAGTGCCGCAACCAGGAACGCGGGGACAGCAGCATTTGCGGGACGCTGCTCAGCAGTTGCCCCGGGTGTGAGCAGCAGGCCGAGCGTGATGCCGACCACCACGATTCCGAGACCGGCACATGCGGCATCAGCAAAGCGGATGGACTCCT
>CANIBN010000060.1 GCA_947465505.1 Acidimicrobiales bacterium | reverse complement strand
TCCTCAACCGTCCTGCCGAGATCGAGGCACGTGGCGGTTACGTGCCAGGCGGTCTGTTGCTCTGGGGCCCTCCCGGCACCGGCAAGACCCTGATGGCAGAGGCGATGGCGGGCGAGACGGGCAAGCCCTTCTTCTTCGTGGACCCTGGCGCATTTGTGCAGACGTTCATGGGTGTTGCGCCGATGAAGATGAAGTGGCTGTACCGACGGCTGCGCAAGAACGCTCTCAAGTACGGCGGCGTGGTGGTGTTCTTCGACGAGGCCGACGTGCTTGGCAACCGTGGTGGGCTTCCCGACGACTTTCAGCGCATGGAGGGTCTTGAGGACCTGAGGTGGATCTCGGAATCGGGACGCGAGGCCATCATGCGCACGCTTGCACCCGTGACGAAGTCCGACGACACCGAGCCAAAGCGCGGCCGCATTCGTCGCATCATGATGGCCGGCATGGGCGGCGGCGGCATGGGCACCCTGCAGGCGATCCTCACCGAGATGTCTGGCCTCAACAAGCCGCGCGGGTTCTTCAGCAAGCGCCTGCGCAGTTTCCTCGGTATCAAGCCGAAGAAGCCGCCGAAGTACCGCATCCTCCACGTGTTCGCGACGAACCAACCGACGGCCCTCGACCAGGCACTGTTGCGGCCCGGGCGTATCGACCGCATCTACAAGGTTGGTTATCCGTCGAAAGAGGGACGTGCCCGTACGTACGACGGATACTTCCGCAAGATCAACCACGCGCTGACGCCTGCACAGATCCTGCGACTGGCAACCATCACGCCGTACGCCACCGGCGCGTCCATCAAGGACCTCGTGAACGAGTCCGTCATCATCGCCATGAAGCGCAACAGCGACGTGGTCGAGTGGCAAGACGTGTTGATCGCCAAGCGCGAGAAGCAGCTCGGGCCGCCGGAGAACGTCGACTACATCGAACGCGAGCGCCATGCCATCGCGATTCATGAGGCGTGTCATGCCATTGCGGCCTACCGGCTACAGAAGGACTACCTCATCGACATCGCCACGATCGAGAAAGGTGGCACGTATCTCGGCATGGTGTCGTTCGTGAAGGCGGATGATCACTACACGCAATGGAAGTCCGACTACGAGAGCGACATCATGGTGAGCCTTGCTTCGCTTGCCGGCGAGCGCATGTTCTTCGAGCGGGACAACTCGAGCGGGGTGAGCGGAGACCTCATGTCGGCAACCACGCTGTCGGCCCTCATGGAGGCCACGTGGGGCATGGGTAGCACCATCAGCTCGCAGGCAGCGTTGCGGAACCTCTTTGGCATGGGGCCGGGCGCCGGTTTCTCCCGCAACAGCGATGCCGGAACTGCGGTGACGGGCGGTGGCGACAAGCCAGGCGACCCAGCACTGCAGGAACGCATCGAGGCGCGTCTGCAGGACCTCCTGAAGCGCACCGAGGACCTGCTCGCCGCCAACCGGCAGCAGATCTTTGCGCTCGCGCACGCGCTCGAGACGCACAAGACGATCTCGGGAGAAGATGTTGCCGCGATCATCGAGGGACATCAGGGACCCATGGTGGATGGTCGGCTGTACCAAGGAGAGCATTTCCGTGCACTGGCCGAGAGCTATCACCTCATGGCACTGCAGGCGCACCAGCAGCACGCTGCGGTAGACGTCATGCTGCCATCGCTCACGGGCGGCCCCATCCCCCCACCGCCGCCGGGTGTGTAATCGGTAGCCTCACGGTGTGACCGATCCAATCAGCCCAAGCGTTGGGTGGGGAGTCCTCCACCTGTTCTGCAAGCCCACGCCGAGCCTCGACCGTGAGGCCCTGGTGTCGGCAGTCAAGGCCACTCAGGCCGCAGGCCACCAAGTGATCTGCGCCGACATGCTCGGCCACAAGGCCGACGTATGCGTGATGGGCCTCGGACCCGATCTGCGCGAGCTCCGTCGGCTCCAGAGCGCGTTGCAGGCCGCCGGACTCGACGTGGTCGACTCCTACGTCTCGATTACCGAGGTGAGCGAATACGCGAAGGGTGTGCCCGACGCGATGAAGCAGACTCGTCTGTACCCGCAGTTGCCACCCGCAGACAAGCCTGCCTTCTGCTTCTATCCCATGTCGAAGAAGCGCGAGGCCCACGCCAACTGGTTCACCGAGGAGTACGAGCGCCGCGAGGCGCTCATGCACGAGCACGGCAAGAGCGGCCGCACGTTTGCGGGACGTGTGCTGCAGTTGGTCACCGGTTCCACGGGGCTCGATGATTTCGAGTGGGGTGTCACACTGTTCGGCGTGCACATCGATGATCTGAAAGACGTCGTGTACACGATGCGGTTCGACGCAGCATCTGCGGTGTACGCCGAGTTCGGTGCGTTCTACGTCGGGATGATCACGCCCGTCGAGGAACTGCTTGCCTGATTCGGACTGGAGGCGCAGGGTCCCTGCACTCCGGATGATCTGGGGCCTCGGTATTGCCGGGGTGATGATCGTTGCGGTCGCTCCGTATCCGCCTCGCGGAATCTGGGACGACAGCGAGATCATCCACCGCATCCACAACACGGTGGGCTCGGTGCAGTACCTCACGCTCTGGGCCGTGCCGGTGCTGGTTTGGACGGTGCGACGCCAGGATCTCTCGGCCTGGCGCATTGCGCTCGCGAGTTCGCTGGCGATAGCCGTGACCTCGCTGTGGACGGGAGACCTCCTCGGGTCTGGCGGGTGGCTCCCTCTCTGCACGCTGCTCCTCCTCTGGCCGTCGAGCCCGTCGCAGCGGAACTGGCTGTTGTACGTGGACCGGGTGGCGCTTCTGGCGCTCGTCGGTTCCGTCCTGCTGTGGTGGGTGGCAATCGAGCAACTGCCTTCGTACCTTCACTTCCAGCAAGTGTCAGGAGGCGACGTTCACGGCGTGCGGTATCACTACGGGGGGATGGCGGCGGCCGCTGTAGCGCTTGCCGGGGGAGCCACCGTGATCGCACTGTGGAGGTGCAGCAGAACCTCGGTGCTGCTGGTCGGCGGTTCGGCCCTCGCCGTCGGCATTGCTCATCTGTTCTGGTCGGAATACGACTCAGCGTTGACCGGTCCGTATGCAGTGATGACTATCGCTGCTGGGGTACTCGTCGCACCGCTAGCGTTTTGGGAATGGCCCGCATTGCAGATCTCCTCGCGCGTGGCCGCACGTTCTCCTTCGAGTTCTTCCCCCCAAAGACCGACTACGCCCAGCTAACGCTCGGCCGCACCATCGCAGAGCTCGAATCGCTCGCGCCGAGCTTTGTCAGTGTTACCTACGGTGCCGGCGGCAGCACCCGAGCCCGAACACACGCGGTCGTCGAGTGGGTGCGCAAGGAGACACACATCACGCCGATGGCGCATCTCACCTGCACTGCACACAGCCGAGCAGAGATTGACGAGATCCTCGCGAACTACACGGCTGCAGGCGTCGAGAACATTCTCGCTCTGGGTGGAGACCCACCGGTCGGAGGTGCCGAGCCAGGGCCGAGTGACTATTCGTATGCGCTCGATCTGGTTGAGCACATCGCGGGCAGCGACGGTTTCTCTGTGGGAGTTGCTGCACATCCCGAGGTACACCCGAGATCCACCGACCGCGCCAACGATCGCCGTCACCTCGCAGAGAAACTTCGACGGGCAGACTTTGCGATCACTCAGTTCTTCTTCGAGGCCGACCACTACTTCCGGATGCTCGATGAGTTGTCCGCGCTCGGTGTGGACAAGCCGGTGATCCCGGGCATCATGCCTGTCACGAACAAGAATCAGGTTCGCCGCATGGCGGAACTCTCCGGTGCAGCATTCCCGAAGTGGTTGGCCGAGCGGATCGGTGACTCCACCGATGAGGCGGAGGTTGCCAAGATCGGTATCGAGGTTGCCACCGAACTCTGCTCAGCGTTGTTGGCCGGAGGGGCGCCAGGCCTGCACTTCTTCACGATGAACCGCTCGACGGCTACTCGCGACATCTACGAGCGCCTCGGTCTCCCCGTCTCCTGATCGTGGACGACACCCCGGTTTCGGGCACCTCGCTGTTCGGCAGAGACCGAGCCGCACTTGCGTATCTGCCCGGCCTAGACGGCCTGCGGGCACTGGCCGTTTCCGCTGTCCTGCTCTACCACGCCCAACAGAACATGCCGTCCTCCTGGATGCCCGGCGGGTTCCTCGGTGTCGAGGTGTTCTTCGTGATCTCCGGCTTTCTCATCACGTCGCTCCTCGTCGCCGAGCACGAACGCAGCAATCGGATCGACCTCCGCCGGTTCTGGCTGCGCCGGGCGCGACGCCTGCTCCCGGCACTGTTTGCGCTTCTCCTCGTGACGATGGGCGTGGTGGGGTTCGGCGGTCGTGTTGACGACTCGCTCCTTGAGCATGTGCGCGCATTCCGCGGGATGTGGACATCCGCGTGGCTGTATGTCACGAACTGGTACGAGATTGTTGCCGGATTGAACTACGCCGATGGCGTCGGTCGACCTCCGCTGCTGCGACACCTCTGGTCCTTAGCCGTGGAGGAGCAGTTCTACCTCGTATGGCCACTCGTGATGTGGCTCGTGCTGCGGCGCTTTCGGCGCCGACTCCCCCTGGTCGGCGTCGTCTTTGTCTGCACTGCTGGCGCCATCGCGCTGGTGACTGCACTCGTCTACCGCTCCGAGGACATCGCACGGATCAACTTCCTCTACCTCGCGACCCCAACTCGAGCCACGGGACTGTTGCTCGGCTCTGCCCTCGCAATCTTCTGGAGGCCTTGGCGCGTAGCCGGCGCAACCGCAGCCGCTCATGGAAGGCGCGTCGACGCACTGGGTGTGGTTGGGCTCGCGGTCCTCGTTTGGGCGTTCCTTCAGTGGCACTTTCTCGTTGACGGCGTGTCTGCTCTGCACGGATACGACCTGTTGTTCCGCGGCGGTCTGCTCGTTGTCGACGTCGCCACCCTGCTCGTCATCGTGGCGGTATCTCACCCTGCCTCGATGCTCGGGCGACGTGTGCTCTCGACACCAGTACTCGTGTGGTTGGGCAAGCGCTCCTACGGTCTGTATCTCTGGCACTGGCCCGTGTTCCAGTTGACTCGACCGTGGGGGGATGGCTCGTTGCTCGACCCGTCCAGTCCCGATGTCCGGTGGTCGTGGTTCCCCGCCCTGCTGCTTCGACTCGCGATCACGATCGCGATCACCGAGGTGTCGTACCGACTCGTGGAGATGCCCGTCCGACGAGGCTTGGGATTCCGTTCGAGCCGGGTGCTGGCCGGTGTTGGGGCGTTCGCCATGTTGGTGACCGTGATGCCGACCTCGTCGTCGTTCGCCGCAGAGGATGTGCTCGCCGTGCAGGCCGCCTGCAATCGCAATCCGGTGGAGTGCGATGTCGATGAAGCAGTACTGGGCGGCGCACTTGCCCCGGGCGACACAACCGAAGGTCCCCCAACCGTCGTACCGAACACGTCCCCCGTACCGAGCAGTTCGTCTGCATCCTCGCCGACCAATTCCTCGATGACGACCACAAACGCGACCACACCCGAGACCACGGTCCGCCCCAACGAGGCGGCGCCAGGAACGTCCCAAGCCGCCGCGACGATGAGCACCGTGCCGGCATTGGCGATCAAACCCTTGGCACTCGGCGACTCGGTGATGCTCGGTGCGAAACGGCGACTGGAGGCTGCGGGTATTCGGGTAGATGCACGCGAGGGCCGACGATTCGGCAAGGCGGAGGGACTCATCGACAAGTATCGGGCGGCCGGACAGTTGGGCGAGGTGGTGGTGCTTGCGCTCGGCGGGAACGACAACCTCAGCGCGAAGCTGATCGACATCATTCTCGGAAAACTCTCCGATGTTGACCATGTGTTTGTCGTGACACCGCAGGTGAACGGTCTCCCGAAGGAGGCTCGTAACCACCGCCTTCTCCTCGCGGCGCGCAGTCGCTTCCCGAATGTCACGATCGTCGACTGGCAACAACTTGCCCAGAGCAAGCTGAAGTACACCTGGCACTCCAAACGAGTTGCCTCGCGGTCCAAGGCGTACTTCTACGCCGACCGTATTCATCTGGCCCCGGCCGGGCAGCGATACTTCACGTCGCTCATTGTCGATGCCATCACCAAGGCTGTCGGCTAGGCCACTTCCGGTATCGGGCCGTTGGGCGAAAAACATGCCCGTGGGCTGGGTCGATTCTGGGAGGCAGAGCCGTTCGTGGATACGCTGGGACCCCTATGAAGAGCCCAGTTCGAGTTGCGGTCACCGGCGCTGCCGGCCAGATCGGCTACAGCCTCCTGTTCCGTATTGCGTCCGGTGCCATGCTCGGTCCCGACACGCCTGTGATCCTCCAGTTGCTCGAGGTCACGCCTGCGCTCAAGGCGCTTGAAGGCGTGAAGATGGAGCTGGACGACTGCGCATTCCCGTTGCTCGCCGGCGTTGTCGGCACCGACGACGCGAACGTGGCGTTCGGCGATGCCGACGTTGCACTGCTGGTCGGCGCCATGCCGCGCAAGGCCGGTATGGAGCGCAGCGACCTGCTGTCCGCCAACGGCGGCATCTTCAAGCCGCAGGGTGAGGCCATCGCGCGCAATGCGAAGAAGGACATCAAGGTCCTCGTGGTCGGTAACCCGGCCAACACCAACGCACTCATCGCCATGAACAATGCGAAGGGGATGGACCCCCGCAACTTCACCGCCATGACCCGCCTCGATCACAACCGCGCGGTTACGCAGATTGCACAGCGTCTCGGCCAGCCGGTAACGGCGGTCAAGAAGATGACGATCTGGGGCAACCACTCCACCACGCAGTACCCCGACCTGTTCCATTGCGAGGTCAATGGCAAGCAGGCTTACGCGCAGGTGAACGATCACGCCTGGATCGACGGCACCTACATCCCGTCCGTCGCCAAGCGTGGCGCTGCGATCATCGAGGCCCGTGGTGCATCGTCGGCTGCGTCTGCGGCCAATGCTGCGATCGACCACATCCGTTCCTGGTCGCTCGGTACGGCAGACGGCGACTGGGTGTCGATGGGCATCCCGTCCGACGGTTCCTACGGTGTTCCTGAGGGCCTCATCTCGTCGTTCCCGTGCGTCTGCAAGGACGGCAAGTACGAGATCGTCCAGGGACTCGACATCGACGCCTACAGCCGAGGCAAGATTGACGCCACGGTGGCAGAACTCGCCGAGGAGCGCGACGCCGTGCGTGACCTCGGGTTCATCTGATCCAGCACTGCTGATCCGATACCGCTCGGCCTGGGGATCTCGGTCGATTTCTTGTGACCTGGTCACAAGGAATCGACCGAGATCTTCGCGTTGTGGGGCTACTTCAGGAACTTGCTCGTGGTGTTGTCTGCGAGCACCTTGCCGCCGGTCTGGCAGGCCGGGCAGTAGTTGACGGTGTAGCTCGCGTACTCGATGGCACGGATGACGTCGCCGCAGTCCGGGCAGGGTTGACCCTCTCGAGAATGCACACGGCTCGGCCTCGTTGCAGACCCCACCATCTCGTCCTGGCCTCGTTCGTAGGCGAGGCTGTCCTCGCACGCCGCATGGATCGCGCGCACGACCCTCTCGGCGCCGTCCACACCGAGCTTCGCTGTGTTGGCGAACGGTGAGAGTCTCGCCCGGTGGCACACTTCGTTGGCGAGTCGCCTGCCGAGCCCTGCGATCTGCTGCTGGTCACGCAGGAATCCGTGTAACCGCATGGAATGGATGAGGAACAGTTCGTCGAGGGTCTCGGCGTCGACATCCAGCGCGTCTGGGCCGAGCGAGGCAAGCGGTGGGCTGCTGAGCACCTTTGCGGTGGGCAGACACCACACGCCAACACGGCGCTCGGTTCCCTGTTCGGTGAGGAGCAGTGCAGCGCCGTCGCTGAAGCGCCAGCGGGCTTGCCCACCTCGAGGCTTGATGGCGAGTCTGTCGTCGGGGTGCAGTCGTCCACCCTGCATGAGGTGAACGGCAAACGTCACTGCAGCGAACTCGACGAGCAGGTACTTGCCCCGTCTCCACACACGGTCCAACGATGAGCCAACGGCCTCTTCGGGTCGCGGGGTCGCCGTCTTGAGCACGGTGAACCCGAAGGGGGAGAACGACTCGAGAACCTTGCCGGCGAATGCGGCGTGCAGACGCTCGGCGTGTGCCTGCAGTTCGGGCAGTTCGGGCACGGCGGCGATCGCCTAGTTCTGGTTCGGCCAGTCGTAGGTGGTGTGCTTGCTCACCTCGTTGAAGATGCCATCCAACGCCGCAAACAGTGATTCGGCAGCCATGAGTTTCATCGGGTCGCCGCCAAGTCGGATCCGGCCGTCGATGAGTGCGTCCTGCGGGTTCAGCGTGCGAGTCGCCACTCCAACGGCGGTCTCCCAGTCCTGCATCATTCGTAGGTCCTCGTCCACCGCTGCGCCGGGTCCGAAGACTGCCCGACCATCTGCAACGGCGAGGTGATAGGTGACGTCGCCCTCAGGGGTGCCCGTGACGACCTGGGTGATGGCAATGGTGTTCTCCGCAGCGGCGCGCTGCATCGCCTCGTCGGCTGCAACGGCTGCGGTCAGGGCGTCGATCCATTCGAGACTGAGGTAGCGCACGTTCCTATTCTGGCCCGTCGGGTACCGTTCGACGCCATGACCGGTGTGGCGGGAGCGCCAGTTCCCCCGATGCCAGCGTGGGTGGCCGCAGACGAGGCTCGTCATCCAAACGAGTCGGTTGAAGCCTGGTGGTTCTGGGCGTGGTCCAGGGACGCAACGGCAGGCCTCTACGTAGGGCTCGAGATCACCGGCCAGCGCTTCGATTACTGGGCGGGGTTGGTACGCGCCGGTGAGTCGTACCTGCACATCGTCGAACTGGACGGCACAGGACTGCGCCAGGGCCTCGAAATCAAGCCTCCCGAGATGTGGGCCGGCCACTTCTGCGACGAACCGTTTAGGCAATGGTCAGTTGGCAATGAGGCACACGGCGTGCTGCTCGACGATCCCAACGAGGCATTCGGTCGCGCCTACGGCGAACTCGTTCCGGTGACGTTCGATGTCGAGTGGTACGCCGTGGACCCGGCCACCGCCGTGGACGGCGGATACGAGCAGGCCGGGGAGGTGGACGCCGAGATCGAGTTGCGTGAGGGCATCTTCCGGTTCGAGGGCCCGGCCCGCCGAGTGCACGTGTGGGGTCAACCGTGGTTGCCCAGCGATCCCCTCGGGCCCACCGGGTGGGGCCTTCGGGCCCCGTATCGACGGCGTGACGGTCAGGGCGTCGAGCAAGTGCTCACCGCAGATGGCTGGCATGCATGGGTTCGCCGTGCCGAATGACGGACAATGGGGACGTGGCTTACGAGCGCGACGTTCTCGAGGACTTTGACCCACGGCGGAAGCCCACCTATCCCAAGGTGATTGCCGTGCAGGGACTCGTTGTGGAGGACCGCTCTAGCGGCTTCTGCGGGGACATCGTGAAGACAACGTTCGAGGCGGTCACGCTTCGGGACCGCAAGGGGCAGTTGCGGCACTTCACGTGGAAAGACGGCGGCTTCCTCCTCGAGGGTAAGCGGGTCACGTTGGTGCGCGAAGAGGCAGCGAAGCCGAGTGGGCCAAAGCTCACTGCCTCTGGATCGGTAGCGAGCGACAAGCCCATGCCCGCACGGGTGGCGCGTGCGAGCCGGATCTGGGTCGAGGGCAAGCACGATGCCGAGCTGCTCGAACACGTGTGGGGCGACGACCTGCGCGAGATGGGCATCGTGGTGGAGCCGATGCATGGCATCGACCACTTGGTGGAGGCCGTTCGCGAGTTTGGGCCGTCGCCGGAACGACGACTCGGCATTCTGGTCGATCACCTGGTGGAGGGTTCGAAGGAGTGGCGACTCGCTGCCTCGGTACGAGGAGAGTACGTGCTGGTTACCGGTCACCCCTTCGTGGACGTGTGGGCCGGTATTCGTCCGAAGGTAATCGGCCGCGAGTCGTGGCCCGACGTACCGCGTGGCATCCCGTGGAAAGAAGGCATGGCCCGGGCGCTTGGCATGGAACTCAACGGGCTGTGGCCGAAACTGCGTAACCGGGTGAAGACCTACGCAGACCTCGAGCCCGAGCTTGTCGGCTCTGTCGAACGCCTCTTGGACTTTCTCTCGTAGCTCGCCGGGTCGAGGCTGCGCCAGCAGCAGCGAGCAGGAGCCCTATGCCGAAGCGGAGCGGAGGCTATGGGCGACCATCGGCACGGAGGCTATGTCGGCGCATCAGTTGCGGCGGCGAGGGAAGCGCCAGCGACGAGCCGCACGCCGAACTATGCCGAAGCGGAGCGGAGGCTATGGGCGACCATCGGCACGGAGGCTATGTCGGCGCATCAGTTACGGCATGAGCGCGATCTTGCCGACGGCCCGTCGCTCCAAGAGTTCGCTACAGACCGCCGCAGCATCGGAGAGCGGGCGCTCGAAGGGCGCGACGGGGGAGAGTCGGCCGGCAGCGATGGCGTCGATGACTTCATCGATGAGCGCACGGTTTGCGTCGGGGTTGCGCTGCACCCAACCGCCCCACTCCACGCCAACCAACGTGCGGTTGTTCAGCAGGACAAGATTCAGCGGTACCCGTGCGATACCAGCAGTGAACCCGATCACGACATAACGGCCGTCGAAGCGCAGTGCCCGTAACGACTGCTCGGCAACATCACCACCGGTGACGTCGTACACCACATCGATGCCCTTGCCGTCGGTGAGTTCGCGAGCCCGAGCCTTCACGTCAGCGTCGGTGGGAATTGCTGCGTCGGCACCCGCCTGCAGCGCGAGTGAGCGCTTCTCCTCCGACGAGGCGACGGCGATCACCCTCGCCCCGAACGATCGTGCAACGTCGATGGCCGCAAGGCCAACACCGCCACCCGCACCGGTGACGAGCACGGTGTCGCCCGCATTGATGTGAGTGCGCCGCGTGAACGCGAACCACGCAGTGCCGTAGACCTGGAGGAAGGTTGCAGCCCGAGCCGAGTCGAGCGACGGGGGGATTCGATACAACTGGTGTGGCTTGGCAATCAGCGTGTCGGCCCATGCGCCGTGGAACGTGGAGGCAAGGACGCGGTCGCCGATCGCAAAGCCCTCGACGCCGTCGCCGACCGCGTCGATCACCCCTGCGGCCTCGCCGCCGGGCGTGTATGGCGGGTTCGAGGGAAACTGGTACTTGCCCGCTACCTGCAGTGCGTCGACGAAGGAGGCACCGGAAGCCTCGACGCGAATGCGTACCGAACCAGCGGCGGGTTCCGGCGTGGGGAGGTACTCCACGCGCAGGTTCTCAACAGGGCCCAGTTCGTGACAGACAACGGCTCGCATGGCACGAGCGTACGTTGTCTTGCGGCCAGCGGTTCCAGCCGTTTCCCGTTGAGGAATCAGGCCGAGCGGGAGGCATTGCGGCGGTGCCGCAGGAGTTCGAACGCCACGGGGACGAGCGACAGGACGACTACGAGGATGAGGACGATCTCGATGTTGTCCTTCACCCACTTGCGCTCACCGAGGAAGTATCCGAGCACCGGCAGGCCGATGCCCCACAACGCTCCTCCCACCACGTTGTAGGTGACGAACGTTCGGTACTTCATCCGACCGGCACCGGCGATCACCGCAACGAACGCTCGGACCACTGGAACGAAGCGCGCCAGCACGATGGACTTGGGGCCGTGGTGGTCGAAGAACGCCTGCGTCTTGTCGATGTTCTTTGGATTCAAGAGTCGGGAGTTCTCCCGGTTGAACAGGCGTGGTCCGAGTTCTCGTCCGATGAGGTAGCCGATTTGGTCGCCGACAATGGCGGCAACCACGCAGGTGAGGATGACCCAGGGAAGCGCCGGGAGTTTGTGCCCGCCAGCGTTTGATGCGAGGAAGCCGGCGATGAATAGCAGGGAGTCGCCCGGCAGGAAGAAGCCGATCAGCATGCCGCTCTCAGCGAAGACGATGACGGCAAGCAGTGCGAGCCCCCCGTTCTTCAGGATGCTTTCGACGTTGAGCAGGGCAAGGAGAGCAAGCATGCGGAGGCGAGGCTACTGCTCTGCGGGAACGCGCCTGCGGCACTGCCGGAAAAGCAGAGCACCCCGGGCTGCGAAGCCCGGGGTGCTGAGTAAACCGCTCGGTGAACGGATCAGGCGGCGGCGGGGCCGCCGATGCTCTCGGTCTTGCGCTTCGAGAACGCAATGGAACCGATGAGGATCACCAGGGCAACGGCGCTGATCGAGTAGCGAGCAGCCTCGTTGTCGCGCAGCTTGATGATGGCCGGCAGCATGAGCAGCGAGACCAGGTTCATCACCTTGATGAGCGGGTTGAGTGCCGGGCCAGCGGTGTCCTTGTACGGGTCACCGACGGTGTCGCCGATCACGGCTGCCTTGTGGGCCTCCGAACCCTTACCACCCTCGTGGCCGTCCTCGATGTACTTCTTGGCGTTGTCCCACGCTCCACCTGCGTTGCTCAGGTAGTTGGCCATCAGCTGGCCGGTGAGGATGACGCCGGCGAGGAATGCGCCGAGAGCTGCGTAGTTGATACCGAAGCCGATGATGACCGGCGTCAGCACCGACAGCAGTGCCGGGGTGGTGAGTTCGCGCAGCGATGCTGCGGTGCAGATGTCGATAACCGGGCCGTAGTCCGGCTTCTTCTCGCCCTTCATGATCTTGCCATCAGCGAACTGGTTGCGGACTTCCTGCACCACGACGCCGGCGGTGCGACCCACGGCGCGAATGGCGAGTGCCGAGAACATGAACGCAACCGAACCACCGATGAGGAGACCGATGAAGGTCTTCACGTCGGCGACGTTGATCTGGGTCTGGATGACCTTGAAGACGTCGCCGCCCTCGATGGCCTTGCCGATGGATTCCTTGGTCTTGCCAAGTGCGCCGATGTTGTTCTCGGTGTACTTGAGGCCGAGCTCGCTGGCGATCGTCTCGATGTACGAGGCGAAGAGCGCCACAGCGGCGATGACCGCCGAGCCGATGGCGAAGCCCTTGGTGACGGCCTTGGTGGTGTTACCCACGGCGTCGAGGCTCACCATGATGCGCTCGGGCTCACCATGGAACTCGCCGGACATCTCGGCGATACCGGCTGCGTTGTCCGACACCGGGCCGAAGGTGTCTTCCGACACGATGACGCCGGTGGTTGCCAGCATGCCCATGCCGCAGAGTGCGACGAGGTACAGCGAGAACTGCAGGTTGCCGCCGCCCATCCACAGCGTGACGCCGAGGGCGACCGCAATGGCGACGATGGCGTACACCGACGACTCGAGACCGCTCGAGGTGCCCGAGAGCACCACGGTGGCCGG